>JBOGSD010000035.1:0-55198 GCA_050695215.1 bacterium
GCGCGCCAGCCGGTAGATCCACCGTCCATCACCGGCTCCCAGATCCAGCACCACATGTTCGGCGCGGGCGGCCGCCGCGCGCAACGCGGAGCCCGTGAGAACAACGACCTGTTTCCCACGGACGACCACGATCGTCCCATGCTCCATCTCCTCCACCTCCCTGCAGCCTGATCGAGGCGCAGGAAGGCACGGCGGAGCCCGGGACCTGAAAACGCGGCGTCGGACACAAACAGGAAAGGCCGGGACGCGAGTATGGCGCTCCCGGCGGCGCAGTGAGCGGGGAGAGACCGCCCGGCAATGGGCGAGGGATCAGGGTCAGCCGAAGGGACGCATCACGATCTCAGTATCGGCCGGGCGCCGGGGGCCGTCAACGGCGGCCGGGGGCTCCACCCTGACCATGATAGGCTGCACGGCCACGCTGGATAACGCGGTGGCGACAGGTGGCCTGGACGCGCCGGACAGTGTTGCTGCAGGGGGTGTTGGGCTTTGACTTAGAATGGGTCGTTCGGGTATTAGGCGGCGGGGTTCCGCAGCGTTCAGTGTGTTATGTGGTTCTGTCTATTTCTTGTTAGGCGGCTGACCATGGATCTATCCAGAAACATGTGCTCAGAGTAATAGTGTGAAGCGCTTCAAGCAGAAGTGTGAGAAACTTGAGCGCAGACCAACCGATAACGGCAAGGGGGCAGGTCATGAAGATCACGGATTATCGCTGGATCGGGATTTTGGTGCATGACTACGAAGCCACCTGTAATTTCTTTGAGCATGATCTCGGGCTGAATCGGGCCTCGGCCGACGACACAAAAGAAATCACAATGTATCGTCTCCTGTCGGGGCAATCGATAGAAGTCTATGGACCTTCCAATCGGACGCGCAATGCGAAGTACCAGCACTTCAATGGGCCGGTCATTGGACTGGAAGGAGACGATATCATGGCGGCCCGAGCCGAGTTGCTCGCGAAAGGTGCCGTCTTTGTTTCTGAGATCGAAGAGCTGGAAGACCGGTCCGTCAGGTGGACCTACTTTTGGGGGCTCGATGGTCAGTTCTACAGCCTACACCAGCATGGCCGTTGAGCTTCAGCGAGGATAAATCGGCGGGGCTCGCGTTGACCTACGGGCGCGCTCATGCCGGGTAATGCTCTGCCCCACAGCGGCATCAGAGATGACTGAACCACTCAATCTGCACGAGTATGAACAACGTGCCCGTGAGCGTCTGCCGCAGATGGTCTACGACTACTACGCCGGTGGTGCGGGCGACGAAATCACTGTGCGCGACAACGAGCAGGCATGGGCGCGTCTACGCCTGCGCCCACGCGTGCTGGTGGATGTGAGCGCCTGCGACTTGAGTACCACGATCATCGGCCAGCCGGTCTCGATGCCCCTCATGACCGCTCCGTGTGCCCTCAACGCCTTGGCGCACCCTGAGGGCGAACTCGCCGTGGCCCGCGCGGCAGCCGCGGCAGGCATTGTTCAGGTGTTGAGTACCCTCTCCGCGTATCGCCTCGAGGATGTCGCAGCCGCCTCTGAGGGTCCGCGCTGGTTCCAGTTATACTGTTATCGAGATCGGGCTATCACGCGGGAGTTAGTCGAGCGGACAGAAGCGGCTGGATTTGTGGCTCTCTGCGTGACGGTGGATCTGCCTCTACCCGGCCCTCGCGAACGGGACGCCCGTAACCGCTTCAAAGTGCCTCCGCATGTTCGGGTGGCCAACCTCGCGCATCTCGTGCCAGATAATGCTGATGGCTCGGCATTGCTCAAATACATAAGTGATCAATTCGACCCAGCCCTCACATGGGAAGCGCTGGAGTGGTTGCGTAGCCTCACTCGCCTCCCGATAGTGGTCAAAGGCATCCTCACTGCGGAAGATGCGCGGCTCGCGGTCCAGCACGGCGTGGCGGGTATTGGCGTCTCGAATCATGGCGGGCGGCAGTTGGATAGCGTGGTGGCGACAGGCGACGCGCTGCCCGAAGTGGTAGACGCGGTGGCGGGCAAAGTCGAAGTCTTCGTCGATGGCGGCATACGCCGAGGCACCGACCTCCTGAAGGCCATCGCGCTCGGTGCGCAGGCCGCGCTCATCGGGAGGCCATATCTCTGGGGATTAGCCGTGGATGGCGAGGCAGGCGTTCGTCGGGTACTCACGCTCCTGCGCGACGACTTGCGGTTGTCAATGGCATTGTCTGGCTGTCAGAGCATCAGCGACATTAGCCGTGCGTTAGTTTCCCCATAAGACCCGTCAACGACGGGGCCGAGCGGGGTATAACCTGCTATGACAGACCCCACGGCCCCCGCGTCCTTCTGGGGGACCATCTCATCGTGGAAGGGGCGTGATGGCGCATGCGACTCTTCGCGGGCCTGCTGGTCGTCCTGCTCAGCGTGGCGCTGCTCGGCATTGCCGCGGACGCCAAGCCGGCCAAGCCGCTGAAGGTCAAAGCATACGGGCAGGGGCAGGTGTACTGTCCCGCCTCGGTTTTGGTCGCCGGAGGGATCATCATCCGGGCGGGCCGCTGTTACACGCTGTACGTGATCCGCGACGGCCGCGGCACCTTCCTGGCGTTTGCCCAGCCACAGGCCTTCATTCCGCCGGGCCAGATCGTGCGGCTCAACACTCCGGCGGGAGCGAAGGTGAAGGGGAGAATTTTCTACCTAGTGCCGATCCAGACGACCGCCGTGCTGGTACCGATGAATACGATGACCCTGGTGGCGGTGCGCGTGGAGGACTTTGGGCCGCAGGTGGCCTTCGTCCTGACGAGCGTCTCTGCGCCGAACCTCACCCTGGTGTTTCAGGTCAGGCTCTAACCCGCTAGAAATTCGCAATGCCATCGCTCCGGGGGATCTGCCCTCCAGAACGGCGCGGATCCCCCCGGGGCGTTCTTATCTCCACCCGGCCAAAGGCCCGCTGGCCGTATAATCAGACCTGTGGCCGACCACACCGAGACCGCCGTCCCTATCTCCGACAGCGTGCGGAGGTTCCTGGAGCGACCCAATCTGGCGGTCCTGGCGACGATCGGGCCAACCGGTCGCCCGCAGGCCACGCCGGTCTGGTTCCTGTTGGAGGAAGATCACATCCTCATCAACACGAGCGCGGGGCGTGTCAAACTGCGCAACATGGAAACCGACCCGCGGGTCACCCTGACGATCGTCGACCGCGACAATCCCTACGAGTACGTCCAGATCAGGGGGCGGGTGGGACACTTTGACCGCGACCACGCGGCCCGCGACATCGACCGCCTGTCCATGAAGTACCGGGGAAAGCCTTACACGTATCCCCCTACGGACGCACCGGAACGCCGCGTCAGCATCCACATCCGCCCGCTGCGGTTCAGCGGCCTGCGCTAGCGCCTCGCGCCAGCTAGGCCCCCCCGACGTACTTGCGGATCGACTTGGTCTCCAGATATTCGGCCAGGCCTTCCGCGCCGAGTTCGCGCCCTGTGCCGCTGTCCTTGACGCCGCCGAAGGGCGTCTCCGGCACGCTGAGCGGCTTGTAGTTGATCCAGACGATCCCGGATTCGATGCCTTCGATGAACCGCTCGATGGTGCGGTCGCTGCTGGACCACAGCCCCGAGCCCAGCCCGAAGGGGGTGCTGTTGGCGCGCTCGAGCCCCTCCTCCAGGTCGCGCACCGGCATCACCGGCAGCACCGGGCCGAAGCATTCCTCCTGCCACAGCGCCGCGTCGTCGGGCACGTCGGCCACGATGGTGGGCTGGAAGAAATACCCTTTGGCGTAGGATCCCTCGGCGAGGCGGTGGCCTCCGGCCACCACGGTGGCACGGCGCTCCAGCGCGTCGGCCAGCAGCCGCTCGACGTCGCTCCGCTGGGCCTCGTTGTTGAGGGGGCCCATGTCCGTCTCCGGCCGGAGCCCGTCCCCCACCCGCAGCGCCCGGGCCTTCTGGGCCATCATCTCCAGGAAGCGCTCGTAGATGGAGGCGAACACGTATACCCGCTTCACCGACGTGCAGGACTGGCCGGCGTTGCGGAAGCGGCCGAAGCGCACGATCGTCTCCGCCGCCAGCTCGAGATCGGCGTCGTCGGCGACGATGGTGGGGTCGCTGCCGCCCAGTTCCAGCGTGACGTGCTTCAGCGCCGGCGAGGCGGTCTGCGCGACCATCCGCCCCACGCCGGTCGAGCCCGTAAAGGCGATGCGTTTCACCGCGGGGTGGCGCAGGATCTCGTCTCCCACCGCCCCGGCCGGACCGGTGACGATGCTGGCGATCCCCGGCGGCACGCCGGCCTCCTGCAGCAGTTGCGTCAGGGCGACGTCGGTGAGCGGCGTGGTGCTGGCCGGTTTGATCAACACGGCGTTCCCGGCGATGAGGGCCGGCGCCACTTTCCAGGCGTAGAGCGAGACAGGAAAGTTGAAGGGCAGGATGGCGGCGCAGAGCCCCACCGGCTGCTTGCGCGTCTCGACTTTGATGACGGAGTCCCCGTCGCGAACGTACTTGACCTCGCCGGCGATCTTCCCCGCGTAACCGGCATAGTAGTCGAAGGTATTGATCAGGCTGTCCAGTTCCCCGGTGGATTCCTTGTAGATCTTGCCCTGCTCGCGGGTGAGGAGTCGGCCGAGCCGGTCCTTGTGCTCCTCGACCAGGGCGGCGTAGCGCTGCAGGACCTTGCCCCGCCGCCGCGACTCGTGCAGCCTCGGCCACCAGGAGGCGCTGAGGGCCTCGCTCGCCGCGCGGATGGCGTCGCGGACATCGTCGGCGTCCCCCTTGGGGACGACTCCCACCACCTCGTCGGTGTTGGCGGGGTTGCGCACCTCGAAGGTGGCCCGGCGGCGCGCCTCCGCCGGCTCCCCGTTGATGACCATGCGAAAGGCTTCTGTCATGGCACCCTCCCCAGGCAAAGCGGCAGCTTTCAGTATAGCGAGGGAAGGAAACGGGTCCTAGACCAGGGGAAGACTACCGCCTGACGTGGAGGTCCAGCCACTCGAGGAGCTCCTGCTGCCACGCCTCCGCGCCGGCGAGGGTGAACCAGTTGGACCCGTGGCCGCCGTATTCCACCGTGACCAGCCGGTTGGGCACACGCGCGGCCGCCAGAGCCTGGTGCAGCGCCGTGCTCTGGCCGTAGGGGACGAGCGGGTCGGCGGTGCCGTGCAGGCTCAGGGTGGGCGGATCATCCGGCGAGATGTGGGTGATCGGTGAGGCGTCCGCTTTCGCTGCCGGCGTGGGACTGGGGCCCAGCAGAGCCACCAGCAGCCGGTCGTCGCGCCGGGCGCGTAGATCAGTCGTGCCGAAGAAGTTCACGGCCGTGCGCGGGCGGCAGGACTGCCGGGCCAGCGGATCGGCCGCCCGGGGATCGCCCGCACAGGGCGTGAAGGCCAGGAGAGTGATGATGTGCCCTCCCGCCGACGCGCCCGCCACCGCCAAGCGCGACGGATCGATCCGCAGGTCGCCGGCGCGCGCCCGGATCCAGCGCACCGCTAGGCGCGCGTCCTCCACCTGCGCGGGGTGTGGAAACTCCGGGGCGAGGCGGTAGTTGATCGAGATAATGCTGTAGCCGGCGCGGGCCGCCGGCAGAATCAGGTTCAGCCCGCCGCCCCCCTTGTCCCCGCTGACGTGCCCGCCGCCGTGGACGAAGACGATGACGGGGTGCGGACCGGCGCCGAGCTGCAGGTACCCGTCCAGCCGGTGGCGCGGATGGGGGCCGTAGACGAGATCCCGGCGGACTTCCACCTCGACGGTGGGCGTGGGCGTGGCGACGCCGGGCGAGGCGATCACGGTGACCACAACGAGAGCGAGCCACAGGCGCATGGATGACCTCGGACGGCGGTTCCCCGTCTCCGAAGATAAGATCGTGATCGTCGTGAAGGGGTTTAGGGCCGCCTGGCGGGGTGGATCGCCGGACGCCTTGCGCTGGGCCGGGAGGGTGCCTTCCCGATCGCCTGCGCCAGGTAATGGTCCGCAATGGTCTCGGGGGGCTGCGCCGACCGCAGCAGAGCCAGGTCCCGCTTGACTTCAGCGGCTGCATCCTTCAATCGGAGTGACCCGAAGATGCGAGCGGCCTGTCTCAACTGCCGCAGTGCGGCTGGACGATCGCCCCGAGCGCCGGCAATCCGGCCCAAGAGGGCGATGCCGCGGGCGCGATGGTCTTTGTCACCGGCCGCGTGCGCGAGTGTGGCGGCCGTCTGCGCGTGGGCCTCCGCCTTCTCCACGTCGCCGAGCTGGAGGTGCAGGCGGGCCAGCTCCTGCAACGCGCTGCTGCGCATGCGCAGGTTGCCCGCGTCCTCGGCGAGGCGGATGGCGTGCTCGAGCGCCTTGGACGATTCTGAGAGTTTGCCTTGCTCCCGCAGCAGGACGCCGAGATTGCGCATGACCTCGCCGAGATCGACGAGATCTTCGGTCTTCTCGAAGACGGCTTTGGCTTCCCGGAGCAGCCGGGCGGCTTTCCCGAGGTCCCCCTCCACCCAGGCCTGGTGCCCGAGACCCCAGAGGGCTCGCCCTTCGAGCGAGCGCAGGCGCAGCCGCGCGGCCAGACGGCGCGCTTTCTCATAGACGCCTCTGGCATAGCGCACTCTCCCGGCGTGGATGGATGTGGTGCCTAGCCAGAGGAGGGTGCGAATCCCGAATTCGCTGCGGAGACTCCCACTGCCCCGAAACCCCTCCACGGCGTCACTGAGCTGGGTCATCGCGCTGGGAACGTCGCGGCGCAGCATCGACACGTGGCCGAGCAGGGCCGTGGCCCGGGCCACGCCGGGAGCAAACTTGGCCTTTTGGGCGAAGCGCCGGGCCTCGTCGCCTTGCGTCTGAGCCTCTTTCAGCTGGTTTTCGGCGACAAAGGTGAGGCCACGTAGGAAGAGCACCTCCGAGCGGATCCGCAGCGGCACGTCCGGCAACAACTCCTCAACCGTCCGCAGGAGCCCCCGCGCCCAGGCCGGCCGCCGCCAGAGCGCATCGCCGGCGACGCTGAGGAGGCTCAGCGCGGTGTCCAGCCTGAGGTCGGCGGATTCCAGCAGCAGAGACCCCACCGAGACCCCTGACCGTCCGGCCAGGAGCAGCAAGGTCTCCACGGAAGGGTAGGAGCGGGCCGTTTCGAGGAGGCTGACGAAGCTTTTCGAGAGTTCCGACCCGGCCAGATCGGTTTGCGTCAACCCGGTGTGGCCGCGGGCCCGTTCCAGCCTCTCGCCAAACTGCACCAGCCAGGTGGGGCTGGCGTGAAGAGTCTTCTTTTGCTCAACCATAGAGAAATGATATTCGCGTTGGAGACCCTGCTGTCCTTCCGCGGCGGAGGGGGCGGGCCCCCGCGATGACCTCCCAGAGAAGCTAACGCTATTCTCGCCTTACCCTCCCCCGTTCCACCCGGGGCCGTCCGCGATCACGGGCGAGACGGACTGGACGAGCGGAGTCGTGCCGATCAATGCCAAAGCCAGCAGCAGTACGGCAAGCCATGCCCGCGCCTTTCCAGCCATGCCAAACCCCCCTTTGGAATTGTGCATTGGGGACCCGCCGCAGGGGGTCTTCCACAAGGGAAATTCGATTCCCTTTTGAAGTTTTGTGATAGTAGGTTTCCTGGAGAATCGAGGCGGTGCCATGACCTCCGGCGCGTCAGGAAAAGGGCTGCTCGCCTACGCCGTCTGCGCGGAGGATTGGCGTCACTTCGGCGCCGGGTTCGAGGACATCCGCGACGCACCCGCGGTCTGCCCCGTCTGCGGGAACCGGCTGCATACCTCGTGTCCCCGCTGCGGGATGCTGTACCGGACCGGGATGGGGATCTGCTCGAACTGCGGGGAGCCTCTCGCCCCCGCCCTGCGGCGAAAGGGCTAGACTGTCAGACCGCGGAAGTTCCCACCGTTCTGCCTGGAAACCCCCGGAGGCGTCAGTGAGCGCCCAGAGCTCTCCGACCGGTTTTGAGTTGGACGCGAGTGCCACCCGGCCGGTGATCCGGGGCCGCCACCTGGTCGTCGCCTGCGGTCACTATCTGGCGGCGCTGGCCGGGATGCGCATGCGCGATCGCGGGGGCAATGCCATCGATGCCGGCGTGGCCATGGCCTTCGCCCAGGCGGTCCTGGAGTTCCAGTCCTACGGGTTCGGCGGCGAGTCACCGATCCTGATCTATTCCGCCGCCCGCCGCGAGGTGGTAGCGATCAACGGCAATACCCGGGCGCCCGCCGCGGCGACGATCGAGTGGTTCCGCTCCCGCGGCATCGGCCTCATCCCCGGCGACGGGTTTCTGCCGGCGGGCGTCTGTGCCGCGGCCGACGCGCTGGTCACCGCCCTCGACCGCTACGGCACCCTCACCCTCGCCGAGGTGCTGGCCCCCGCCCTCGAACTGGCCGCCGATGGCTTCCCCGTGTACGAAGGCATGCACACACGGATCGCCGCCACCGCCTCCCGCCTCCGGGAGTGGCCCACCTCCGCGGCGCTGCTGCTCCCGGACGGGCGGGTCCCCGAGGTTGGAGAGACCTGGCGCAATCCCGATCTGGCCCGGACCTTCGAGAGGCTCGTCGAAGCGGAACGCAACGCGCGGGCCCAGGGTCGCAGCGACGCCCTGCGCGCGGCGCGGGATCGCTTCTACCGGGGCGATCTCGCTCGGGAGATCGTCGCGTTCCAGCGGGACACGGTGGTACGCGACGCCAGCGGCTTCGAATCGCCGGGGCTGCTCACCGTGGACGACTTCGCGGCCTTCGAGACGCCGATCGAACGCCCCGTCACCCTGAACTACCGCGGCGCCGACGTGTACAAGTGTGGACCCTGGAGCCAGGGGCCCGTCTTCCTGCAGCAGCTGGCCCTGCTGGAGGGCTTTGACCTGGCCTCTCTCGGCGCCGGCACGGCGGACCACCTGCACCTGGTCATCGAGGCCTCTAAGCTCGCCTTCGCCGACCGGGAGCGCTATTACGGGGACCCGGAGTTCGTGACCGTGCCGCTGCGCGGATTGCTCTCCAAGGCCTACGCGGAGGAACGCCGGGCGCTGATCGATCCCGCGCGGGCCTCACCGGAGCTGCGCCCAGGCAACCCCTACCCCTATGAGGAGAGTGCCGCTGAACCCGAACGCACGCCGCTGCGCGCGCGCGCCGGGGACGGCGGGACCACGGGCACCCGCGCCGTCGACGCGGAGGGGAACATGTTCTCGGCGACGCCCAGTGGGGGGTGGTTCTGGTCCTCGCCGGTCATCCCCGGGCTGGGGTTCTGCCTGGGGACGCGCTGCCAGATCTTCTGGCTCGATCCACCCGACCATCCCAACGCTCTGCGCCCCCGCAAGCGGCCGCGCACCACCCTCACCCCGACCCTGGTGATGGACGGCGGCCGGCCGCGGATGGTCTTCGGCAGCCCGGGCGTGGACAACCAGGATCAGTGGACGCTGCAGTTCTTCGTCAACGTGGTGGACTTCGGGATGGACCTCCAGGACGCCATCGATGCCCCGGCCTTTCACTCGACCCATGCTCCCGCCTCCTTCTTCCCCAAAGAGGCCCGGCCGGGCGAGGTGGTGGTCGAGGCGCGGGTGCCGGCGACCGTCATCGAGGACCTGCGCGGCCGCGGCCACACGGTCACCGTGGTCCCTGGCTGGAGTCTCAACTTCACCACGGCGGTGGCGTTCGATCCCGACCGCGGACAGATCGAGGGCGCCGCGAGTTCCCGCGGCGAACGCAACTACGCCCTGGGGTGGTGAGGTCAGGTCGCGGCCGCCATCAGCGCGCCAGCGGCAGCAGCGCCGGCAGCGCGCCCTCCTCCTCCAGCAACTCCCGTTTCAGCGCCACGCCGCCGCGCATGGAGTAGCCGCCCAGCCCGCCGTCGCTGCGCACGACGCGGTGGCAGGGAATGAGCAGCGGCAGGGGGTTGCGGGCGCAGGCCGTCCCCACGGCGCGGGCGGCCGCGGGCTTGCCCAGCGAGCGCGCGATCTCCCCATACGTGCGGACCTGCCCGGCGGGGATCCGGCGGAGGGCCTGCAGGACGGTGCGCTCGAAGGGCGGCACGCGGCTGAGATCCACGGGGCCGCGGTAGGGCGCCCGGTCGCGGATGGCTCGCAGGAGGTCGGCGCGCAGCTCGGCCGGGGGGTCCGCATCGACGACCGGCGCCGACCCGAGCACCCGCTCAGCCTCACGCTCAAAGGCCGCGGGGGAGGCGGCCTGCGAGACCAGCACCGGACCGGCCGTCCCGTAGGCCACGAACACCGGTCCGAAGGGCGCTGGCAGCGTCGTGTAGCGGTACCGCGGCGGTTCGGCCCCCGGCGGGGATGCCGCGCCTCCCTCGGCGGAGTTGCGGGTGGCATAGCGCAGGACAAACTCCTCCAGGTCGGCGTCCACCAGACGGGTCAGCGCGGCGACCGGCTTGCCGCGGCGGGTCACGATGACCGCCTCGCCATGCCCGACCTGGCGCAGCAGCGCGTTGGTGCGGTTCTTCAGTTCCACCGTGTTCACCATTTTCATCGGGAAGCCCCTTTCAGGAGATAGCCAGGAAAAAGGCTATGTTTATAGCCTTATTATGCCTGATGCGGTTGCCCGGTGCAAGCCCGGGGTACGATGAGAAGAAAGGGCTCTGATTTCCGGTGCTAGGGGCCGTACTCCACGTGACAGGAGGACCTCCCGATGATCGACCTCGCATCTCGCCACTGCGTCCGCTACGAGAAGGGGACGCCACCGCTCCCGCGGGAAGAGGCCGAACGGCTGCGCGACGCCGTCCCGGAGTGGGCGTTCGATGAGACCGCCCCGGCCATCCGCCGCCAGTTCACGCTGAAAGACTTCCGGGACGCGATGGCGTTCGTCAATGCCGTGGCGGACGTCGCCGAAGCGGAGGACCACCACCCCGACATGCTGATCAGCTACCGGCGGGTGACCTTGACGCTCTCCACGCACGCCATCGGCGGCCTCTCGGAGAACGACTTCATCCTGGCGGCAAAGATCGATCGCGTGCATGGGGAGCGGTTTGCCCGCCCGCCATCGGCCCGCGCGGAGGCCTAGCGGAGACGCCGGCGGATCTCATTGCCACTCGATCGAGACGAGCTGCACCCGTTCTGAGATCCCCTTGAGCGTGGCCGGCCGGGGCGGCGAGACGCGGAAGCGACTGGACATCGCCGCCAGCGTCTCCTGGCTCGCCAGAATCTCTCCAGCATCGGCCAGGGCGCCGATGCGCGCGGCCGTGTGCACACCCTTGCCGCGATAGGCGCGCCCTCTGTGCGTGGCCGGTGCCGTATGCACCCCGACGCGGACCTGGGGCGAGAAGCCATGGGACCGACGATGGTCGGCCAACGCCCGCTGAATGGCGACCGCGCACTCGATCGCCGGCGAGGCGGTCTCGAAGGCGACAAAGAAGCCGTCCCCCGCGTGATCGATCTCGGCCCCCCCGTGCGTCGCAAAAAGCGACCGCAGGGTCTGATCATGCCACGCCACCAGATCCTCCCACGCTTCGTCACCGATGGCCTCGACCAGGGCCGTGGATCGCGCGATATCGGTAAACATGAACGTCCGGGTGAGGCGATCAGGAGAGACCCGGCGGCCGCCAGGTGACGCTCCCGGCCCGCGCAGTTCGCCCGCCCGGCGGGCGTCCGGCACCGCGCCCAGCCGTTCGAACGTCGACCACGCCGCCTCCAACTCCAATCGTGCGTCCTCCTCATCGCCGCCGGCCCTGTGGGCCGCCGCCAGGAGCATGCGCGTCCGGGCAACCTCGTAGGGGGCGTCGATCTCCTGCCAGAGGTGTACAGCGCGTCGCAGATGGCGGACGGCGTCCGGGGCCTCGCTGCGGGCCAACGTCAGTGCGCCGCGAGCGGAAGCGGCGGCCGCCTGCAGCGCGAGCGTGCGATAGGCCTCGGCAATGGCTTCGAGTTCGTCGGTCCCGGCCTGGGCGGCGGTGAGATCGCCGGCGGCGAGCGCGATCTCGACCAGCGCCGGCAGCAGTCTGGCCCTCCCGAGGCGGTCGTCGCACTCATCGAGCGCGCTCTTGATCGCGGTGAGCGCGGCCTCAACCTTTCCTTCGACCAGACGAAGGAGAGACAGACCGGGTTGCGGCGCCCGGCCCAATTCGTGCGCCTGGCGAAACGCCTCCCCGGCCGCCGGCAGGTCGCCCAGGCGAAGGCGGATCTCGCCCAGCTCGTAAAACGCGCCCGCCGCGTAGTCCAGGCAGAACTCCTTCAGCTCCTCGCACGCGCGCCTGGCTTCGAGTTCGGCCTCGACCCAGGCCCCGCGGAGGCGGAGAATCTCCGCCCGATAGACCCGGCACATGCCCGGGAAACCGGCAATGTGCTGGCGGTCGCACCAGCGCTTCGCGGCCGCCGTCCAATCGGCCGCCCGGCCATAATCCGCCATGTCGCGGCACGCGACGATCGTATTGCAGTACACGATGGCGGTGGGACCCGGGCTGAGCTCGCCCCCGACGGCGGCCATTGTCGCCTCATCGATCAGAGCCAGCCCCTCGTCCACCTGCCCCCTGGCGATCAGCACAGACCCCTGGTCGTGCAGGCCGATGGCCTGGAGGTCACGGTCGCCGAAACGCATGCCGATCTCCACCGTGCGCCTGGCATGCTCGAGTGCTCCGTCGAGATCCCCGCGAGCGAGGGCACGCGCTCTGTGCCTGCGGGCAAGATAGCCGTGCTCGGGCGACTCCGGCACCTCCGCGAGATGGCGTTCCGCCCGGCTCTGCCACCCCTTGGCAATCGACCCGGCCCGTTTGAAGTCGGCATCGTGGGCGAGTTCCAGGGCCATCAGCGCAGCCCGGCGCAGATTGCTCTGGTCGAGGTAGCCGCGGTAGGCCCTCTCACGGGCCTCGATGCATGAATCCAGGCGGCCGGTCCACCAGGCGGCTTGCGCCAGGTTCTCCAGGTCCTCGGGGCCCAGGGCCGCGGAAGCATCAGCGGCCGTGAGGAGGTCGAAGCCCTCCCGCCAGGCGTAGCGCGCGATGGCTTCACGGCCGCTCTGGAGCGTCTGATCCACTGCCTGCGTCATCGGAGCCTCTGACGAAACTATAGCCCCGTCAGGGGGAGAAGGGGTAGGCCAGCGGAATGACCGCCAGCAGCAGGAGCAGCAAGATCGCCACCAGCGGGACCCCCGACCGCAGGTAATCCCGCGGCGTGTACCCTCCCGGGGCCATGACCATCAGCATCACCGGGTTGCTGAACGGGGTGAGGACCGTCACCCCCATCGCCCCCAGGACGGCCATGGCGAAGGGCAGGACGGAGACGCCCAGCGCCCCGGCGACGCCGATGGCCAGGGGCGCCATGAGAATCGTGGCGGCCACGGGAGGAATCACGTGGCCGATCAGGACGCTCACAACTAGGATCACCGCCAGCGCGGCGATCGGGCTCCCCCCGATGACGGCCATCAGCAGCACAGCGAGGTCGGTGGTCGCTCCTGTTTTCTCCAGCGCCAGCCCCAGCGGGATCATGCCGGCCATCAGCACGATGCTGGGCCAGTCGATCGCCCGGTAGGCCTCCTCCACCGTCAGCCCTCTGGAAAGCACGATGACCGCGGCCGCCACCCCGGCCGACAAGGCGATGTGCACTCCGGCCAGCGTCAGCGCGATCATCACCCCGATGGCCAGGAGGGCATAGACCATCCGATCTTTCCGGACTTCGCCGCCCAGCTCTTCCTCGAGGACGATGTACCCCGGGTCGCGCTGTAGGAGCCGCAGCGCCTTCCAGGGACCGCGGATGAGCAGGCCATCTCCCACCTGCAGGGCCATCTCGGCCAGGCGCGTGCGGAAGGGCCGCCCCTCTCGCCACAGCGCCAGCACCGTCAGGCCGTAGCGCTCCCGCAGACCGATGTCGCGCAGCGTCCGCCCGGCCAGCTCCGAGCGCGGCGAGATGACCGCTTCGACGATGCCCTCTCCCGCGCTCTCCAGCGACACCCGGTTGGTCCTGACCAGTTCGATGCCGATCTGTTCGAGGGCCTCGCCCTGCGGCAGCGCATCGAGACGACCCTCGATGACCAGCCGGTCCCCCGCCCGCAGCGTGAGGGTCTTTGGCGGCGAAGAGATCTGACGGCCGTCCCGCACCACCGCCACGATCGTGACCCCGTAGGTCCGACCGAACGCGGTCTGCTCGATGGTCCGCTGCGCCAGAGGTGAGCCGGCCGGGATGCGGGCTTCGAAGAGGCGCTCGCTGAGGCGGTAGAGCCTGACCAGGCGGGTGCGGCGGCGGCGCGCCCGCAGGAACTCCTCGGGCGGCTGGGGCGGCAGCAACCGCCACCCCACGGTGGCCATCCAGGCGGTGCCTCCGACCAGCAGGGACAGCCCCACGGGCAGGAGGTCGAAGAGGTGCAGCGTCGCCAGACCGCGGCGCTCCAGGATGCCGGCCATGATGAGGTTGGACGGTCCCGCGATCAGCGTCAGCTTGCCACCGAAGACGGCGGCGTAGGCCAGCGGCAGCAGCAGCACCGTGGGGCTGATCCGCCGGCGGGCGGTGATGGCCAGGGCGACCGGCAGGACGATACTGACGGCTCCCAGGTTGATCATCACGGCGGCGACGGCGCCGGAGATCCCCATCAGGAGGAGCAGCAGCATCCGCTCCGACCGGCCGGCCAGGCGCCGCACGGTGCGGCTGACGAGGGCGGCCGCTCCCGTCTGCTCCAGGCCCGCGCCGAGGACGAACACGGCGGCCAGCGCCACCACCGCGGGCATGCCGAAGCCGCCGACGGCTTCCTCCGCGCTGACCAGTCCCGTCAAAGCCAGGAGCAGCAGGACGCCCAAGGCAATCACGTCGGGCCGCCAGCGGTTCAGCGCCAGCGCGGCGACGGCGGCGGCGAGAATGCCCAACGTCGCTAGGGCGTGAAGGGTCATCGCACCGGCGCGATCCGCTCGACCCGGACGCCCCGCGCCGCGTTCACCTCTGCCACCTTTACCCGCTCCTGCGTCCGGAACCGGACGACCGGCAGCGCGAGGGTGTCCAGGGAGACGACGAGTTCACCGGACAGCTCCACCGCCGCGGTCAGCGGGACGGTGCGGGGACGATGGGCGGGGTCGGTCACGGCACGTCCCCATTCCTCGTCCGGAATCAGCTCACCCTGCACCTGCGCTGACGGCAGCCAGACGCCGCTCTCACCGGGGCGTCCGCCGAACGGCGCAAAGGCGCCGGGCAGGTAGAGGAGGTCTACGCATGTCTCGGCCAGATCGCGCACCGCGGCGCGGTGGAGCGGCAGCGCCGCGGCGCGCGCCAGCAGGCTCACACCGGGGTTTCGTCGATCATCCGGCGGCGCTTCCCGCTCCAGGTACGCTCCAGCGCGAGCACGTTCGGCAGATGGCCGATCAGGGAGATCGTGTTGCCGATCTTCCCCACCGCTCACCCCGGGTCGTGTGGCGTGGACCGGCCTCCTACTTCCACCCGGGGGAACCCTCTCCTGCGGTGGGTCAGAGCGGCGAACGTTCCAGCGCGATCCAGGCGGGCTGCTTGGCGAACCCCATCGCCTCATTGATGCGCAGCATCGGACGGTTGCGGGTGTCGTTGGCAGTGCGGATCTCCCGATAGCCGTGCGCCCGCGCGTACTTGACCGTCTGGAGTTTGAGGGCCATGGCGATCCCCTTCCCGCGGTACTCACGCAGCACGCCGGTCAACTCTTGAGAGAGCACGTCCGGCTGCTCCAACCGCCGCTGCATCAGGCTGACGCCGACGTAGCGGTCCCCCTCCCTGGCGAGGAAGAACGCGTCCGGCAGCGCCTTGGGCGTCTCCACGTCGAACGCCAGCCAGTGTTCGTACGAGATGGGGGTGAACTCCCGCACACCCGGGACGTCCCCCCCGATGGTCTGCATCATTTCGTGGACCCGCCGCGGCGCCTCCGGATCCCGCGCCCGCTCCGCCGCCAGGGTGGTCATGATGATGCCCTGCGCGACCGCCCGCTCCTCAGCGCCGGTGAAGCGGTCGAACTCGAACGCGGCGACCTCCAGGCGAGACTCCCATCCCCGCTGAATCTCGCGGAAGCCGCGGTGGGCAAGGAAGGCCAGCGTCTCCGTCATGGTCTCCTTCTGCACCCAGGTCTGGACGGTCGCGGCTCGGCGCCCCCGCAGCGTCGTGAGCACGTGGTCCAACATGGCGTCCCCGATCCCGCGGCGGCGGTGGGCCGGGTGGACGGTGAAGGTCATCCCATACCGGTCGGGATGGAACTCCCAGGGCAGGTGATTCATCCGGCCCGCCCCCACCACCCCGCCCGAGCCGTCCTCCGCTACGAACCGCGTGAACCAGTAGCGGCTGTGGTCCCAGGACGTATCGATGTGGCGGAGCTCCTCCTCGCTGAAGGGATCTTCCGGAAAGGAGGCGGTGCCAATGCTGACCAACTGCGCGTAGTCCTCCTCGCGGAAGGGACGCGTCTGGGCGGGCTGCGACGCCGTTCCCGTTGTCTGTCGTTCGATGCGCACGTCACTCGCCTCCCGGCGCAGTCTAGGCAAGGGCGCCCGCGGGCGTCAAGCCCGTTGCTCATCACCTCGCCACGGCGCGTTCACATTTCGTCCACACCGCGGCCCCATGATCGGGGCGAGGTCACTACCGGAAGGAGTGAGGGATCATGAATCAGCGCGTAATCGTCGGCATGTTGCTCGTGCTCGCCTTGGCCGTGGGCGGGGTCGCCCTCGCCCGCTCCTCTTATCAGGCCGGGTTCGCCCGGGGGGTCACCGACAGCAGC
This sequence comes from bacterium, assembly GCA_050695215.1. Classification (GTDB taxonomy): domain Bacteria; phylum Sysuimicrobiota; class Sysuimicrobiia; order Sysuimicrobiales; family Humicultoraceae; genus JACQGZ01. Next base: position 16,525 of record JBOGSD010000035.1, read on the forward strand.
CCGGTCTCTCCGCCCGCCCAGGGCGACCCGGGGCCGAGACCGTACCCCTACTACGGCCCGCCCTACGCCCACGGACCGTGGGGGTTCGGGTTTGGGTTCTTCGGCTTCCTCGTTCCGCTGCTGTTCTTCTTCTTGATCTTCACCCTGCTGCGCGGCATGTTCTGGCGCGGCGGCCCGCACGGCTACTGGGGCAAAGGGGTGCCTCCGACGTTCGAAGAATGGCACCGCCGGGCGCATGAGTCCAAGGGCGGATCTCCCCCGGGAGTCACGGCCTAGACGATGGGCGCGAGGGGGTCCCGCCCGGCCCCCTCGCGCAGGCGGCGATGAAGACAGTGCTGGTGGTCGACGACGAATCCAAGATCGTCCGGCTGGCCCGCGATTTTCTCGAGCACGCCGGCTTCACCGTGCTCGCCGCCGCTGACGGCCGCTCCGCGCTGGCGAGCCTCCGCAGCGCGAAGCCCGACCTGATCATTCTCGACCTGGGCCTGCCGGACATGGACGGCCTGGACGTCACGCGAGCGGTGCGCCGCGAATCGTCTACGCCGATCATCATGCTCACCGCGCGCGGCGCCGAAGCGGATAAACTGGTCGGCCTGGAGCTGGGGGCGGACGACTACGTCACGAAGCCCTTCAGCCCGCGGGAACTGGTGGCGCGGGTGCGCGCCGTCCTGCGCCGCTGGGACCGGGGCAACGTCGGCGCCGAGGTCGTGCGCGTGGCCGACCTCACCTTAGATGTGCCGCGCATGCGGGTCACCGTGGGCGGCCGGCCCGTCGACCTGACCGCGACCGAGTTCCAGTTGCTCGCCGCCTTGGCGCGCCAGCCCGGCCGGATCTTCACGCGCTCCCAGCTGCTGGACGCTCTGCATGGGATCGCCGTGGAATCCTACGAGCGGGCGATCGACGCGCACGTCAAGAACATCCGGCGCAAGATCGAGGCCTCTCCCCGCCGCCCGCGCTATCTGCTCACCGTCTACGGCGTGGGCTACAAGCTGGCCGACGAGTGATGCCGGGCCACGGCGCGCGCTGGTTCCGCCACTTTCCCGCGCATCCCCCGCCCTGGTGGCCCGCCGCGGAGCCCTGGCCCCCCGCAGGCCCTCCGCAGCTCTGGCGAAAGATGCGTTGGCGTTTCCTCTGGCGGATCGCGCTCCTGCTTACCCTGCTCTTCTTTTTCACCGTCGGGGGATTCATCGCGCTCTTCTGGTTCAGTGCCGGGATGCGCGGGGGCGGCCCCGGATTCCCGCACCGGCCGTTCTTCCCCCCGCCGGGGATCTTCATGGTTCTCCTGTTTCTGGCGGTCATCGGGATCATCACGGCCGGTCGGGCGTTCCGGCGGGTGACGGCGCCGGTCGGCGCGGTGATGGAGGCGGCGGGACGCCTCGCCGAGGGGGCGTACGGGACGCGGGTGGAGGAGCGGGGCCCGGCGGAGGTGCGGGCGCTGGCCCGGGCCTTCAACCAGATGGCGGCGCGGCTGGAGACCAGTGACCGACAGCGCCGCAACCTGCTGGCCGAAGTGACTCACGAATTGCGCACGCCGCTGGCGGTGATCCAGGGCAACCTGGAGGGACTGCTGGACGGCGTGTATCCGCGGGACGACGCCCATCTCGGCCCCATCCTCGAGGAGACCCGTCTCCTCTCGCGGCTCATCGACGACCTGCGCACACTCGCCCTGGCCGAGGCGGGATCGCTCCCGCTGCGGAAGGAGCCGACGGACCTGGGGGAGCTGCTCGCCGACGCTGCGGCCTCCTTCCGGGCGCAGGCCGACGCGGCGGGGGTGGCGCTGTCCGTGGAGGCCGGGGACCTGCCGGCGGTCGAGGTCGACCCCACGCGCCTGCGGGAAGTCGTGGAGAATCTGATCGCCAATGCGCTGCGCTATACGCCGGCGGGAGGCGCGATCGGGGTGACGGCCTCGGCGACCGCGGCCCGGCCAGCTCGGAGCGGCGGCGGAGTGGTCGTGACCGTGGCCGACACCGGCTCCGGGATCAGGCCGGAAGATCTGCCGCACGTCTTCGACCGCTTCTATAAGACCCGGGACTCACATGGGAGCGGTCTGGGATTGACCATCGCCAAGAACCTGGTAGAAGCGCACGGGGGCACCATCACCGCAGAGAGCGGCCCGGGAACGGGCACGACGATGCGGCTCACGTTCGCTGCCGCCCCCGGCCCCGACGGCGTGTCAGGTTAGTCCGCCCCGCCCCGCTCTTCCAGCCCCGTCAAGATGTCGGCGGCGCTGACGATGCCGATGATCCGTCCGTCCTGCACGACGGGCAGCTCGCGCGCCCGCGCCCCTTGCAGGGTGGCAGCGGCCGCCCAGAGCGAGTGTTCCGGCGCCACGAACACGCCCTCTGGCGCGGCTCCCGCTCCCGCTCGGGCGCGGCGCATCACGTCGGCGGCGATGGCGGAGCTGGGGCGGCGCCCTCCGCGCCAGCGGTGGGCGGCCGCGGCGGCCAGGATATCGCTGTCGCTGACAATACCGACGATCTCGCGCCCGTGCTCCACCGGATACCGGCGGACACCCTCGCCGGCCATGCGGGCGGCGCAAGCCTCGATGGTCGCCTCCGGCCCGATCGTCCGGGCGGGGGACGACATCAGATCGACGACGCGCAGCCCGTCCGGCGCCCAACCCTGCGACGCGGCCTTCACCACAACGTCACGCTTGGTGAGAATCCCCCAGCGCTCCCCGTCCTGGACGACCAACAGGCTGCTGATCCCCGCGGCCACCATCTTCGCGACCGCCTCGGCGATGGAGCGTCCGGCGGCGATGGTCAGCACGGGCGCGGACATCAGGTCCGCCACCGTGTGCACGGGTTTGGCGCCCCCGGCCCGCCGACGGGCGCGCTCCTTGCGCACCTGCCGGACCGTCTCCCACTCGTGTTCCGGCGCGAGGGCGGTAATCAGATCCGTATCGCTGATCAGCCCGATGATGACGCCCCTGTCCACGACGGGGAGGCGGCGCACCCGCGCTCGTGCCATCACCCCTGCGGCTTCCTGCAGACTCGCCGCGGCGGCGATGGTCACCGGCCGCCAGGTCACGATCTCTTCGAGACGGACCGCCTCCGGATCGAGTCCTCCCCGGACCACCTTGGCGACGACGTCGCGCATCGTGACGATCCCATATTCGGGAGAGTCCGGGAGCGGAAGGACGAGGACGCTCGAGACGTCGCGGCGGGCCATGGTGTCGAGGGCGTCACCAACGGTGGCCCCCGCGTGCAGTGCCACGGAATGGACGGTCATGACCTGCGCGACGGTCCTCATGCGGAAGCCTCCTGGTCGAGGTGAAGGGACTGGTGGATTTTTCCCGCAGGCGCGGACGGTCAAACTCGCGGCGCGCTCCAGCCGGCGACGGGAACCCACGGGCGCCGTCGCCCGTCTATGCGCTCGAGATCATTCCGAGGAGGATCCCATGCCACGAGTGCTTCGCTCTCTCGCCTTCGTACTGCTCTTCGTGACCGCCGCGGCGGCCCCGGCCCTGGCCTGCGCCGGTCTCATCGGACCCAACGGCGCCGTCAACCTGGTGCGCACCACGACGCTGGCGGCCTACCACAACGGCGTCGAGCACTACATCACCTCCTTCTCCTTCCAGGGCGGCGGCGGCAAGTTCGGCTCGATCGTGCCGCTGCCGGGCATCCCCACCAAAGTCGAGCGCGGCGGCGACTGGACCCTGCAGCGCCTCATCCGCGAGACGCGGCTCCTGGGGCGCAACGCGGACGCACGGCTGCTGGCGCCGACCGCCGTGCAAGAAGGCGTCCGCGTCATCCTCGAAACCCGGATCGACGCGCTGGACATCACGATCCTGGAAGGCGGCGGCGCCGCGGTGGGGCGGTGGGCGAAGGAGCAGGGCTTCGTCCTCCCCCCGGACGCCCCTGAAATCCTGGACTACTACGCCGCCCGCAGCCCCATCTTCATGGCCGCCCGCTTCGACGCCGACGCGGCCCGGCAACGCGGCCAGCAGGTCGGGGACGGGACGCCCATCCACCTGACCATCCCCCTCGACAACCCCTGGGTGCCCCTGCGCATCCTGGGTCTGGGCAAGAAGGGCGGCGACGTCGTGCAGGCGGACGTCTACCTGCTCACGGACCTCCGGCCCACCTATCTGCCGCGGGCGCGGCGGGGCATGTTCCTGCAGTACAGCGCCCCCGCCTCCGCGGCGCTGATGCGCGACCTCCGTTCCGACAAGGGGATGGCCTGGATGCCGTCGGCGATGTGGCTGACGCACCTGGCGATCAACAGCAGCGCCGGAGACCTCACCTATGATCTCGCGGTCGACGCCGGCGGCGTGCTCCCGCCGGCTCGAACGCCGGGCGGGCTCGCCTCGCTCCTCGCCCTGGGGATGATCGTCGGCGCCGTCGGGGTGGGCGGACGGGCGTGGCGGGATCCGCGGTGAAGCCGATCGCGCCCATCGTGGCGGCGGCCGCGGGGGTCCTCCTCGCGGCCGCAGTCCCGGGCTCCGGCATCGGCCGGCCGGACCGTGATCACGACTCGATGGCCATCACGATGCACCACTCGCGGTTCCTCCCCGCCCACGTCACCGTCCGGCGGGGGACGACCGTCCGATTCGTCATCACCAACACCGATCCGATCGATCACGAGTTCATTCTCGGCGACGACGCCGTGCAGCGGCGCCACGAGACCGGGACGGAGCCCGCCCACGGGACGGTGCCCGGGGAGGTCTCCGTCCCCGCCGGCGGCGTCGGGGAGACGACCTACACCTTCACCCGCCCCGGCCTCTTCCTCATCGGCTGCCACGCGCCGGGGCACTACGCCTACGGGATGCGGGGCTGGGTGAGGGTCGTCGACTAGCCGTCCGCGATCAGGGGTCCCCCTCAAGGGATACCGCCTCCCGCGACGGAATACCCTCCCTATCTTCGGGATCACCGACAACCTTGGGAGGGGACATCATGGCACGGCGGTGGATGACGCTGGCGCTGGTCTTGGCGGTCGGCCTGCAGGTCGCGACGCTCGCTCCCGCCCCGCTGTCGGCGCAGGGGCGGACCGTGACGTGGAAATTCACCCTGGACTTCCTGATTCAAGGACCGCAGGCGCCTTTCATCGTGGCGCTGGAGAAAGGCTACTACGCGCGCGAAGGCATCACCTTGACGATCGACCGCGGGTTCGGCTCCGCCGACGCGGTGACGAAGATCGCCAGCGGCGCCTACGACTTAGGCTACGCCGACATCAACTCGATGATCGAGTTCAACGCGCGCAATCCCGGGCGGGAACTGGTCGCCGTCGCCGTCCTCCTCAACTCGCCACCCTTCTCCATCCTCACGCTGCGCCGGGAAAACATCCGCACCCCAGCCGACCTCATCGGCAAGAGGTTGGGCGCGCCGGCCGGGGACGCCCCGCGGCGGCTCTTTCCCGTGTTCGCGCGGGCGGTGGGCATCCACCCCGACTCGGTCGAGTGGGTGACGATGGACGTCCCCCTGCGCGAGCCCTCGCTGATCCGCGGCACGGTCAACGCCATCACCGGCTTCTACTTCACGGCGTTCATCAACCTGAAGGCGGCGGGCGTGCGGCCGGACGACATCGTGTCTTTTCTCTACAGCGATTATGGGTTGCCGCTCTACGGCAACGCGGTGATGGCGCCGAAGGCTCTGCTGGAGCGAGAGCCCGCGGCCGTGCGCGGATTTCTCAAGGCCTTCGTTCAGGGCGTCAAGGACTCCATCGCCAACCCGCAGGATGCGATCGCGGCGATCAAGAAACGCGATCCGTTGGTCAATGACGCCGTCGAGCTGGAGCGGCTGCTGCTCTCTCTGCGCGCCAACGTGCTGACGGGCGAAGTCGCCGCGGATGGGTTTGGCGGGGTGCGGGCGGAGCGGCTGGCGCGGGCCATCGACGCGGTCGCCGATGCGTTCGGCCTGCCGTCCAAACCCAAGTGGTACGAGGTCTTCAACGGCCGGTTCCTCCCGGCGAAAAGGGACCGCCTGCTGCCGGCGTTGCGCTGAAGCGCGGGCGGCGGCCGCGCGGTGTCTGTGCTCGACGAGCCGTTCGCCCGTCTCGACCACGTCGACGCCGGCTACTCGCACGAGGGGCAAACCCTCGCGGCCGTGCAGGGCGTGAGCCTGGCGGTCGCCCGCGGGGCCTTCGTGGCCGTCACCGGGCCCAGCGGCTGCGGCAAGACCACGGTCTTGAAACTCCTGGCGGGGCTGCTCCTCCCCACCCGCGGAGCCGTGTCTGTCGGGGCCGCGCCGGTGCGCGGACCGCAGAAGAACGTGGGGATGGCCTTCCAGAACCCGATCCTCCTGCCGTGGCGGCGGACCCTGGACAACGTGCTCCTGCCGCTGGAGATCGTCGAGCCGCACAAACGCCACTTCCGCCGCCGCCGGGCGGAGTACGCGGCGCAGGCCGCCAGCCTCCTCGCCTCGGTGGGGATGGAAGGGTTCGGAGGGCGCCACCCCTGGCAGATGTCTGGCGGTCAGCAGCAGCGGGTCAGCCTCTGCCGCGCGCTGATCCATCAACCCGAATTGCTCCTGCTGGACGAACCGTTCGGCGCCCTGGACGCCTTCACGCGGGAGGACCTGTGGCAGGTGCTGCAGAGCCTCTGGCTGGAGCGGCGCTTCACGGTCGTGCTGGTGACGCATGACCTGCGGGAGTCCATCTTCCTGGCTGATACGGTGTACGTGATGAGCCCGCGCCCCGGCCGCGTGGTCCTGCGGGCGGACGTCCCCCTGCCCCGGCCGCGCACGATGGAGGCCACCTTCAGTGAGGAGTTCCACCAGACCTATCTGCTGATCCGCCGGCATATCGGGGACGGGAAGGCGGCGTGACCCTGCGCGCCCGCGTCGGAGCGTGGATCCCGCCGGCGCTGGTGATCCTGGGCGCCTTCGTCCTCTGGGAGGTCGTGGTCGCTCTCTTCAACGTCCCGGTCTTCATCTTGCCGGGGCCGCGCGCCGTCTGGAGTTCGTTTCTGCAGTGGCAGGGCGCCATCTGGTTCAATGCCGCCCAGACCCTCTACACGACCCTGGTGGGCTTCGGCCTGGCCCTGGCCGCGGGCATGGGCTTGGGGCTCGCGACCGGCTATTCCGCCCTGGTCTACCGGGCGCTCTATCCGCTGCTGGTGGCGTTCAACAGCGTGCCGAAGGTGGCCATCGTGCCGGTGCTGGTGATCTGGTTCGGCATCGGCACGATCCCGGCGATTCTCACAGCCTTTCTCATCTCGTTCTTCCCGATCGTCGTGAACGTGGCGACCGGCCTGGCCACCCTGGAGCCGGAGCTGCAGGACGTCCTGCGCTCGCTGGGGGCGAGCAAGCGGGAGATCTTTCTCAAGGTGGGCATCCCGCGTTCGCTGCCCTACTTCTTCGCGTCCCTCAAGGTCGCGGTCACGCTGGCCTTCGTCGGCGCCGTCATCTCCGAAACGGTGGCGGCCAACCGGGGGATCGGCTATCTGATGTTGTCCGCCAGTTCGCGCTTCGACGTGCCGCTGGTCTTTGCCGGCCTGGTCGTGGTGGCGGCGATGGGCGTGGCCCTCTTCGTGGTCTTCGCGATCATCGAGAACCAGTTGACCGGCTGGGCCTACCGCGGGCAGTCGCTCTGAGTCGTGGTTTTCCGTGCCTCAAGGGATGATCCTGAACGAGACGTTCCCACCCAACTGGTAGATGGAGAATCCCCGCCGGTCCAGGGTAAAGATCTGATCAACTCTCAGCTCCTCTGCCAGGACAACGAGGGTGGCATCGGCAAAATCCATCGGAACGTCCCCGTACTGCTCCATGAGCGCCGCCACCCGACGCAGGCTCTCCTGCGAAGACGCCACCAGCTGGAACGACCCCCGGGTGAAGAACTCCAGGCACACCCGTTGCGCGCGCCATGCGGGACCGACCAGATGAAGCGTCTCCGTGAGCACCGCTTCCGTAGTGACAACTGAGCCCTCCCATTCTGCCAGCCGGGCCACGCAGTCGGCGTGGCGCTCTTCGCTCCGGTCGACGAGAGCGACGAAGGCGCCGGTGTCAAGAACGAGTGGACCGCTCACCTCTCAGCCGGGCGACAAGGTAATCACGGTGGCGCTGCCCAAGGTCGGGGAGTCCACTTTCGAGACTCCCCAACAGATCGCGCACCAGGTCAAACGGCCGCGGTCGCCCCCTTACGCTCAGGCCGTCGAGAAACTGCTCCACGGCGAGGCGGAGGATCTCGGACCGCTTGCGGCGCATCTGCTTCGCTGCCTTTTTCAGCCTGTGCGCGAGCGGCCGCGGCACTCGGAAGGTAAGCTGTTCCCCCAATTCATTGGCGTATCTGGCCACGTTTCAGGACCTCCCCTAACCGAGCCGCTCACCTTTGCATTTCAAAGTCGTGCTATGCACTACAATACTAACGCGAGGAGCATCTAGTGTCGAGCAGCGTGAAGCTGATGCGGTTCAGCGCGGGCCGACGAAAGGACCGGGCGTCTAGAAGTGACCCTCGGCAAACGCGTCGACCATCGCGCGGACGTCGTCGCCCAGCGGGTAGAGGATGGGACAGGTGCAGCCGGCGGCGACGTACTCGCGCACCTTGGCGCGGCACTCCTCCGGCGTCCCCGAGGCCGTGATCATCTGCACGACCTCATCGGGGACGAGTTTCATCGCCCGGCGGATCTCCTCCGGCCCGGCCGGCCAGGTCAGCACTTTGCCGATCTCGTCCAGGAGACCCTGGTCCACGCCGCTCGCCTTCATGATGTGGGGCTGCTGTCCAAGATACTGGGTGACCAGCTCGCGGGCGCGGTCCAGGGCGACCTCCCGGTTGCGGTCCAGTGAGCAGACCACCAGCTGGGGGCGGTCGATGTCTTCGACCCGGCGGCCGGCGCGGCCGGCCCCAATGGTCAGGGCGGCCATCGCCTCGGCGTTGTACTTCGGCCCGACCAGGTAGTTCAGCAGCACGCCGTCCGCGATCTCGCCGGAGAGTTCCATCATCTTCATGCCGGTGGCGCCGATGTAGATCGGCACGTCGCGCGGGGCCCGATTGCCGTGGACGATGTCGATCTCGATGTCTGTGACCTTGACGAACTCCCCCTGAAAGGTCACCCGTTCCATCCGCAGCAGGCGGCGGGTCACTTCCACCACTTCGCGCATGGCCTGCAGCGGCTTGCGCCGGTCCACCCCGACCTTCGAGGCCAGCGGCTCCCACCACGCTCCGATCCCCAGCATCACCCGTCCCGGCGCCAGATCGTCCAAGGTGACAAAGGTGGCGGCCATCAGGCCGACGTTGCGGGTCCAGAGGTTGATTACGCCCGTGCCGACCTTGATCCGGTCGGTGACGGCGGCAAACGCGGCCAGAGGAATGGTAGCCTCGCGCACCAGCCGGCTCTCCGCCTGCCAGACCGCCTCGAAGCCGCGCCGCTCGGCGTAGCGGACGTAGTCCATCCCCTCGCGCAGCCCATGTTTATCCTGCAGGTACAGCGCCACCCGTCCGTTGCTGTGGATCATCCTGACGCCACCCCCGCCGGCATGAACTCGTGAGGACCAATCTCTTCCAGCCGCCGCCACAGCCGCTCGGCCTGAACGGCCGCCTGGGCCACGAGGCTGTCCTGATCCACCCGGGTGAGGCGGCGGTCGGCCACCATCAGTTCCCCGGCCACGAGCACGTCCCGCACGTAACGGGAGGAGAGCCCGAAGACCCAGTGACCGGCGACGTTGCCGTCGTGGAGCGGCGAGGGCGGGTCGTACGCGAGGACGGCCAGGTCGGCGGGGGCGCCGGGTTCAATGCGGCCGAGCAGCGGCTCCTCGAAGATCCGGGCGGCGACCCGCGCGGTGTGGGCCAGGCGCTCCATCGGCCAGGTGATGCTCAGAGAGACGTCATCCTCGCGCGCCCGCCAGTACGCGGCCTGGCCCTCCGCGAACATGTCGCCGCCGATTCCATCCGTGCCCAGGATGACGCGGTCGCCGAGGGCCCCCACCTTCGCGCGCCCGACGGCGTTGTTCATGTTGGAGCGGGCGTTGTGCGCGACGGCCGCCCCGCTTTCGCGGATCGCGGCGACCTCGCCGTCGTCCACGTGCACACAATGCGCCAGGATCGCCCGCTCGTCGAGGGCACCGGCGGCGGCCAAGCGGGGCACCACGCGCCGCCCGACGCGCGCCCGGGCGTCGGCCTGGTCGGCCAGATCCTCCGCCACGTGAATGTGGATCCCGGTGCCGCTCTGCCGCGCCAGGTCGACGCAGGCGGCCAGGGTCTCGGCGGACATCGTAAACGACGCGTGCGCGCCGGTGAGCCCCCGGGCGAGAGGGCGGCCGGTGCGCAGGAAGCGGCGATTCTCCGCGACGCCCGCGCGCGCGCGCTCGGGCCCGTCGCGGTCCGTGACCTCGTAGCAGAGCACCGACCGCACGCCCAGCTGGGCGAAGGCGTCCGCCAGGACGTCGAGGGAGCCGTCGATCGCGTTGGGGGAGGCGTGATGGTCGATCAGCGTCGTCGTGCCCGAGAGCAGGGCGTCCATGCCGCCGAGGAGCGCGGACGCGCGAATCGTCTCCTCATCGAGGGCCCGGTCGAGCCGCCACCACACCCGCTGCAGGATCTGCAGGAAATTCACGGGGGGAGCGAGGGGGTACGGCATCCCCCGGGCGAGCGCGGAGTAGATGTGGGTGTGGCCGCAGACGATGCCGGGGATGATCAGGCAGCCGGAGCAGTCGCGTCTCGCTACGCCCGCCGGGGCAGCGCCGAGTGAGCCGATCCGCCCGTCCTCGACGAGCACGTCGGCCTGAACGAGACGCGGCGGATCGAGCGCGGTGAGGACCCTCCCGGCGACGAGGGCCAGACTCACACGGAGCTCACGTCAGGCGGAGTGGACCGAACTCACTCCCGCGCGGCGGCGGCGCGGGCGGGGACACGTTTGGGAGCGGCCACGCGAGCGGCCGGTGAGTCTCGCATCGGCAGGGTCGTGCGCAGCACGCCGTCATAGGCGTAGAGGGCGCCCGCCACGGCGGAGGCGGTCGGCACCAGGCCGATCTCTCCGACGCCCTTCGCGCCGTAGGGGCCCTCCGGCTGGTGTTCCTCCACCCAAATACACTCTACTTCCGGCATGCCGGCGGGTGGGATGATCCCCAGGGACTTCAGCGTATCGGTGACCGGCACGCCGCCCTCGACGATCAGTTCCTCCGAGAGGGCGTGGCCCAAGCCCATGTGCACGGCGCCCTCGATTTGCCCCTCCAGCAGCGTAGGGTTGATCACCTTGCCGACGTCGTGCGCCGCGACGACCTTGCGCACACGCCCCCCTTCGTCCAGGATGGCCACCTGGGTCGCCCAGCCGTAGGCGTAGTGGGTCACCGGGTTGGGCGCGCCGAGCTTGGTGGTCCAGTCCACGACGAACTCGCCGTAGAACTCCTGACCGGCCAGGTCGGTCACAGCGGTCCCGTTGAGGGCGGCCTTGAGTTTCTGCGCCGCCTCGATCACGGCGCGGCCGCCCAACACCGTCGACCGGGACGCCGTGCACTGGCCCGTGTCGATGTCCCGGATGGTGTCGACCTCGACGCGCACCCGGTCGGCGGGCAGCCCGAGTTCCTCGCAGGCGATCTGCTGCAGGGCGGTGTGCACCCCCTGGCCCATCTCCGTCCAGGAGTGGAAGAGGGTGACCGCGCCATCGGCCTCGACGCGCAGGATCGCTTTGCCGTACTCTTTCAACCCGTTGCCGACGCCGCTGTTCTTCAACCCGCAGGCGATGCCCGCGTGCTTCGCCGACCGGTAGAGGTCGCGCACCGCCAGCAGCGTCTTCTTCAGGCCGACGCCGGGGCCCAGCTTCTGCCCGGTGGCGAAGATGTCGCCCGTCTCCAGCGCGTTGCGCCAGCGGATCTCCCAGGCGTCGATGCCCACGCGTTGGGCCAGCAGATTCAGGATCGACTCCAGGGCGAAGTTCACCTGGTGCACCCCGAAGCCGCGCATCGCCCCCGACACCGGGTTGTTAGTGTAGACGGCGGTGGATTCCACGTCCACGTTGGGCACCTTGTAGGGGCCGCAGGCGTGTCCGGCCGCGCGCTCGAGCACTTTGTCGCCGACGCTGGCGTAGCCGCCGGTGTCGCCGACGATGCGGGCGCGCACCGCGACGAGATGGCCCTCGGCGTCACAGCCCACGGTGTAGGTCATCGTCAAGGGGTGACGCTTGGTGTGGAAGCGGATGCTTTCTTTCCGGGACAGCGTGATCAAGACGGGCCGGCCGCTCATCTGGGCAAGCAGGGCGGCGTGGGTCTGCACGTTGAGGTCTTCCTTCGCTCCAAACGCCCCCCCGTTGCTGACCTGGGTGACGCGCACCCGTTCGACGGGCAGCGCCATGAACGAGGCGATTTGCTTCCGATCGTCCCAGACGCCCTGTCCCTGAGAGTAGACGTGCAGGCCGCCCTCTTCGGGGACGGCGAGGGCGGACTCCGGTTCGAGGAAGGCGTGTTCGACGAATTGGGTGCGAAAGGTCTCGGTCACGACGTGCGCGGCGCCGGCCAGAGCCGCGGCCGCGTCTCCGCGCCGCACCGTTGACACGGAGAGGATGTTGCCGCCCTCGTGGATTTCCGGCGCGCCGGGCGCCATCGCGGCCAGCGGGTCGGTGAGCGGCTCGAGGACGGCGTACTCGACGTCGATGAGCGCGGCCGCCTCCCGCGCGGCCGTCCGGCTGGTCGCCGCCACGGCGGCGAGGACGTCGCCCACATAGTTCGTGCTCTCGCCCTCGGCGACGAACTGCCGCCAGTCCCGGGTGATCAGCCCCTGCGTGCGCTCGCCCGGAACGTCGTTCCAGGTGGCCACGGTGACGACGCCGGGATGCGTGCTCGCCTTGGTCGCATCGATCCGCGCGATCCGCGCGCGGGGGTGGTCGGAAAACCGGATCGCGCCGTGCAGCATCCCCGGGACGCGCATGTCGTTCACGTACGGCTTCGTGCCCAGGGCAAGTTCGCGCCCCTGATACCGCCCGGTGCGGGATCCTACCCGTCCGCTCCAGTCCGGCTGCGGGACGGGCTCCCCCCGCCGGGCAGAGGCCGCGTGCTCAACCGCGTCGATGATCTTGACGTACCCGGTGCAGCGGCAGAGGTTGCCGGCAAGCGCGCGGGTGACCTCCTCGCGGGAGGGCGACGGATTGCGCTCCAGCAAGGCTTCCGTCTTCATGACGATGCCTGGGGAGCAGAAGCCGCACTGGGAGGCTCCGGCGGCGACGAAGCAATCGGCCCATTGGTCGCGGCGCTCGGAGGTGAGTCCCTCCAACGTGGTCACCGACCTGCCGGCGACACGGCCGGCCGGCTGGGCGCAGGAGACCGCCGCCCGGCCATCGACCATCACAGTGCACGCCCCGCAGGACCCCTCCGGCGCGCAGCCGTCCTTCATCGAGGTCAGGCCGCAGCGCTCCCGCAGCACCTCGAGGAGGCTTTCGCCGTCCCGGGCTTCGACGGAAACCGGCCGACCGTTGAGCAGAAACTCCATCGTCGTCACGCGTCTCTGATTCTGTGGCTGAGTTCGTCGGGCGCGTCCCCGGCCCCTCCAGCACCAGCACTCCCGCTCCCCGCTCCACTATAATGGCAGAAATGATGGGCGCTGATCTTCAAGCCCAGATCGCCGCGGCGACCGCATACGAGGAGTTCTTCGTTCCGGCGGTGTTCCAGGAGTGGGCGGTGCGCATGGTCGACGCTGCCCACATCCAACCCGGTCAGCGGGTCTTGGACGTCGCGTGCGGCACTGGGATCTTGGCTCGCACGGCCGCCGCACGCGTAGGGCCGACCGGTTTCGTCGCTGGTCTGGACCGCAACCCCGGTATGTTGACGGTCGCCGCGCGACTCGCTCCCGGGATCGAGTGGCGCCAGGGGCGGGCAGAGTCGTTACCGTACGCCGCTCAATCCTTCGACGCGGCGGTCTGCCAGTTCGGCCTGATGTTCTTTACCGATCGACGACAGGCGCTCCAGGAGATGGAGCGTGTCCTGGTTCCCGGAGGCCGTCTGGCGGTCGCCGTGTGGGATGCGCTGGAACAGATCCCAGCGTACGCGATAGAGATCGACATCATCCAGCGACACGCCGGTCCGCGCGCGGCTGACCCGCTGCGGGCGCCCTTTGTGCTGGGTGATCGGCAGTTGCTGGCCAGCCTCTTCAGCAGCGCCGGGATGGCGGCGGCAGACATCACGACCACCCCCGGCCTGGGACGGTTTCCCAGCATTCGTTCGATGGTGGAGGCCGACGTCAGGGGCTGGTTACCGCTGACCGGTGTTGTCCTGACCGAGGAACAAATCGAGCCCATCCTCGCCGAAGCGGAGGAGGCCCTCAGCGCCTACGTCGCCGCAGACGGAACGGCCGTGTTTGATTCTCCAGCGCACATCGTCACCGCCACAAAGCCGTAGCCCGAGAGCTCAGAACATCGTCAGCGCCATCACCGCCTTCTGCACGTGCAGGCGGTTCTCGGCCTCATCGTAGACCGCCGACTGCGGCCCGTCGATGACCTCATCGGCCACCTCAATATTGCGGTCGGCCGGCAGCGGGTGCATGTAGATCGCATCTGCTCGGGCGAGTTTCATGCGGCGCTCGTCGGTGATCCAGTCCGTGTACTTAGCGGAACGCTCGGCGCCTTCGGCGTCGCTCTTCGCCGTCAGCAGCGCGCCCCAGGACTTCGCGTAGACGACGTCGCTGTCACGAAAGCCGGCGTCAAAGCCGTCGAGGATCTCAAAGGCCGCTCCGGCGCGCCGGGCGTTCTCCTGCGCCTGCGCCACGAGGTCCGGCATGAGCTGGAAGCCTGGGGGGTGGACCAGTCGCACGTTCATCCCGTACCGGGGCATGAGCAGGATGAGGTCCTGGGGGACGCTGATCGGCTTCTGGTAGCTGGCGGCGTAGGCCCACGACACCGTGATCGTCTGGCCCCGCGGGTTGCCCTTCTTTTCGAAGATCGTCAGCAGGTCGGCGAGGGCCTGGAAGGGATGGTAGATCTCGCACTGCATGTTCAGCACGGGCACACGGCTGGCCGCCGCGACGTCGCGCATGTAGGCGTTGCCGATGCCCCAATCCACGTTGCGGATGGCGATCCCATCGTTGTAGCGGCCCAGGATCTCGCCGATCTCTTTCGCGGTATCCCCGTGGGCGATCTGCGTCGTCCGGCTTTCAATGAACTGGGCGTGCCCGCCCAACTGCGCCATCCCCGCTTCGAAGGACGCCCGCGTGCGCGTGCTGGCGAAGAAGAAGAGCATCGCCAGGACCTTGTCCCGCAGGAGCGGGTGGGACTGCCCGACCGCCCGCTGCCGCTTCAACTCGATGGCCACCTGCAGGACCGAGTCGATCTCCTCTCTGCTCCAGTCTGACAGACTGATCAGGTCCCGCCCCCGCAGGTGGGTCTGCATCGGTTACTCCATCGCCCCCAGGACGAGCGCCAGCAGCGCCATCCGCATGACGACCCCGTTGAAGGCTTCGATCCAGTAGCGGGCGTGAGGCGTATCGTCCACCTCGACGGGGAGTTCGTCCATCCGGGGGAGCGAGTGCAGGACGATCGCCTCGCGCTTGCCGCGTTCCTCCAGCAGCTGCCGGGTAATCTTGTAGGCCGGCGGGGTCATTCCCACGTCTCCGCTGCGCTCGTCCCGCGACTTCGTGTAGTCGGGCTGGACGACGGGCTCCATGTAGATGACGTCCGCCTGCGCGATCACGTCCGCGACCGCGTCCACCTCCCGGTACCGCGCGTTGCGCTGGCCCAGCTCCGCCTTGAATTCAGCGAGCAGCGACATCTCGGGCGGGGAAACCACGAAGGCCTCCATCTCGAACTGCGACATCGCATAGAGGATGGAGTGCATGGTGCGCATGCGCATGTCACCGACGCAGAGGACCTTCAGCCCGTCCAGGGTGCCCAATTCCTTCCAGATCGTGTAGAGGTCGGTGAGGACCTGCGTCGGGTGCTCCCCCCAGCCGTCGCCGCAGTTGATGATCGGCACCGACGACCAGCGCGCCGCCTCCGCGGGGGCGCCCTGCTGGAAGTGGCGGATGGCGATGACGTCGCCGTAGTACTCCAGCATGTGCATCGTGTCCTTGATCGACTCCTGGTAGAAGTCGCCGGCGCGCGTCATCTTCACGTCAGAGAATCCCAGAACGCGCCCCCCCAGCCGGTGCATCGCCGCTTCGGTGGCCAGCCGCGTGCGCGTGCTGGGCTGGTAGAAGGCCGTGACCAGAGTCTTCTCTCTGAGCAGATCTCCGTTCCGGCGGTCCCGCGCGGCAGGGACGAGCTCGTCGCAGACCTGAAACACCTTGAAATACTCCTCCCGCTCGAAGTCTTTGAGCGAGAGAATGTCCCGACCTAAGAAGCTCCGCATGAGACCCTCCTCCGTGCGCCGGGTGCCTCAGCGCTGTACACCGGTGAACAATACGGCCATCCGCTCGTGCGCGTCCAGCCCGCCCGCCCGGCGCAGTTGGATCAGCCCAGCCAGCCCCGCCGACCCGGTAGGGTCGGCAGGAATCCCCGTCAGCTCCCTGGCCAACCGGTTGGCCTCGATCAGCGTCTCCTCGGAGACGACGATCGGCGACCCGCCCGCGTCGAGCATGCCGTGCGCCACCGCCATCCAGTCATAGGTTTCATCGTCCAGAATTCCACCGGCAACGCTGCGCGGTTCCGATTCCCACGGCCACATGAACTCGGAGCGATGGGTGGCCGCATAGCGGAGGGTGTCCTGGGGCGAGCCGGAAGCCCCCGCCCGAGCGATCAGCCTGTCGTACGCGCGTTTCAGGGGGAAGGCGCCCTCGGTCTGCACCGGGTGCATCCGCGGCAGCGCCGCGAGCGCGCCCAGCCGGACCCCGTCCGCGAACGCCTGCGTGACCGCGCTGGCCAGGGCCCCTCCACCGACCTGGATGAAGAGACGGTCCATGCGGTCGCCCTCTTCAGCCATCTGCCCAATCATCTCGTAGCCGAGCGTCTTGCCGCCTTCGATCGTCAGGCCATTGTAGTTACCCTGGCAGGTGAAGGGCAGGGCGCCATCCCGCACGGCCTCCCGCAGGCGATGGAAGGTCGGATCGCCGGGGACGCCGTCGGCGCGGGGGGCGACGGTGAGCAGGGCCCCCAACCGCTCCAGACGGGCCACGACCACGGGATCGGCCGTCGTGGGGATGAAGACACGCAGGGGCCGCTCCGCCGCGCGCGCCACCACCGCGGCGGCCAGTGCCGCGTTCCCGCAGGAGGCGATGGCTAGGTCGGGAGCGGCCCCGTCGCCTCGGACCAGCCTCAGGCGCTCCACCACCTCCAAGTGGATGAGCAGACCCATCAGGTGACGGCCTTTGTGCGAGCCGGAGACATTGCCGGTTTCGTCTTTCACCCAGATCCCGCCCGGCGCGGCAAACCCCAATCGATCGCTGAGGGCCTGCTGCCTTCCCAGCGGCGTGACGGTGAATCCCCCACCGTCGACCTGCGCGACCGCCCGGTCCAACCGTTCGACGAGGGCGACGTACTCCGCGTCGCCGAGCCCGCCGGCCCGCGCGAGATGGTAGGAATGCAAGAGCGTGCGGAAGCGCAGGAAGGGGTTGGACTCGGTGCCGCGGGGAAATAGCAGGCGCGCGTGATCCAGGACGACGGTCAGGACGTGGTCGGTGTCGTCGTCGCGCGCCGCGTTGGCGCAGCGGAAAGGATAGGGCTCCTCCGGCGGAGGGCTCCAGCCGCATCCCGCGCAGACGATCGACGACGGCAGGCCGGTCACCGCGCCCCGGCCGCTCCGGTCCGCCCGTTGAACTCCTCGATCATCTGGTCCCAGAGGGGCAGGATCTGCCGCATCTCGGTCCAGAAGCGCTGCTCGCGGCGCGACTCGAATTCCTCCAGCGGGACGCCCTGCTGCTCGACCCAGGTGAAATACCCCAGGTTGAAGATGCGCGCTCGCTCCATCTGCGAGCACTCCCGCAGGTGATCGGTATCGGCGCTGAGCACACATTCGGTGAAGGTCTCCCCCGCGGCGACCTCATCGAAGCCGTCGGGGAAGAACTTGCGTAGCGCTTTCTCTCGCTCGCTGCCGTACATGGCCGCCCCGTCGGTAGCGACGGTCATGACAACGTCCTCCGGCCCCAGGCCGTAGTACTTGGCCGTCTTGATCGCCGCCAGGACGTTGCAGATGCTGGAGAGCCCCAGGGCCGGCAGCAGATCGAGGAGTTCCGGGGACCCTCCACGGCGCCGCCGCAGGTACTCCCGTCCCGCCCCGCTGTTGAAGAGGACGTCCAGGCGGTCGGTGCTCCGGTCGGAGATCGCGGTGACGACGTCGGTGTTCATCACATTGTGGATCAGCGGAATGTGCTTGTCGCCGATGCCCTGGATGTTGTGCTCGCCGAACCCGTTGTAGAGCATCGTCGGGCACTCCAGGGCTTCCACCGCGACAATCCGCGCCCCATACTGCTCCTTCAGGTAGTCGCCCGCGCCCAGCGTGCCGGCCGAGCCGGACGCGGAGACGAAGGCGGACAGGCGCAGGGTAGGCTCGGCGGAGTGGAGGGCGTCAAAGAGCTGTCCCAGCGCCCGGCCCGTGACTAGATAGTGCACCAGGTGATTTCCGAATTCGGAGAACTGGTTGAAGATGACGTTCTGGGAGTCGCGGCCCAGCTCCTTGCACTTGTCGTAGATCTCTTTGACATTGCTCTCCCCCCCCGGCGTGCGGATGATGTCGTCCGGCTCGGCCACCCACCGTTCCAGCCAGGCGAAGCGCTCGCGGCTCATCCCTTCGGGGAGGACGGCGATGCCGCGGCAGCCCATGATGCGCGAGATGGCGACTCCCCCGCGAGCGTAGTTCCCCGTAGACGGCCAGACCGCCCGGTGCGCCGTGGGGTCGAACTGCCCCGTGATGATGCGCGGCGCCAGGCAGCCGTAGGCGGCCAGGACTTTGTGCGCGCGGATCATCGGAAAGCGGTCGCCCAGGGCGACGACGATACGCGCATCCACGCCGGTAAGCGCCTTCGGCAGCACGATGTGGTCAGGGAGTGGGACCGCCCCCCGCCGGCCGGTGCCGTTGTACCAGTGGACGCGAAAGAGGTTCAGCGGGTGCGGTCCGTCGGGATCGGCGCCCGCCAGCGCCGCGCGCGCGCCCGCCGGAAGACGCGTGGGGTCGGCCAGGTCGGCGAACCTCGGGAGGGCGATGCGGTTCTCCCGGAACCGCTGCACCGCGTGGTCGTACGGCCGCCGATCGACGATGTCCCGTTCGAGACCCAGCCGGCGCATGCGCGTTCTCCCTTACGGCTGGAACCGGCCCCGCTGCAGGTAGCGGCCGGATCCCGCCTCGCCGAGGAACCGCTCCCCGTCGATGATCTGGCGGCCGCGCAGCCAGAGGCCGACCGGCGCGCCGCGGACCACCGTGCCTTCAAAAAGATTGTAGTCGACGCGCATGTGGTGGGTGCGCGCGCTGAGGGTGCGCTCCCGGCGCGGGTCCCAGAGGACGATGTCCGCGTCCGACCCCTCCGCCAGCGCGCCCTTGCGCGGGTAGAGGCCAAAGAGCCGAGCGGGATTGGTGGATACCAGTTCGACGAATCGATTCAGCGAGATCCGCTCCCCGTTCACGCCGGCGTGATGCAGCATCAGCAGCCGGTCTTCGATGGCGGGGACGCCGTTGGGGATGAGCGTGAAATCCTCGCGGCCGATCGCCTTCTGCGTGCCAAAAGCGAAAGGGGCGTGGTCCGTCGAGACGGCCGACAAGGCGCCGTCGCGCACCCCTGCCCACAGGGCCTCCTGGTCCTCCCGCGTGCGGAAGGGCGGGGAGCAGACGAACTTGGCGCCTTCGAATCCCGGCCGGTCCAGGTCGTCCGCGGTGAAGAAGAAGTATTGGATGCACGTTTCCGCCCACACCCGCTCGCCGCGCGCCTGGGCGGCGCGGACCTGCCGCAGGGCCAGATCGCAGGTCAGGTGCACGATATAGACCGGCGCGCCCGCCACCGCAGCCAGCGCGATCGCGCGCCCGGTCGCCTCCCCCTCCAGCACGGCCGGCCGGGTCAACGGGTGGAAGCGCGGCGCCAGGTTCCCGGCCGCCACGGCCTCCCGGATGAGGATGTCGATGACGTCCCCGTTCTCACAGTGCACCATCGTCAGCACGCCCGCCCGAGCCGCCTCCCGGAAGACCGCAAACAGCGTGGCATCGTCCACCTGCAGGCGGCCCTTGTACGCCATCAGGACCTTGACGGTGTTGATCCCCCACCCCGGCAGTTCGGCGATCTCCCGCAGCACCTCGGGCCGCGGGTCGGCGATGGTCATGTGAAAGCCGTAGTCGATGACCGCTTTCCCCGCCGCCCGGCCCCGCCAGAGGTCGAGGGTTTCGCGCAGGCTGGCGCCCTTGGGTTGGATCGCGAAGTCCAGGTGCGCGGTGGTGCCGCCGAAGGCCGCCGCCACCTGGCCCGTGGAGAAATCGTCCGCGGTGGCGATGGACTGCCCCGCCACCTCCAGCGGCATGTCCAGATGGGTGTGTACGTCGATGCCGCCGGGCAAGAGGAGGAGTCCCGCCGCGTCGACGACCCCGGCCCCGCCGGCGCGGAGATCCCTCCCGACGGCGACAATGCGCTCCTCCTCCACGAGGAGATCCGCGGCGATCGTCTCGTCGGCATTGATGACCGTGCCGCCGTGGAAGAGTGTCTTCATCTGGCCAGACTAGTTCATCTCGAATCCGCCGTCGACGTTGAGCGTTTGCCCCGTGATGTAGTCGGCGTCGGGCGAGCAGAAGAACGCTACCGCAGCGGCGATGTCCTCGCGCGTGCCCGCCCGTTTCAAAGGGATGGTATCGATGAACGAGGCCATCGCCTCCCCCGGCCGCAGTCCGAAGAGGCGGCCCCGGTCGAGGTCGATCTGCTCCCACATCGGGGTCGGCACCACGCCGGGGCAGATGGCGTTGACGTTCACGTTGTACGGTCCCAGGGCGAGGGCCGCCGACTGCGTCAGGCTGATCACCGCCGCCTTGCTGGCCGCGTAATGCGCGGCGAGGGGCCGGCCGCGCCGGCCGGAAATGGACGAGAGGTTGACGATCTTGCCGTGGCTCCGCTCCGCCCGGCCTGCGGCCTTGACCGCCTCAGGCAGCTGAGCGATCATCTGCGCCGCCGCGGTTTGGAGGCAGAAGAAGAGTCCGCGCTGGTTGACGGCGGTGATGCGGTCCCAGTCTTCCTCGGTCAGATCCAGCAGTGGCTTGGTCTGCATGACCCCGGCGTTGTTGACCAGGATGTCGATGCGGCCGAAGGCCTCGACGACATCCCGCACCATCCGGCGAACTGCGTCGCCGGCGGAGACATCGACGGGATAGGCCATGGCCCGCACTCCCAGGGACTGAATCCGGGCCGCCGTGGCTCTGGCCGTCTCCGGATTGTGTTCAGCGGCGACGACGGCAGCGCCTTCCTGCGCCAGCCGGAGGGCGATCCCTTCGCCAATGCCCTGGCCGGCGCCGGTGACGATGGCGATCTTCCCCTCGAGTCTCCGTTCCATGGCTGGCCCTTCTGCGGGTCTGCGACCTGTCTCCTTATGACCCCCCGCTCTCCCAGAAATGCGGCGGTGGCTGATGGAGTTCCAATGTGATCCCGTCAGGGTCCAGGAAGTACACCGTGTAGCCGCCGCGGTGCCGCCCTTCGGTTATCGCCACGGGCTCCGAACGAAAGGTCACGCCGGCGTCTTTCAACCGCCGGTACGTTGCTTGGATGTCGCGCACGATGAAGGCGAGATGGGAGGCGCCCGGGTTTTTCGTCGCGACGTCGGCCGGCTTTCCTCGCGGTGTGACGTACTCAACGAGTTCGAGGTGGTGTCCCGACGGCCCCACCGGCGCGCCGGGGATGCGCAGCATGGCCACGCGCAGGTTCGCGTCCGGGTACCCCACGAGCCGGCGGGTGTATTCATTGGCCTGCTGCTGGCTGTGGATCACCTCCAGCCCGAGATGGTCCCGGTAGAAGGCCAGCGATCGCTGCAGGTCACCGACGGTAAAGCTGAAATGCCAGAGGCCAGCCAGCATCACTGCTTTCGATCCAGTGCGCGGTGGGCCGCGGCCACGACGTCCTCCACCTGGGGCAGCACCGCCCGCTCCAGATTCCGGCTGTAAGGAATAGGCGCGTCCTGTGCGGCGACACGCTGGATTGGGGCTTCAAGCTCGAAGAAGGCCGCTTCCTGGATCGCGGCGACCAGCTCCGCACCGAACCCGCAGACGCGGTGGGCTTCGTGCACAACGACGGCGCGGTTGGTTTTTCTGACCGAGGCCAGGAGCGTGTCCAGGTCGAGCGGTTTGAGAGTCCGCAGGTCGATGACCTCCGCTTGGACCTCCTCTGCCGCCAGCACCTCCGCCGCCGCCAGCGCCAGTTCCATCGCCTTGGAATAGCTGATCAACGTGACATCGTCCCCCGGGCGGGCGACCCACGCCTTCCCTAGCGGGACGACCGAGTCCCCATCTGGTACGACGCCTTTCGTGAAGTACAACGCCTTGTGTTCCAGAAACGCCACGGGGTTATCGTCGCGGATGGCGGCCTGGAGCAATCCTTTCGCATCTCCCGGCGTGGAGGGGGCGACGACCTTCCACCCGGGGACGTGGCAGAAGAGCGCTTCCAAGGACTGCGAGTGCTGGGCCGCCTTCCCGCCGCTCGAGCCCTGCTGGGTGCGCACGACGAGCGGCACCGTGCGCTGGCCGCCGGAAATATACCGCGCCTTGCCCACGTGGTTGAACAATTGATCGCTGGCGACGAAGACGAAGTCCGTGAACATGATCTCCACTACGGGGCGGTACCCGGTGAGAGCCAGACCCAATGCCGCCCCCACGAATCCCCCCTCCGAAATGGGGGTATCGATCACCCGATCGCGGCCGAACTCCGCGAACAGGCCGCGCGTCACCGTAAAAACGCCGCCGTACTCGCCGATGTCCTCGCCCAGCAGCACGACGCGAGAATCTCGAGCCATCTCTTCCCGCAGGGCTTCGTTCAACGCCTGGGCAAAGGTGAGGACCCGTTCTCCGGCCGCAGTGACGACCGCCGCCCTAGGCGTAGACATAGTGCGTCGCCTCCTCTGCTCGAGGCTCGGGGGCCGCTCGGGCCGCCTCGAGGGCGGCGTTGATCTCCGCCTCGACTTCTCCGTCGATGCGCGTCACTGTATCGGCGCCCACGCCACGTTCCTGGAGACGGGACCGGGCGACAAGGAGGGGATCGCGGGCCCGCCACGAGTCCACCTCTTCGCGCGAGCGGTAAGGCTGCGTGTCCCCGAACATGTGGCCGGTGAGCCGGTAGGTCGTGGCCTCGATGAGGGTGGGGCCATCTCCCGCGCGGGCGCGCGCCACGGCCTCGCCCGTCACCTCGTAGACGGCCTCTACGTCGTTGCCGTCCACGACCACCCCGGGGATGCGATACGCGGCGCCGCGGTCGACCAGCCGCTCGATACTGGTTTCCTCGCGGATCGGGGTCATCTCCGCGTACTGATTGTTCTCGCAAAAGAGGATGCAGGGCGTCTTCCAGAGCCCGGCCATGTTGAGGGCCTCATGGAAGACACCCTGGTTCGTCGCGCCGTCGCCGAAAAATGTCAGCGCGACGCGGTCGCTGCCGGACAGCCGAGCGCTGAGCGCCGCCCCCACCGCGATGGGGATTCCTCCGGCAACGATCCCGGTCGAGAAGAGGAGGCCGCGGCTCAGGTCGGTGAGCAGCATTGAACCGCTGCGGCCCCGGCAGCAGCCCGTCTCCCGGCCGAGCAGTTCCGCCAGCACCGCGCCGACCGGCACGCCTTTGGCCAGCACGGCCCCGTGCCCCCGGTAGGTGCAGGTCACGTAGTCGTCCGAGCGGAGGGCAGCACACGCCCCCGTGGCGGTCGCCTCCTGACCGATGCACAGATGCAGCGATCCGTAGGCGTCTCCACTGCGGAACAGCTCTTCCAGCCGCTCTTCCACGCGACGGATCCGCACCATCATCCGGTAGAGCTCGAGCAGATCTGGCCGTTCAGCCATGGAGTCCTCCTTCACACTGCGAGTGCTGCTGCGCGGAGGTCCTTCAGCCGCCGCAGCAGCGACGTGCCGCCCTCCCCAAAGTGCCGGTGGAGCTCGCGGTACAGGGTGTAGAGCAGATCATACCGAACTCGCGCGGTCGGGTCAGGCCGGAACTCCCGAAAGTCGCGCACGCCCATGTACTGCAGCGCCTCTGTGGGGTCGTCAAACCCCCCGCCCTCGGCGCCCGCCGCCAGGGCTCCATACACTGCGGCCCCCCGCGCAGAGGCTTGCGGGGTGGAAGACGCGTGGAGGGTGCGACCGGTCGCGTCGGCATAGATCTGCATCACCAGTGCACTGCGGGTGAGGCCGCCGCAGGTCCGCAGTTCGGTGACCCGCTCCACGCCCTCCCCGGCCTCAAAGACTTCGATGACCTGCCGCGTCCCTAGGGCGGTAGCCTCGACGATCGCGCGGAAGATCTCCGGGGGCCGCGACGTGACGGTCAGCCCCGCGAGCAGGGCCGACAGGTCAGCGTTTACCAGCGGCGTGCGGCTGCCGTTCCACCAGTCCAGCGCGAGCAACCCCGCCGCCCCCGGAGGGATGGCCGCCGCCTCTCGCTCCAGCGCCGAGAACACGCCGTCGGTCCGTCCGCCCGCCGCCCAGGCCAATGTGCCCACCCACCACTCCACCGCGTCCCCAGTGGCGGCCTGTCCCGCCTCATAGGCATACAGGCCGGGCAGAACGCTCTCCCCCACCACCCCGGAGATACCCGCGATCGCCGCTTTGTACCGCGAGAGCAGGAGGTGCACCGTGGAGGTTCCCATGACCATCACGAGCTTCCCTGGCTCACCCACACCGAGGCCCGGAATGGCCGCGTGCGCGTCGATCAGGGCCACCGCGACCGGCAGGCCGGCGGGCAGTCCGGTGCGCTCGGCCCAGGGGGGGGTGAGTCCCCCCGCGCGGGTGCCTACCGGATGCGGTTCGGCGAGCTTCTCCAGCAGCGCGGGAAAGTCCGGGTGCAGCGACGCCAGCAAGGCGGCCCCCGGATAGCCAGCGTCGGGCTGCCAGTGGGCCTTGTAGCCGGCCTGGCAGATCGACCGTACCTCCTCTCCGGTGAGCTGCCAGACGATCCAGTCGCCCGCCTCGATGAACCGCTCGCACGCCGCGAACAGCGTGGGCGCCTCCTCCAGGATCTGGAGGGCCTTCGCGTGTAGCCACTCCGAGGAGGTCCGCCCGCCGTAGAGGTCGAGAAACGCCGGCCGCAGCGCATTCAGGCGATCGGCTTGGCGTTGGGCCCCGTGGTGTTTCCAAAGCTTCACCCACGCGTGGGGCTCCCCGGCGTAGTCCGGCAAAAGGCACAGCGGCGTACCCTCTTCCGTCACGGGGAGCACCGTACAGGAGGTGAAGTCGAGACCGATACCGACAATGGTGTGATCACCAGCGGCTGCCGCGGCCTGCCACAGGAGGCTCTCTGTGGCCTCGAGGTAATCGCCCGGATGCTGCAGCGCCCAATCCGGCGGCAGCGGCGTCCCGTCCGGCAAGGCGCGCACCAGGACGCCGTGGCGATAGGGGTGGACGGCCTCGCCTCCTTCCCGCCCCGTCTCTACATCCATGAGGACCATGCGGGCGGACTCTGTGCCAAAATCCAGCCCCACCGCCAGGCGCGCCACGTTAGCCCTCCAGCAACACCGGCCGGACCTTCAGGATCTGGCAGACCTGCAGCAGCTCGGGCACGTAGTCGCCGTAGACGCCGTGAATGTGGTTGGCGGGGAAGGACTGCAGAAACGCGTCCGCGGGACAGGCCAGGCGGGTGAAGGCGTGCGGCCAGTTCGGCTGCACCGCCGCCACGAGATCCCGTTCCTGTTGGGGGGCCAAGCGGACAAACTCGCCGCGGACGATATGCATCCGGTAGGCGCCGTCCTCCCGGGAGAGCCGGGCGAGCGTCACCTCCCCCGGATGAGCGATGTGGAAGACGGACGCGCCCCCCGCCGGGAAGTAGAAGCCCTCCGGGTGCAGCTCCACCTTTGGGAGGTTCACCTCCGGGTCGAAGCTCTTCCCGGCAAAGTACGTCGCGTGCTGACCCGAATTGACCAGATCGAAGAGGTCGAGGTCGGCAAAGTAGTGGCGCACGTCGGCGAAGAGCACCGGCGTCCCGCTGAGATGTTTGAAGATCTCCATGGTCAGGGCCGCGTCCATGTCTGCCTCGGTGGCACAGACGATCGGCGGGTGCGGCCCCTCCCAGTCATACGGATCGTTGAGGAACGCCTCGGTGATGTCCATCGTCGCAAAATGCTCGGTCAGCTCAGGCTGCGCTTTGATCCCCAGGAAGTCCAGCCCGCGCTCGGCGATGATCTCGCGCACCGCATGGTAGCTGGCGATCTGCAGCTCCAGCTTCTCGGGGGTGAGTAGGCGGCCATCGTAGTGCACCTTCGCCACGCGGCGCTCCAGCCACTCGCGGCCCGCCCGCCGGCGGTCCGCCGGCACCGCCTCGCTGCGGCGAACGATCTCCCACTGGTCGATGTGTTCAACGTCCACGCCAAACTGCTTCGCCCACTGATCGGTGTTGGCGACGGCGGTGTTGATGCCGATGGAGCGGCCGCCGAAGAGACCGTAGGTTTCGCCCCGCAGCGCTCGCGCCGCATACGCCCCGCGGACGAACGCGCTCACGCGCCGGAGGACGGAAGGCTCCTCAATCTCGCCAAAGATCCGGACGGAGGGCACACCGATCTGGTCGAGCGCGCCGGCGGCGGCGAGGACGGCCACCATCCCCGGCTTCGCCGGATTCACCTGGCCGAAGAGGAGGAAGGGACCGGGCGCGAAGCGGGAGGCCAGCACGGTGAACTGCGGGAACGCCCAGACGGCGTAGTTGAAGATCGTGCAGTCGGCACCGGCCCGGCTCACCTTCTCCGCTTCCGAGCGGGCCAGCGCGTTGCTCCAGACGATCTCGCCGGTGGCCACCTCGAAGCCGCCCTCGGAGAGCGCCGCCCGCAGGCGGGCCTCAAACCGCTGGTTCTCCTCGATCTGCGGCTGGTGCGCGTAGCGCCGGCCGTCGGAGAATGTCAGGATACCCACCTTGGCCATCGGCCTCTCCCCCTTGCCCCGCTACCCTTTGATCGCCCCGACGAGGAGGCCGCGCGCGATGTACCGCTCCAGGGCAATCGCCACCGCGATCACGGGAGTGATCAGGATCAGGATCAGGACCGACATGTACCACCATTGCGGCCCCCGGGTGGCGTTCTGCGCCGCGATGCTGAGGGGGAGGGTCTGCGCGTTCGCGCTGGTGAGGAACAGGGCCAGCAGATACTCGTTCCACGAGAACACCAGGACCAGCAGAAAGGTGGCCACGAGCCCCGGCGTCGAGAGCGGCAGGACGATCGAGAGGAAGATGCGGAACGGCGACGCCCCGTCGAGCGCGGCGCTCTCCTCCAACTCGATCGAGATCTGCCGGAAGTAATCTCGCATCAGCCAGACGACGATGGGCATATTGACCGTCATGTAGGTGATGATGAGGGCCAGGTGCGTGTCCAACAAGTGCAGCCGCTGGAACATCACGTAGATGGGGATGACGACCGCGACCGGCGGTAAGATTCGTTGGGAGATCATCCAGAAGGCGACGTCATCGTTGCCGAAGGACCGGCCGACTCGCTGCCCCGCCCGATTTCGGAACAAGAGAAAGAGAGCCGTCGCCGCCAGGACTGCCGGCACCCAGGGGACGCCTCTCGCGATGGCCGCCGCGGCGAGCGCCGCCGCGCCCAGCAGGAGGAGGATCGCCCCCAGCCGCGGCCGGTAGGGGAAACGCAGCAAGCCATAAGCCGCGGCCGTCCCCAACGCCAGAGCCAGCACCGAGCTGGTGAGGGCGACGACCACCGTGTTGATGAAGGGACGCAGCGTGTCATTGCGGAGATCCACGAAGATGTACTGCCAGGCGTGGCCGGAGGGTTGAAAGTCAATGAATGGCAGGTAGACGGGACCGTCCAAGACGTGGATCGGCAGTTTGAATGAGGTGACGAGGATCCAGAAGATCGGGAACAACACCACAACGGCCCAAAACCCGAGCACGAGGTAGGAGAGCACCGCCCCGAACGGCGAGGGCGAGTACGGCGAGCGGAGGCGTCGGGCCGTTCGGGGGCGCGGGAGTGGGAGGACCTGCTGCATGTCAGACGGACTCCGCAAAACGCCGGTGCACGAAGCTGACGTATGACGTCGCGCTGAAGGTGACGAGGAACATCAGCAGATAGGCCACCGCCGCCGAGCCGCCGATATCCAGCGTCCGCCAGGCCATGAACGCGTGCAGGGTCAGTGATTCCGTGGCCGTCCCCGGACCCCCGTTGGTCAGCACGTTGGGCAGGTCGATGATCTTGAAGGCCTCAATCAGCCGGATCAGGATGACGGTCGAGGTCACGGGCAAGATCTGCGGCCAGATGACCCTCCAGAACATCTGCCAGCGGCTCGCCCCATCCACCTGAGCCGCCTCGAGCAGTTCCGCGGGCAGGCTTTCCAGGGCCGCCAGCAGCACGATGAACATGAAGGGGGTCCACTGCCAGATGTCGCCGATCATCACGGCGGCGCGCGCCCCCCAGGGAAAGTTCACCCAGGAAACCTCGGCCAGGCCCAGACTCTGCCACAGGGGGGCGAATGGCCCCTTGCCCAGATCGAAGAGAATGCGGAAGGTGTAGGCGATACCCACGGGGGTGATCATCATCGGCAGGAGAAAGACGACGCGGAAGAAGCGCCGTCCCGCCAAGTCTTGCGAGGCCAGGAACGCCAGCGCGAGACCCAGCCAGTACTGGACGACGATCCCGACGATCACGTAGATCAGGGTGGTGAAGAGACTGCCCGGCCGGCCCCCAGGGGTGAGCGCCCGCAGCAGCATCCAGACGAGCAACCCCGCCACCCCCGCGAAGAGCGCCCGACCAGCCAGGCCTCGAAAGAAGGGGGACGGCGCCCGCAGGGAACGGATTACGAATACGAGCAGCCCTGTGGCGACAAAGGCAAACATCAGCCAGAACACCGGCGAAAGAGCCGCCAGCGCCCCCAGAAAGTGCTCGCGCTCGATGCCGACAATCAGCTTCCGGTAGTTGGCCAGCCCCACAAACGGCAGCCGAAACCCGCCGGGGACGAACTGAAATCGCGTCAGGGACAGATAGAGCGACACACACAGCGGGAAGATGGAGAGAGCGAGCAGCATGATCACCGCCGGCATGAGGAAGAGGGAGCGTGCTTGGCGCTCCATCCATGTGCCGGTCTGTCCCAGGCGCAGCAGCGGGACAGGACCGACCGGCCCTGCCCCGCTGCGTGCACGGACCTTGAGCATAGCGCCTACCCGGGGATCCTAGCGCTTCACGCCCAGGGTCGCCCGATAGGCTGCCAGCTGCTTGTCGCGGCCGAGTTCGTTCGTGATCGCCTCCCACCCGTCGAAGATCTCTTTCATCGCCTGCTGGACGTTGATCTCTTTGGCGAGGAGTTTGGCGATCGCGGTATCCAGGACGACCTGCTCATACCGCTGGTTCTGCGGGATGCGGAGGTCCAGCACCATGTTGGGGCTCCGCAGGCTGGCTTCGATCGCCCCGAGGTAGTTGCGGGCTGCCGCTTGACTCATGCCCGCCTTGACCCAGAGTGCGGTGTTCCTGAACTGTGAGGCACGGTAGGGGTTGAAGCCCGTGATGCCGATGGTCACGTCCGCGTTGGCCTGGGCGGGCTGGCTCATGTACGAGAGGAACGCGTACGCCGCGTCCTTGACCTTCGCGGGCGCCGCCTTGTTGATGCCTCCTGACCACCCGCCGAACGCCGCGAAGGGCGCGTGGTTGATCCCGCCGACGGCATGGGGGCAGGTGGCGCTGCTGCAGCCGACCAGCTTGCCGGTCTTGCGGTCCAGGACCCGCCGCGTCCCGGGGATGATAGCCGCCCCGACCTTGTCCTTCACCTTGGAGGTTTTCGGATCGATGGCCAGGGTGCCGATGTCGCCCCAGTCCAGGGTGAGCGCGCAGCGCCCCGAGGTGAAGCCACCCCGCGAATCTCCCACGTCCCAGTTCAGCTCGTCCGGGGGCCCGTATTTCCCCGTCTCGACGTAGATGCGCAGGGCCTCCGCAAAGGCGTCGTTGTTGACCAGCGGTTTCATCGTGTCCACGTCGAAGAACGAGCCTTCGCTGGTGCCTTTGGCCTGCAGGAAGTTCCCAGCCACAGACCAGACCATCCAGTAGGACTGCGCGTTGCGCTTTTTGGCAATGCAGGACCCGAAGTCGGCCCTGCCGTCGCCGTTGAGGTCCTTCTTGTGCGTGGCCTGAGCGATCCGCAGGTAGTCCTCCCAGGTCCGCGGCGGCTGCAGCCCCTGCCGCCTCAAGACGTCGGTGCGGTAGTAGACCATCTGAAAGTCGCCGTCCAGCGGAATGGTGTAGATGCGGCCGGCGTAGGTCGCGCTGAAGTCGCGGAAGAACGCCCCGATGTCATTCCACTGCAGCGCCTTGTCGCCGTTGACCCGTGGGGTGAGATCCTCCAGGTAGCCGGGGGTGACGTAGTCCGCCATCCACTGGGGCGCAAAGACAAACGC
Source organism: bacterium (assembly GCA_050695215.1). Classification (GTDB taxonomy): domain Bacteria; phylum Sysuimicrobiota; class Sysuimicrobiia; order Sysuimicrobiales; family Humicultoraceae; genus JACQGZ01. The sequence continues at coordinate 46,828 of JBOGSD010000035.1, forward strand.
GTGGAAACTGTTGGTGCCCGTGGCCAGGTCGGTGAGAATCTTCTGGTAGAGGTCGCTAAAGGGCACGGTGATGACATTGATCTTGGCCCCGGTGAGACGGCCAAAGGCAGGGCCGCGGCGCTGCAGCGGCTCGGCGATCTGCGGACCGGTGAAGGTCAGCACGTTCACCGTGACCCCGGCAAACTCTCCGGGGGCGGCGGTGACAGTGGGAACTGGCAGCAACGCTGCGGCGAGCAGCAGCGCGAGGAAGATCCCCAGACTGCGCCTCACCTGTCCTCACCTCCTCATCATCGGCCGGATTCGGCCGTCCGCACACACTACTCAATACGGTTGTATAGCCTCCTCTGGGATCCACCCCCGGGATTCCTCATCCCTCTGAGCCTTTCCTGTGTCCGTGGACGGGGCCACGGGAGGCGCGCGTCCTCCTCTGGAGTGGAGTGACCCCTCAACCTGCGCACTCCGACGAAAATGAAGGGACGCACGCGCTGTAGAAACAGAACGGAGCCGGCGATCTGTCGGACGGCACAGGAGGTCGGGTCGGTGTCAGGAAAGCAGCTCCGCGCGCTCTTTGTGGGTGGACCGATGTACGATCCGCTCTACGAGCGGCTCCTGGAGTTCGAGCGCCAGACGGGGTGGGAGGTGACGGTGGCGGCCCGCCTGCCGCACCCGGCCCTGAACGCGCGCCTCGCGGAGGAATTCGAGGCCGGAGCCGCCCGGTATGATCTCATCTCGACCCACACGAAGTATGCGCCGGCGCAACGCCAATGGCTGACGCCGCTGGACGAGGACCTGGACGGCAAGGAACTGGACAGGTTCCATCCCCGCCCGCTCCAGCTTGCCCGCATGGATGGGCTCCTCTATGGGCTCCCCCGCAACCTCGACGTCAAATTGCTCTACTACCGGACCGACCTGCTGATGGATCCGGCCGAACGAGCCACATTTGCGTCGCGGGGTGGACAAAGGCTGGGGGTCCCGGGGACGTGGGAGGAGCTCCGGCAGGTGGCCCTGCATTTTGGCCGCGGGCCGGAACTGTACGGGTTCACCTTTCCAGGCCGGGAATCGGGACTCTTCGGTCACTTCTTTGAGCTGCAGGCCATGGCGGGGGGACGACTCTTCAGCGACCGCCTCGAGCCGGCCTTCACTGATGTCGCCGGTCGGTGGGCCCTCGGCTTCCTGGCGGAGCTGTATCAGCGGGGCGCAGCCCCTCCGGAAACTCCGCGGTGGCATTATGACGAGGTGGCGGCCTGTTTTCGGGAGGGGCACGCGGTCATGACGACAGACTGGCCGGGTGGATTCTACACCTACACCGACCCCAGCTTGTCCACAGTCGCGGACAGGTTCGACGTCGCGCTCTACCCGGCGGGACCCGCGGGCAGGCACGTCTACGCCGGCTCGCACACGTTTGCCATTCCCGTGAGCGCGCGAGACCGACCGGCATCGATGGCCCTGTTACGATTTCTGACCTCAGAAGAGAGCCAACTGATGGAAGCGCGCCAGGGGAGCCTGCCCACGCGCCCCGCCGTCTTGGCCCGCGTCCGGGGCGAGGCACCGGTCGGATCTCTCCAGGCGCGGCGCTGGAGTCTGCTCGAGGACACCACGGCTGCCGCCCTCTTCCCCCCCGCCCACCCGCGATATCCGGACATGGAGGATGTGCTGTGGCGGTCGCTCCAGGGGGCGATCGCCGGGCGCCTCAGCGTCGCCGCCGCCCTGGCGCAGGCCGCCACGCAGATCACCCAGATCGTCGCGGGCGAGATGTGATGCGTCTCTACGTCGATAGTGCCGACCGCGCGGCGATTGAGCGGGCGCTGTCCACGGGCTACGCTGCGGGCGTCACCACCAATCCCACGCTGCTCCGGCGGGCCGGACTCCGCCGAGCCGACCTCCCGGCCCTCGTCCGAACCGTCGCGGATGCCGGGGGACAGGAGATCCACCTGCAGGTCCTCGCACCGGCGGTGGAGGGCATGATCAGCGACGGCCGATGGCTGCACGAGCTCGATCCGGCCCGGGTCCTGGTGAAGGTACCGGCGACGGTCGACGGATTCGCGGCGGGGATCCGCCTCGCGGCGGCGGGAGTGGGGATCACCGTCACGGCCGTTTATGCGCCACGACAGGTCGTGCTGGCCGAGACCGTGGGCGCGCGGTATGCCGCGATCTACATGGGACGGGTGCGCGATGCGGGGCAGGACCCTCAGGCGGTCATCGCCGCGATGCTCGAGGTCACCCGGGCGCAGCAGATGAAGGTGCGCCTGCTGGTCGCCAGCGTCCGGACGCCCGAAGACGTCGAGACGCTCGCGGCGCTGGGCGCGCCGTGCGCCACCCTGCCGCCAGACCTCTTCTTGGCCCTCCCCGATGTGGCGGCGACGGTGGAGGCGACGCGGGCGTTTGAGGAAGACGCCGCACACCTGTGACGGTCCCGCTGTGTACCGCCATCGGGGAAATCCTGATCGACTTCACCCCCATCGTCGAGGATCGCCGGACGGTGGGATTTCGGATGCATCCTGGCGGATCACCCTTCAACGTGGCCGTCGGTCTGGCTCGCCTGGGCGCGCGGGTGGAGTTCGCGGCCAAGGTGTCGACGGACTTCTTCGGTCGCCTTCTCCTGGGCCACCTGAAGCAGGAGCACATCGGCACCCGTTTCCTCTCTCGCTCCGACGCGCCGACCACCCTGGCCTTTGTCGCCCTGGACCGCGGGGACCCCGCGTTTTCCTTCTACCAGGAGGGCACCGCGGACACGCTCCTTGATCCGGAGGACCTCTCTGCGGAGATCGGGCGATGCCATGTCTTACATTTCGGGTCAATCAGCCTGCTGCGCGACCCCACGGCGTCGACGATCGCCGGGCTGGTCGACCGTCTGAGCGGTGGACCGCTCCTCTCATTTGACCCCAACATTCGGCCTGCCCAGGTCCGGGATCCCCCGGCCTTCCGCGGCCTGATCGACCGACTCTTGCGCGCGGCCGACCTGGTCAAGGTGAGCGCGGCGGACCTGCACTGGCTGGCGGGGGGCCACTCGGGCGAGGACGCCGCCCGGGAGATCCTCGACCGGGGGCCGGCGCTGGTGGTCGTCACGCTAGGTGTGCATGGGTGTTATGCGGCGTCGCGCCGAATCAGCCGACACCTGCCCGCCCCGCGCGTCCAGGTCGTCGACACGGTCGGGGCCGGTGACGCCTTCACGGCGGGGCTGCTCTCGGAGCTGGCGGGGCGACACGTGATCTCCCGCGAGACGCTGGAAGCGGCCGAGCCCGCGGCGCTTGAGGATGCGCTGCGGTTCGCCCTGGCGGCAGCCGCGCTCAACTGTACGCGCAGCGGTGCGGACCCTCCGCGTCGCGAAGAGGTGGAGCGGTTTCTCGCGGCCGGCCGCTTATCGAGGTGATCGGCCGCCTTTTCCGGGTTCTGGGTCCTCCGTCCACGCGGTGAACTGGTCCAGTTCAGGCCAGATCTCCTCCGGGATAGGCAGCCTGGCCAGGGCCAGGGTCTCAGACAGCCGCTCCGGACTACTCACGCCCACGATGGTCGAGACGATCCGCGCCTCCCGGAGCGAGAACTGCAACGCGACCGCCGGCAGCGGCACGCCGTAGCGCCGGCAGACCGCGGCCGCGCCCCGCGCTCGTTCCATCACCTCGGGCGGCGCATCCTGATACGCGTAACGCGCATATGCCTCCGCTCCCCTGGCCAGCATGCCGCCGCCATAGGGAGCGGCGTTGAGGAGGGGGACCCCGTGTCGGCTGGCGACGTCGATCAGCGGCTGGGCAGCGCGGTTGAGCACGGTATAACGGTTGTGCGTGATGACCGCTTCGAACGCACCCGTCTCGACGAAACGGATCATCAAGTCAATTGGCCCGCCCGCCACCCCCAGGTGCTCGAGCATCCCCTCGCGCTGGAACCGCTGCAACACATCGAGCGGACCGCCCGGCGCCATCACCTGCTCAAAGGTCGTGTGCTCGGGATCGTGGAGGAAGAGGATCTGCAGCCGGTCCACCCCGAGGAGGCGCAGGCTGCGCTCTACTGACCGCTTGATCTGGTCGCCGCTGAAGTCGCCGGTGCGCAGGTCGCGGTCGGCTTTGGTGGAGAGGACGTACCCGGGGGGGACTCCCCCGAACTCCTTCAACGCCAAGCCGATTCGGCGTTCACTCTCCCCATCGCCGTAGGCGGCGGCGGTGTCGAGGAAATTGATCGGACCGCGAAACGCCGCGCGCAGCGTCCTGAGCGCCTGCTCCTCGGAGACGGTGTAGCCGAAGGTCTCCGGCATGCTGCCCAGGGAGGCGCAGCCGATGCACAACGGGGTGACGAGCAGCCCGGTCGACCCCAGCGGCCGCCTGGGCAGAGGGGGAGCAGAGGAGAGGCGCACGGTGTCAGTGTTCCCGGGCTCGATCAGCGGGCCGTGCGTACTTCGCGCACCTCGGCATACTGCCGGCGGCGCTTGGCAATGGTGCGCAGATGATAGTGGACGTGGTCGGCGGCGTAGCCGACGATCCACTCGAGCGTCTGGGGACCCTTTTCGGAGTGCATCCCGGTCTGTGCCCACGCCTCGACCGGCGCCTGGCGGAGCATATCCGCCGTGGTTGTCCGGAGGGCCCGCAGGAGGGCCAGTGACCCTTCGAACGACTGCGCCGGGTAATCCAGGACCCGCGCCCACTGGTTTTCGTCGATCGCGATCAGGGGCGCGCCCGGCTCCGCCAGCACACGCCGGATCCGCTCCGCGAACACGAGATCGCAGTCCGCCACGTGGACGACGTTCTCGTGGATGCTCCAATGCTCCGGGCCCGGCTTGAAGCGGCGTTCGTCTTCAGAGATCTCCGCCACGGTGGACTCCAGGAGCCGGGGCCCCTCGGCATAGGCGTGAATCAGTTCGTTGATACGTTGGGTGGTTGCCATCGGCGTACCTCTACGTTTCTCGGAGTGCGAACTCCACCGCCTCCTCCAGCGACATCGCCCTCCCCTCGGCCCAGGCCGAGGAAAACGCGGAGCCCTCGAGGTCGGCCCGCACGGCGGCGACGGCGTGGTGATAGTAGGCTTCCTCGAGAGCTTCGGTGGTGTCGAGGTGTGGTTCCTTCTCCAGAACGGCGTTCGCCGCGGCGAGAATCTTTGCTGCATCCACCGGAAGCCCCCGCGCCCTGGCTAATCCCGCCAACCCGACGAGCCCCAGCCCCATGATTCGTCGAAATCCCAGCTCGCGGAAGATCTGAAGGCTCTCCCGAAACAATTCGGCCGCGCGGGGGAGATTGCCTTCGTGCAATTCGACATACCCGAGGTTACTCAACACCGTGCCGGCCCCTGCCTTATCGCCTAATTCCCGGCAGAGCGCCAGGGCCTCATCGTAATACGCGCGGGCCTGGGGATGATCTTGGCGGGCTCGCGCCAATTCCCCCAACCGGTTCAAGGACTTTGCGACCCCCCATCTGTCGTGGAGGCCTCGGGAGAGCGCCATACTCTCCTCAAAGGATCTCGCCGCTCGTTCATCGTCGCCTTGTTTCTGCGCGACCACTCCGAGACTGTTGAGAGCTCTCGCTAACCCCCACGTGTGGTTCAGTTCACGGAATAGTGCTTGACTCTCTTCGAGGAGATCTGCCGCCCGCGCGGATTCCCGCATCGTCCGTTCGCTGGCGGTCATGCGGAACGCCAAGAAGTCCACGGCGATGGTCCCCAGGACGAACAGCGAGAATGCCACGCCTCGTTTGTCTCCGATCTCGCGAGACAACGCAAGACTGGCCTGACTGAACGCCTCTGCCCGTTCGAATTCACCGAAGCGATGGGCTATCAGCCCGGCCCCGTAGGCTGCCTTTCCCCGTGCCGCGGGTGATGCGGGCAGCTCGTCGATCAGCGCCGCCTCGAGCCAGTCGAGCCATCTCCGCGCTTCATTCCAGTATCCGCGCACAAACCAAAACCACCAGAGTGCTCCGGTGAGACGGAAGGTCGCCTCGGGGAAGTCCCGATCGTCCCTGCTCGCTTCCAGCGCCGCGCGGAGGTTGTCATGTTCTCTTTCCAGGCGGTTGAGCCAGACGGCCTGCGCTGCCCCCATCAACTCCGGTTCGGCGTCGGACGCCAGAGCCAGGAAGAAGTCGCGATGTCGTCTCTGCACGTGAGAGGTCTCGTTCGCCTCCGTCAGCAGAACCCGAGCGTACTGGCGGATCGTTTCCAGAAGCCGGTAGCGGACGTCCCCATTCTGGCCCTCTGCCGCGATCAGGGACTTATCAACGAGGTGGCTCAACAGGTCCAGCATCTCGTGCCGATCAAGGCCATCTCCTGAACAGACAGCCTCGGCCGCTTCGAGGCTCCATCCACCGGCAAAGACCGATAGTCGTCTGAACAGCATTCGTTCCTGCTCAGAGAGCAGGTCGTAACTCCAGTCCATCGTCCCGCGGAGGGTTTGATGTCGGGGCAGCGCCGCACGGCTGCCGCCCGTCAACAGCTGAAATCGGTCGTCCAAACGTGCGGCGATGCGCTCGACAGGCAGCGCTTTCACCCGCGCCGCGGCCAGCTCAATCGCCAGCGGCATGCCATCGAGCCGACTGCACACCTGCGCGATGGCCGGTCCATTCTGGTCCGTCAGGCTGAATGTCGGCAACGCGAACACAGCCCGCTCGACAAACAGCCGGATCGCCTCATGGTCCAGCAGACGGTCCCACGGAGGGAGGTGGCGAAGGTCGGGAACGCCCAGTGAAGGGACTCGATAGGCCAGCTCGCCACCAATGCCCAGCGCCTCCCGGCTGCTCGCCAGAATCCGCAGATGCGGGCAGGCTCGTAGCAGCACATCGGTCAGGTCGGCACACGCTTGAATCATGTGCTCGCAATTATCCAGCAAGAGCAGCACGCGCTTGAACTGAAGGTGTTCCGTGAGACTCGCCATGATCGGGCGTTCGGCCTGCTCGCGCACTCCCAGAGCAGACGCCACGGCGTGCGGCACGAGCAGAGGATCGGACAGCGAGGCCAACTCCACCAGCCACACCCCATCTGCGAACGCTTCCAGCTCCTCAGCCGCGAGCTGAAGAGCGAGCCGGGTTTTCCCCGCCCCTCCCGACCCGGTGAGGGTGAGCAGACGGGTGGTGGAGAGAAGCCGTTTCACCTCCTCCCGTTCGTGTTCGCGTCCGACGAAACTGGTCAACTGCACGGGGAGGTTGTGGGCCAGACGGGTGAGGGTCCTCAACGGCGGGAAGTCAGCGGCCACACCCGCGCCGACGGCTTCGAACACGCGCTGCGGTCTCGCCAGATCCTTGAGGCGGTGCTCGCCAAGATCCCGCAGGCTCACACCAGCGGGCAGATCGTCGGCGACGAGATCCCTCGTCGTCATCGAAAGGAGGATCTGTCCGCCGTGACCCGCCTGGCAAATCCGCGCCGCCCGGTGTACATCCAGGCCGGCGTATCCATTTCCGGAGCGGATCGGTTCGCCTGAGTGCAATCCCATCCGAACTCGCACCGCGTGGTCCTCAGGCCAGCGCCGAGCGGCCACGGCACGCTGGGCCTGCACGGCGGCCAACACCGCCTGGCGAGCGCTTGCGAAGGCAATCAGAAAGCCGTCGCCCTGCGTTTCGACCTCGACACCGTGGTGAGCCTCAAAGGCCTCTCTGAGCAGGTGACGGTGTACGGCGAGGGCGTCAGCGTATTCGGCGTCGCCCCACTCCTGGATGAGCCGTGTCGACCCCTCTATGTCGGTAAACAGGAAGGTGACAACGCCAGTTGGGAAGCGAGGCATGGCCGGCTCTCCACGAGCAGGCTGGTGGTTCGATTAGGGACGAGAGGGTTCCTGTCCTCTCGCCGCTTCGGGTTCAGAAAGAACGAACCACTCAAAGGGGCAAGGGGAAAGTCCCTGCCTCTCTGAGTGGCCTCTTCGGGTCTTGAGTGTTACCTGGTTGCCGTGGCGAGCCGCGGCTCCGGCACGAGCCCCAGCTGCTGCATCATGCCGAGCTGGTCCGTGATGCCCCAGTGCTCCACGACCTTGCCGTTGACGATGCGCGCGATGTGAAGCTCCGACCAGGTTGCGGTCTTGCCCGTAGCGGGAACGCCCTGGAACTCGCCCTTCTGCGTGCCCTTCCCGGTCAGACGGTGCACGAGCTTGTCGTCGGCCACGATCTCGTCCTCGATCGTGTACCGGAAGTCGGGGAAGGCGACTCGGAACTCGGTCAGACTCTTCTTGAGGCCATCCCAGTCCGGGGTAGCGCCAGGAAACGGATTCCGGTCAACGTAGCCGGGGGCGAAGACCTCGTCGATAGCGGTCAAGTTGCCCGAGTTGAGGGCATCCACGACACGGCGACCAATTGCCTTGTTCTCTTTCTCTTCCGGGGACATGTGGTTCTCCTCTGTGGAGCGACCTCACTCCTCGTCCAGTCGGCTGGACGAGGCGTGGGCAGCCATCCCCAAGACGATTCGCTTATCCCGA
>JBOGSD010000036.1:0-5122 GCA_050695215.1 bacterium
CCGGAGAGGCCGGTGTGCGTGACGATCCCGGCCGGGACGGCCAGCCCGAACGCCTGGGTTTCTCGGTCGAGCTCCCCGAGGAGGACGCCGGCCTGAGCCCGGACCGTGCGCGCCTCCGGATCGACGCGGATCCCCTTCATCAGCCCCAGATCGATGACGAGGCCGCCGTCGCAGACCGACTGTCCGGGGAAGCTATGCCCTCCGCCGCGGACGGCGACGAGGAGGCCGGTCTCTCTCGCGAACCTGACGGCGGCGATGACGTCCGCGACGCCGGCGCACCGCGCGATGAGGGCCGGGAACCGGTTGATCGACCCGTTCCAGATCTTGCGGTGCTCCTCATAGGTGGGATCCCGCGGGCGAATGAGCTGTCCCCGGAAGGACCCTTCCAGCCCGCGCAGGGCCGTCTCGTCGAGCGTGATTCTAGTGGCGATGGTGATCCACGCACCTCGCTGAGGGGATGACTCCACACGGTGTTCGCACGCGTCCCGCGAGAGCCCTGCTCGCTCACGGGGCAGGACCGCAGGGAACAGCGGAGAAGCGGCTGACCAGCCATGGGAAGAACGCGGCCGGCGTCCGAGGGCATCCGGGCGGGGCGGCGCGATCTCTCGCCGGAAGACCGGGCGGGATACGTCCGGCGGATGTTCAGCGCCGTCGCGCCGCGGTACGACCTCACGAACACGGTCATCAGCGCGGGGCTGCACCGGCCGTGGAAGCGGCAGACGGTCGCGGCGCTGGGGCTCCGGCCGGGGGAGCGGACGCTCGACCTCTGCAGCGGCACGGGAGATCTGGCCCGGTTGATGGCCGCCGCCGTGGGGCCGACCGGGACCGTCGCCGGGGTGGACTTTGCAGAGCCGATGATCGCCGAGGCGCAGCGAAGGGGGAGCGGGCGCGAGTCGGGGCGGGCCGCCGTCTTCCTGGTGGGCGACGCCATGGCGGTGCCGTTTGCGGATGCCACCTTCGACGCGGCCGCGGTGGGGTTCGGGCTGCGCAACGTCGCCAACCCCGGGCAGGTGCTCGACGAGATCCGGCGGGTGCTCAAGCCTGGGGGCCGACTGGCCTTGCTAGAGTTCGCGCGGGTCTCCAACCCGGTGCTGCGTGCGTGCTATGACCTCTACTCCTTCACCGGCCTGGCGGTCCTCGGCCGGATCGTCTCAGGCCATCCCGATGCCTACACCTACCTGCCCGTGTCCGTCCGCCACTGGATCGATCAGGAAGGGATGGTGCGGCTGCTCGGCCAGCACGGGTTCGCCGGCGCCGCCTCCCGCAACCTGGCCGGCGGGATCGTCGCCATCTATCGTGCCAGAGCTTCCTGACGTCGAGACCCTGGCGCGCACGCTTCGCCGCTTCCTGGTGGGCAGGCGGATCCGGTCGGCGCGGGCCCTCACGCCCGAGACGGTCCGCACACCCTCGCCCGCGCGGTTTGTGCGACTGCTGCGGGGGCGCCGGGTGATGGCTGTCGACCGGAGGGGGAAATATCTGCTGATCCGGCTAAACGGGGGCCTGGTGCTTCTGGTCCACCTCCGGATGACCGGTGACCTGGAGCTGGCCGGTGCGCGGGACCCGGCCGGCCGGCATGCCCGGGTCGTCTTCGCCCTAGACGGCCGCGCCGGTGATGGGGGCGGCCGGGGAGGGGAGGAGCTTCGTTTCACCGACCAGCGCCGCTTTGGGCACATGGACCTCTTGCCGGCAGCCGCCGTCGAGGAGTTCACCCCCCTCGCCCGGATGGGGGCGGAGCCGCTCGAGCGGGCGTTCACCCTGGAGGCGTTCCGTGTCCTGCTGCGGAGGCGCCTGGGCGCGCTGAAGCCCCTCCTACTGCGCCAGGATGTCGTGGCGGGGATCGGGAATCTCTACGCCGACGAGATCCTCTATCAGGCCAGACTGCATCCGGGTCGGCGGGTGGAGTCGCTGCGGCCGGCGGAGGTCCGCAGCCTCCATGAGGCGATCCGACAGGTGCTCCGGCGGGCGACGGCGGGGTTGTCCCGGTATGGGCGGCCGGTCGGCGACCTGCTGGACGCGCGGGAGCGGGGCGGGCTCTGCCCCCGGTGTGGGCGGCCGCTCGAGATCAGCCGGCTGGGTGGCCGGGCGACCTACTTCTGTCCCTTCTGCCAGCGGCCGGGCCGGGACCGGCGCCGGGAGGGGTAGCCGTCCCGCCGGATGGGTAAGCAGAAGGATGCGGGGAGGGTCGATGGCCGAACAAGAGCGCACCGGTGTCTTCCGTCTGGGCCCACCCGCGGTCCGGGATCCCCAGGAGATCCTGCGCTACGTCCACCAGGCGCTGTCCGAGAAAGGCTATAATCCTGTTGACCAGATCGTGGGATATCTCCTGTCCGGCGACCCCACGTATATCACCAGTCACCACGACGCGCGCACGGTGATCCGCCAGGTCGACCGGCTGCTCCTGCTCGAAGAACTTGTCCGCACCTACGTCGAGACGAAGCTTCGCCCTTAGCGTCGCAGCGTTCCCTCCGGCCGGAGCCGGAGCATCGATAGAGGAGGCAGTCGTGGAACGGATCGTCATCACCGGCGGACGGCCGCTGGCCGGGGCCGTCAGAGTCAGCGGAGCGAAGAATTCCTCGCTGCCCATCATCGCGGCGGCCTGCCTGGCGGCGGACGTCTCCGTGCTGGACAACGTACCGCACTGCCAGGACGTGCTCACCCTCAGGGCGATCCTGGAAGACCTGGGCGCGCGGTTCGAGTTCGAGGGCGTCCGCCTCACCATCGACGCGCGCGGCCTGTACCGCACCGTCCCGGACTACGACCTCTGCCGGAAGATGCGCGCGTCATTCTACACGGCGGGGGTGCTGCTGGCGCGGATGGGCCGGGCGGAGGTGCCGCTGCCGGGGGGCTGTTCCATCGGCACCCGGCCGGTGGACTTCCACATGAAAGGCTTCGCCGCGCTCGGGGCGGAGGTCGGCACCGAGCACGGCTACATGAAGGCCGCGTTCCCGCGGCGCACTCGTGGCGCGCGGGGCGCCGCCTTCTACGTGCCTCGCAGCAGCGTGGGCACGACCATCAACATGATGCTGGCGGCCAGCACGGGACGCTACACCACCACGCTGACCAACGCCGCGCGCGAGCCGGAGGTGGTCGACACCGCCGTCTTTCTAAACCTGATGGGCGCGCGCGTCCGCGGGGCGGGCACCGACACGATGACGATCCGCGGCGTCCCGGCGCTGCACGGCGCCCAATACACGATCATCCCCGACCGCATCGAAGCCGGCACCTACCTGCTCTGCGGCGTCGCCACCGGCGGCGACGTCCTCGCCGAGGGCCTGATCCCGGAACACTTTCAGGCGCTCCTGGGCAAGGTGACGGAGGCCGGCGCCGAGACCGTGGTCGAGCCGGACGGCGTGCGGGTGCGTGTGACCCGGGAGCTGGCGGCCGTCGACGTCGACACCGCGCCCTATCCCGGCTTTGCCACCGATCTGCATCCCCCGCTGGCCGCCGCCCTCAGCCGGGCCCGCGGGGTGTCCTCCATCCGGGAGACGGTGCACGATTCCCGGTTCGCCTACGTGGACGAACTGCGCCGGATGGGCGCCGAGATGAAGGTGGAGGGGGAGACGGTGCGCATCACGGGGGTAGACCACCTCAGCGGGGCGCCGGTGGAGGCGCTGGACATCCGCGCCGGGGCCGCCGTGGTGATCGCGGCGCTGGCGGCGGCGGGGACGACCGAGATCCGGACAGTGGAGAACCTCGATCGGGGCTATGAGGGATTGACGGCGAAACTCACCTCCCTCGGCGCGGCGATCGAGCGGGTGGACGACGAGGCCGCCCCGGCGGCTCTGACTACGGCGGCCGGCTAAAACGCGCCAGCAGCAACCACAGGAAGATCCCCACCGCTACTACCAAGGCGATCAGGACATAGAAGGTATTTTGCAGCTCCGATTCCGACTGCGGAGCGGGGGCCAGTACGATCGTGAGAAGTCTGTCCATCGTCATGCTAATTCAAGTATGCCCGAATTACCCGGGAGAGAGCTGCCCCCCACCTAGCGCAGCAGCTTTACCATGCGGATCGCGATTCCGCGGCGTCTCGATTTTGAAGGAACGACTTCGACCTCCTCCATGAGCTGTCCGACCAGGTAGAGCCCTCGACCATGCCCTTCAGCCGGCAGCGTCTGCGGAACGGCCGGTTGCTCTGTCACCGGTTCGCCCCGGTCGGAGAGCGTCGTGATCAGGCGGAGCCCGTCGAACTCCATCTGTATCTTGATCGGCCCACCGGTACCGCCGTAGGCGTGGAGATGCGCGTTCGCCAGCGCCTCGCCCACCGCGACTTCGACATCGAACGCATCGGCAGCACTAGCGCCCTCAGCCACGGCCGCAGAGGAGACCGCCTTCCGGACAATCCGCAGCACCTGAGGCTCCGTCACCAGCCGGAGGGTCAGCGCCCAGGGCACCGAAGGGACCTACTCTCGGGTCAGCGCGCCTTGGGGGCCTCAACCATCGCCCGGCGCGCCTTCGCTGAACGTCCCTGACCGGAGGTGACCGAGCGCGGCCACTGGGGTCGGGAGAATGTCAAAGGTCCGGTGGATTCCCAGGATCTCGAAGACCCGACGCACCATCGCGGAGGGAGAGGCCAGGACGACGCGAGACCCCCGTTCCTCCGCCAGGCGGTGACAATGTTCGAGCGTGCGGATCCCCGCCATATCGATGAACCGGACGTCGGTGAGCACGACAGCCACATTCTTCCCTTGCTGGACCAGGAGCTCCAGGTGGCTGCGCAGCAGGGGGGCGGTGAAGAGATCCACCTCGCCGCTGACGTGGAGGAGGGCGGCTCCCGAATCCTCCTCGATGCGGCACTCGAGGAGATCCCGCTGGGGCCCTCCTCCCGCGATGGAAACGATCTTTCTGCTCCCTGAGGGTCGCGTCACCCGTCTGCGTCTCAGAGTAGGATGGAGACGATCACGCGCTGGCGGCAGAAGGTGTGCGGAAAGTGCCACGCGGCGCGTCTTCGATTGTGAACGCAGAGACTCCTGCCGACCCTTAGGAAACGGGCAGCGAGTGAAGGCGCTGACTTCGCGCGGGGCGAGGAGGCCGGGTTGATTCCCTGTATTTGATGGAGGATTGTGGCCTATTCTTAGGAAAGGTTATCCTGGATGGGAGAAAATGCCATCCTGGGAGGTGA
>JBOGSD010000037.1:0-3889 GCA_050695215.1 bacterium
GGCGGGGGCCTTCCCCGCGCGGCGCCCGCGCGCAGCGGGACGCTCCCCCGGCTCTCCCGGCGTCCGGTCTGCGGATCGGCCGCGCTTCTGCTCCAAGGCCGCGCGCAAGGCCTCCAGGGGCAGGGTATTGAGCACGTCCCCCGGCTGCACCCACCCCCGCCGGGCCGTCCCCACGCCGAACTCCATGTAGCGCAGTTCGTCGCGGGTGTGCGCGTCGGTGTTGATGGCCAGGCGCACACCCCGGTCGCGCGCCAGCCGGGCTTGGCTGTCCCGCAGGTCCAGGCGCTCCGGGCCGGCGTTGATCTCCAGCGCGGTCCCGGTGCGCCGCGCCGCCTCGATCAGGGCCTCCACGTTGACGGCGTAGGATTCCCGCGCGCTGAGCAACCGCCCCGTCGGGTGGGCGACCAGATGGACGTATGGCGATGCCATCGCCGAGGCCAGCCGCCGCGTCATCTCCTCTTCGCTCATGCGAAAGTGCGAGTGCACCGCCGCCAGCACGATGTCCAGTTCGGCCAGCACCTCGTCGGGGTAGTCCAGCCGGCCGTCGGGGAGGATCTCGCACTCCGTGCCGATGAGGATGGCGATGCCCACGCGCTCGGCCACCCGTTTGACCTCTCGCGCGTGCGCGCGCAGCTCCTCGATGGTCACCCCGCCGGCGAACTTCAGCGATTGGGAGTGATCAGTGATGGCGATATACTCGTAGCCCCGCGCCTTGGCGGCCCGCGCCATGCCCTCGGCGCTGTCGGAGCCATCGCTCCAGCGGGTGTGCATCTGCAGATCCCCGCGCAGGTCGGCCAGCTCGATCAGCCGCGGCAGCGCCCCTCGCTCTGCCAGTTCAATCTCGCCCTGGTCCTCCCGAATCTCCGGAGGGATCCAGGGGAGGTCCAAGGCGGCGTAGATCTCTTCTTCGGTGGCTCCTGCGAGCCGGCGCTCATCCTTGACGCGGAAGACCCCGTATTCGTTGATCTTGAGGCCGCGCCGCACCGCCTTCTCGCGCAGTTTGACGTTGTGCTCCTTGCTGCCAGTGAAGTACTGGAGGGCGGCCCCGAAAGACTTCGGATCAACGACGCGCAGGTCGGCCTGCAGGCCGACCTGCAACACGACGCTGGATTTCGTTGGCCCGCGGGCCAGCACCCGGCGCACCTGCGGCAGCGTGGTGAAGGCCGTCATCACCGTCTCCGGGCGCCGCGCCGTGGCCAGCAGGTCGATGTCGCCGATCGTCTCGCGCCGCCGGCGCAGGCTCCCCGCCACAGCCACCGCCCTGACCTCGGGCAGGGCGCGGAGGGCCTCTTCAATCTGCCGGGCGACCGGCAGCACCTCTCCCAGCGGCAGGCGCGCCGCGCGCCGTCTCTTCTGTTCGATGCCGCGCAGGATGTTCTCTTCTGTTTTCGCCCCCATTCGTGGCAGGGTCCGCACCTTGCCCGCGCGGGCTGCCTTCTCCAAGTCGTCAATCGACGCGATGCCCAGCCGCTCGTGCAGCAGCAGGGCCGACTTCGGTCCCACCTCGGGAATGGTCATCAGATCGATCAACCCCGCGGGCAGGGAGGCGCGCAGCTCATCATAGTAGCCGATCGTCCCGGTCCGCAGGAACTCTTCGATCTTCTGCGCCGTGGAGGCGCCGACCCCGGGGATGTCGGTCAGCTCCTCCCGCGCGGCGACGGCGGCGGCGTCCTCGCTGAGGGCGTCCAGTGCCCGAGCGGCGCGCCGGTAGGCGGAGATCCGGAAGATCGACTCTTCCTTGATCTCCAGCATGTCGGCGATCTCGCTGAAGATGCGCGCGAGCGCCGCGTTCTGCATAGGCCGAGACTAGATCCGGCGGTCGGGGCCGATGGGGGGGACAGTGGGGAAGGTGCGCATGGCCGCACGCTCCCACTCCAGGATTCGCCCACCCAGGAGGGAGGCGTTGATGTCACGCTGCATCGCCTCGGCGGCGGGCGTGGCGCTGAGCAGCCCGACGATCATCATGGCAAAGAGAATGCCGCGCCCGACGCCCAGGACGCCGCCGGCAATCTGCGCCTCCATCCGCGGCCGCTTCCCGCCGAGGAAGGTGTTGGCGATGACGCTGAAGATGACGTAGAACCCGATCAGGACGACGCCGAAGGCGATGGTGCGGGCCCAGTCCGCCTCTAGGGGCAGCGACTCCACTCCCGGCCCGTAGAACGGTAGGAGGAGGATCGCCAGCAACCAGGAGGCGACGATGATGATGATGCCCACGAACGCGGCCGCCCATCCCCGCAGAAAGCCCTGGAAGATGGCGAACAGCATGACGGCGATGATAACCCAGTCGACCCAGTTCATGGCCGTCTCCCTTCTTCGCGCTCGACCTGCGGCCTTCCCCCCGCGCGCCTTCGATCAGATGAGGCGGGCCGCCCGACGGTCAGGCGAGGCGGGCCGCCCGGCGGTCAGACGGCGCGGGCTGCGTGGTGGTCAGGTGCGAGGCCGCGCCCCTATCGCCCCCTCCAACTCCCGCTCGATCGCGGCCATCACCCCGTCCACCTCATCGCCGGTGAGCGTGCGGTCGGTGGCGCGGAAGTGCAGGGCGTAGGCCAGGCTGCGGTGCCCCGGCGGGGCCTGAGGGCCCTCGTAGAGGTCGAAGAGCTCCGCCGCCTCCAGCAGCGGACCGCCGGCCTGCTCGATCACCGCCCGTACCTGCGACTGCGGCACCGCGGCCGGGACGAAGAGGGCCAGGTCGCGCGCGACGGCGGGATGGCGCGGCAGGGCGACGAACCGCCGCCGCAGCGTGGCGCGGGCCAGCATCGCGTCCAGGTCGATCTCGGCGACATAAATTCGTCCCGTCAGCTCAAAGCGTTCCGCGGCCGTGGGATGGAGTTCGCCCAGTGCGCCCACCCCCTCACCCTCCAGCAGCAGGCGCGCGCTGCGCCCGGGATGGAGCCACGGGTGCGCCGCTGGATCCGCGGGCACGGTCTGCGGCGCCAGACGGAGCTCCGCCCAGAGCGCCTCCAGAATGCCCTTGAGATCAAAGAAGCTCACCTCGCCGGCTCCCGCCCCGACGGTCCAGCCTGAGAGCAGCCGGCCGCGCATGACGACGCCCAGCGAGCGGCGCTCAACGATGGGCGCCGCTCCCCCCCCGGGGGACCCGGCGTCCGCTTCCAGGCTGCTGTGAGAAAACGTCCGGCCCATTTCAAAGAAGTGCACGTCCTCGATGCGCCGGCTGAGGTTGACGCGCATCGCCTCCAGCAGGCCGGGGACGATCATCGTCCGCAGGTGCGTGTGGTCGGCCAGCAGCGGGTTGGTGATCGGCACCGCCCCTCTGCGCGGGTCGTCCGCCCCCAGCCCGAGGCGGTCGAGGATCTGCGGGCTGATCAGGGACAGGGTCAGCGCCTCGCTGAGCCCGGCGCGGATGAGGGTGTCGCGCACCGCATCCTGGGCCTCCAGCGTTTCCGCCCGGCTGCCCGCCTGCGTCGCCTCGACCGGCGTCGTCTCGGGGAGGCGTTCGTACCCGTGGTGGCGCGCCACTTCCTCGATCAGGTCCTCCTCGCGCTGGAGGTCGACGCGGCCCGGAGGCGCGGTGACGATGATGCGGTCGCGCTGCGGGTCCACGGCGCAGCCCAGCCGTCGCAAGATCGCCTCCACCTCCCCCGCGGCAACTTCCATCCCGAGGAGGCGTCCGATCCGGGCGAGGCGCAGCGTGATCGGCGAGGGCGCCGCCGGGTGAGGGTAACGGTCAATCACCCCGGCGGCCACCTCACCGCCGGTCACCTCCGCCAGCAGGGCGGCCGCCCGGCGCGCGGCGTCCAGGACGACGCGCGGATCGACGCCCCGTTCGAAGCGGGCGCTGGATTCGGTGCGCAGGCCAAGACGGCGGCCGGTCCGTCGCACCTGGGGACCGTCGAACGCCGCGGCCTCCAGCAAGACGCGGCTCGTCCCC
>JBOGSD010000038.1:0-39897 GCA_050695215.1 bacterium
GCCAAAGCCATCGCCGCCAACGGGCGGGTGAACTACTCCCGGGTCCTGCGGGTCATCCGTGAGGTCCCTTCCACCGCACCCGCTCTCGTCCAGGCTCCAGCCCAGCAGCCCGCCGCCGCCCCGTCGACACCTACGGCCGTCGCCGCCCAACCCACGCCGAAGGCTGCCCCCGCGCCCTCCCCCACGCCGCGCCTCGCCGCCGCTCCGCCCACGGCCGCCGCTGCTCCGCCCACACCAAAGGCCGTCACCGCTGCGCCCACACCGAAGGCTGCCGCCGCCCCCTCCCCCACGCCGCGCCTCGCCGCGGCGACATCCTCCAGGGGATCGGTCTCGAGCGTCACCCGCGCGCGGCTGTATGTCGTACAGGTCGCGCTGGTGGCTTCCCGAACCGAGGCTGCCGGCATGAGCAGCGCGCTCAAGCGCGCCGGCTTTACTCCCTATGTCGTCCGGCTGGGGGATCGGTTCGCCGTCCGCCTCGGCGCGTTCCGTCAGCAGACGCTGGCGATGCGGCTGGCGCAGAGTGCCGCCAAGAAAGGCTTTTCCACCACGATCGTCGGCAGCCCTTGACCCGGCGAGATCAGAGGGAACTCTCGCGGACGGCCTCCGGTCGAGAGAGCCCGCGACGCAGGCGCAGCAGGCCGCGCCACGCCTCGATGAATCCGCCGGGGAAGGCCAGGACGATGACGATAAACAGGACGCCGAAGATCAGCAGGTGGAGTTCGACCAGGCGCAGAGCCAGGACCTCGCGGATCAGCAGGAAGAACGCGGCGCCCAGCGGCGGTCCCCAGACGGTCCCCACTCCGCCGAGAAAGGTGATCAGGAGCGCGTCGAAGGTCCACACGGGGTTGAAGGCCAGTTGGGGATAGAAGCTGAGATGGTAGTAGCCGAAGACGCCGCCCGCCGCCCCGGCAAAGGCGGCGCTGAGGACGAATGCCGCCAGCTTGTGGCGAAAGGCGTGAACCCCAATGGCCTCCGCCACCTCTTCATCCTCCCGCACCGCGGCCAACCCGTAGCCGAACTTGGATCGGGTGAACACCCAGGCCGCCAGCGTGGCCAGCGTCGCCACCAGCAGCGCCAGGTAATACCGCGGGATCAGGTTGTAGGCAGCGAGGCCGCTCTGCGGCAAGGACGAGACCTCGGGATAGATGTTGCCCGTCGTGATGCGCAGAATCTCGGCGATGGCCAGGGTGCCGATGGCGAAGTAGGGTCCGTGCAGGCGTAGCGAGGGCGCGCCCACGACAATCCCCGCCGCCGCGGCCACCCCGACGCCCGCCGCCAGCGCCAGAGGCAGCGGCAAGCCCTTCAGCCAGAGGAGGCGCGTGACCAGCGCTCCGAGGCCGAAGAAGGCGGCATGCCCCAGGCTGACCTGCCCGCCGAAACCGCTGAGCAGGTTCCAGGACTGCGCCAGGGCGGCGTAGAGCAGCATGAGAAAGCCGTACGTGAGAATACTCGGACGGGGACCGAACGTCGGCACCAGCGCCAGGGCGGCGGCGACGGCGACGATCACCAGCGGCCCGGCGAGACCGGCGCGGCCTCTCATGACCGCGCAAACAGCCCCTGCGGCCGCAGGCTGAGCACCAGGAGGAACATGGCCAGGCCGACGACCTCGCGATAAGCGTTGCCCAGCAGGAAACCGCTCATCGACTCCACCAGTCCGAGGAAGAGCCCGGCCACGAAGGTGCCGATGACGTTGCCCATGCCGCCGAGGACGATCACGATGAGCGCCTTCAGCGTCCAGTTCAGGCCGATCGCTGGATTGATCGTGTCCGAGACGCTGATCAGGGTCCCCGCCACCCCCGCCAGCGCGCTGCCTAACCCAAAGGCCACCAGGAAGACCCGCTGGATCGGGATCCCCATCAGCTGCGCGGCCTCGCCGTCCTCGGCGGTCGCCCGGATGGCGATGCCCGGTTTTGTGCGCTTCAGGAAGAGATGCAGTCCGCCGAGGAGGAGAAACGCGACGGCCAGCGCGCCGAGCCGTGAGTAGGGGATGACCACAGAACCGAGGCGGGCGACCTCCCCGGCGTAGGAGGCATTGATCGCCCGATCGTCGGCCTCCCACAGGAGGATCGCCAGCGTGTGCAGGGCGAGCGCCAGCCCAAAGCCGATCAGAATCGAATTCTTGATCCGATCGTGCTCCGCGAACCGGATGAGGCGGCGAAAGAGCACCTGATAGAGGACGGCTCCCGTGAGAAAGAGCGCGGGGCCTGTGAGCAGGATGGAGGCGAACGGATCGACGTGCCAGAGGGTGAAGAGCCAGAAGCTGAGGTAGCCGCCGAGCATGATCAGCTCGCCGTGGGAGACGTTCAGCACCCTGAGCACACCGAACACGAGGGAGAGGCCGACCGCGCCCAGCCCGTAGAGCCCCCCGATGAGCAGGCCGAACACCGCATTCTGCAGCAGGATCGTGGTCATCTCACGACCCGATCGGCCCCGGCGCGGTCCGCCCCGGCCCGTGTGCCCCGCCCGCGGCGTGGCCGAGATAGACCTCGATGACGGCCGGCTGCGCCAGCGCCTCCTCGGGCCGGCCCTCTGCGATCAGGCGGCCCGAATTCAGCACGATCAGGCGCCCGCAGAGTGCCCGCACCGCGGGGACGTTGTGCTCCACCAGCGCCAACGTCATGCCTTCGGCGTGGATCTTGCGAAAGAGCGCCAGCATGGCGCCGACTTCGGTGGGGTTCAGCCCGGCCAGCGGCTCATCCAGCAGCAGGAGCCGTGGGCGGGTCGCCAACGCGCGGGCGATCTCGACCTGCCTCCGCTGGGCCAGGGTAAGAAGGCGCGCAGGGACCTCGGCCCAGGTGGTGAGGCCAATCAGTGCAAGGAGGCGCAGCGCTTCGGCCCGGGGCTCCGGCCGCGCGCCGGCGGGCACCCCCGCCAGCGCCTCGACCCGCGCGGGCCGCCCCCGCCCATACATCGCCGCCACCAGGACGTTTTCAAGGACCGTGAGCCCGGCCAGCGCTTTGACCAGTTGGAAGGTGCGCGCGATGCCGAGGCTGCTGCGCCGGCTGGGCGGGGAGGTGGTGATGCGCCGGCCCGAGAGGAACACGTCCCCGGCGTCCGGCCGCAGCGCCCCCGCGATGAGATTGAAGACCGTGGTCTTCCCCGAGCCGTTGGGCCCGACCAGCCCGAGAATCTCGCCGGGGGAGAGCGAGAAGGACAGGTCCTGGACGGCGCGCAGACCTCCGAACGCTTTGGAGAGTCTCGTCACCTCGAGCAGGGGGCGTACCGCGCCGTTGGGCCTCAACGGTCGAAGGCGTAGCGTCGCCGTTCTGTTTGCAGGCTCACCCAGCGCATTTCCGTGAAGGCTTCGATGGCCGCCTTCCCGCCGTGGCGCCCCAACCCCGAGCCCTTGATGCCTCCGAACGGCGCGTGGGGCTCGTCGTGGAAGGAGGAGTCGTTGATGTGCACCATGCCGGACTCGATCCGCTCCGCCAGCGCCATGCCGCGGTCGGGATCGCCGGTGATGATCCCCGCGGAAAGGCCGTAGGTCGTGTCGTTGGCCAGACGGACCGCCTCCTCCGCGTCCCGCACCGCCGTGACGGCGACCACCGGACCAAACGTCTCCTCGTCATAGAGGCGCATCTCCGGCGTGACCCCGGTCAGCACCGTGGGCTCGAAGTACTGCCCATGGCTGCGGCCGCCGACGCGCACCGTGGCCCCTTTGGCGATGGCGTCGTCGACGTGGGCCTGGATCTTCGCCAGCTGCGTGGGGCTGGTGATGGGACCGATGTCGGTGTGCAGGTCCCGCGGATCGCCGGTCTTGAGGTGCTTCACCTTTTCGACCAGCTGCGACGTCAGGGGCTCGGCCAGCGGCTCTTCCACCAGAATGCGCGTCACGGCCATGCAGACCTGCCCTTGGTGGAAGAAGGCTCCGAAGCAGGCGGCGCTCACCGCCAGGTCCAGGTCCGCGTCGGCCAGCACGATCAGCGGGCTCTTGCCCCCCAGCTCCAACACGATGCGCTTGAGGTTGCGGCCGGCCTTCTCCGCCAGTTTCTGCCCCGTCGCCGTGGACCCCGTGAAGCTCACCACGCCCACTGCCGGGTGCGAGACCATGACGTCGCCCACCTCTTCTACGAGGTCGCGCGGGCAGGTGACGACGTTGAGCGCGCCCGGCGGCAAGCCGGCTTCCTCGAAGACCTCACCCACGAGGATGCCGCCGGCGATGGGGGTCTCCTCGGAGGGCTTGAGCACCACCGCGTTCCCCAGGGCCAGCGCAGGAGCGACGGCGCGCAACGTCAGCGTGAAGGGGACGTTCCAGGGAGAGATCACCGAGGCCACGCCGATCGGCCGGCGCATGAAGTAATTCACCTTGCCGGTGACGTTGGAGGGGGCGACCTCCCCGCCCGTCTGGTACGGCAGCGAGGCGGCCTGACGGATCAGCTCGATGCAGTAGCCGACCTCGAACTGCGCCTTCCCCGCGGTCGCCCCTGTTTCGGTCGTGAGCATCTCCGCCAGGGCGTCCCGGCGCCGCTCCCAGATCTCGGAGGCCTTCAGCACGATCCCGGCGCGTGTGGCGGGAGCGAGTTCTCCCCACTCCGCCTGCGCGCGGTCGGCGGCCTCCACCGCGCGGCGAGCCGCCTCCGCCCCCGCGGCCGCGACCCGCGCAAAGACCTGACCGGTGGCCGGGTTGACGTCAGGGAAGGTCCGCCCGTCCGGGGCGTCCTGCCACTCCCCGTCGATGAAGAGCTGATAGTCGCGCTTCATGAGGTACCTCCGGGGAATCCGGCGCTCGATCCCCCACCGGACGGCACGCACGAGATCTCCCGTCTTCTCTTCAAGATGCCACCCCATGATGCCGTGCGGAAGGGCCAGCACGGTGCCGATCAGGACCAGGCCCAGGATGATCAAATAGACGTACTGGAACCGCAGCAGGAACGCCTCGGAGACGAGGCCCAGAAAGAACGCGCCCACGACCGGCCCGGAGACCTGGCCCGCGCCCCCGAGCAGCGCCATGATCACGGTCTGGAACGAGATCAGAGGATTGAAGGCGATGTGCGGATCCAGGTAGGTCAGACGCGGCGCCATCGCCGCTCCCGTGGCTCCCACGAAAGCGGCGCTGAGGGCGAAGACCAGGATCTTCACCCACGTGGGCCGCACCCCCAGCACCTCGGCGCGTTCCTCGTCCCCGCCGATGGCCACCAGCGCCAGCCCCCACCGCGACCGCCGCAGCAGCCACGCCGCCGCCACGGTGAGGAGGGCGATGACCAGCACGCCGTAGTAGAGCGTCTCCAACTCGATGCGCCCCAGGAAGAGCCGCCCCCGCGTCCCGGTGACGTTGAACTCGTACCAGACGAAGAGGTGCCGCACCAGTTCGCTCAATCCGAAGGTGAGGATGGCGAAGTACGGGCCGCGCAGCCGCAGGGAAAGGCCGCCGACAGCCAGGGCGAGCGCCGCTCCGACCCCGGCGCCGGCCAGCACCGGCAGCGGCCAGGTGAGTGTTGATCCCAGCAGAAACGTGCTGTACGCGCCCACGCCATAAAAGGCGGCGACCGCGAACGAAAGATAGCGCGTCGGCCCGGAGAAGAGCGCCCAGGCCGAGGCCAGGGCGGCGTAGGACAGCAGCGCCAGCAGCAGCGATACGTAGTATGTTGGCGCCGCAACCGGCCACAGCGCGAGGATCAGAACGAGCGCGGCCAGCCAGACCCATTTCCGGCGCCCCTCCAGGAAGCGGCGGACGCGGTGGCTGGCGCGCCGGACGATCCAGGGGCTCGCCAGCGTCGCCACTCGACTATGCCCGGTCGATCTGGCCGGGGCGATGGGCCATCGGGTTGAAGAGGCCGTAGGGCCGGAGGATCAGCATCAAGACTAGGACGCCGTAGCTGAGGACCAGGCGCAGGTCGGGCGCGGTGAAGTGCACGCCGAGGCTCTCGACGACGCCGAGGATGAGGCCGCCGAGCAGGCTTCCTCCGACGCTCCCCAGCCCGCCAAGGATGACCACCACCAGGGCGGTGACGGTGTAGGGCAGCCCGATGAATGGCGTGAGCGGGAAGAGCATCGACAGCAGCGACCCGGTCACGCCGGCCAGCCCCGCGCCCAGACCGAAGGCGAGGCCGTGCATGCGCGCCACGGGCAGCCCCACCAGACGCGAGCCGATCGCGTCCTGCATCAGCGCGCGCAGCGCCGTCCCGGCCAGCGTCCCCCGCAGGAAGGCCACCAGCAGAATCGTCAGCAGTCCCGCCACCGCGAAGGCCACGACGCGGTTGGCCGGAAAGACCGCGCCGAAGATCCTCACCGGTTCGGCCAGATACTGGTAGCCGCGGATGTTCGGGCTCCACAGCAGCAGCGCCACGTTCTGCAGGATGAACAGCAGCCCGAAGGAAATGAGCAGGGAGTTGGCCTCCAGTTCCTCGCGCGTCCGCCTCAGCCGGAGCAGGCGGCGGAAGAGCAGCGCGTGGATCAGCACGCCGGCGGCAAACATGACCGGCCCGCTCACGACGATGGTGACGAGCGGATTCAGCCCCAGGTGGACGTGCAGCAGAAACGTGAGGTAGGCCCCCACCATCACGAACTCGCCGTGGGCGACATTCAGCACGCGCATGAGCCCGTACTGGACGTTCAGCCCCACGGCGATGAGGGCATAGAGCCCCCCGAGGAGGAGCCCGCCCGCCGCCACCTCCAGGAGGAGCGGTAGGTTCACGCGCGCCCCGTGACCGGCGGGTCTACTGCCAGGCCGGCTTCGGGACGACGGCCGCAGCCGTGGCCAGGGCCCGCGGCCAGACGACCTCGAACTCTCCCTTCTGCCACTGCCCGACCATGCCCGGCGTCGCCCGGTTGACGCCGCCAACGAACTTGACCGGTCCCACGATGGTGTTGAACTGGGTGGCGTCGATGTACGCCTTCATCCGGGCCCGGTCGAGCCCCACCTTCTCCACCGCCTCTTCCAGGATCTTCAGCGAGGAGTAGGCGAAGGCGCTGGCCCACCGGTCCGGCTCCCGGTTGAACTTGCGGACGTGGGCGGCGAAATACTCCCTGGCGCCGCGGTAACGCACCTTCGGGTTCCAGGCGCCGATGCCCATGACCCCCTCGGCCTTGGCCTTGAAGTTGTCGCGGAACGCGGGGAACGCCGTCCCCACGGCGGTGTAGAAGACCGCCGGGCTGAAGGCCACGCCGCTCGACTGGTTGACGGCGAGGTTCGTGTCCGCGGGATAGGTCAGCCCGATGAAGACGTCGGGCCGCTTCGCCGCGATGCCCTTCAGTGTGTCCGAGAGATCCTGCACGCCGAACGGATAGCTCTTGTCCTCGACGACCTCGAATCCGCCCTGCTGCAGCAGCGGCATCAGCGCCTGGTAGTGTTCGACGCCGAAGAGGTCGGCCACGTGGATGACGGCCACCTTGGTCAGTTTGGACGTGGCCCGCAGTTCCTTCAGGTAGGCCACCAGCGCGCTCATCATGGCGTCCGGCTGCGCCAGGATGGCGTAGAAGTAGGGCAGCCCGAGGTCGCGCAGCCGCATCGACCCGACGGTCGGCCCGATGAGCGGGTAGCCGTGCCGGTTGGTCACCGGCGCCACGGCGAAGTTGGCGGCGGTCCCCCAGGGAGGGAGCACCAGATCCACCTTGTCCACGGTGATCAGCCGCTCATAGAGACGCACCATCGTCTCGATGTCGCTGCGGTCGTCGTACTTGACGAACTCCACCGGCCGGCGGCCCCCCCCTGCCACCAGCAGTCCGCCCTTGGCGTTCACCTCGTCGAGCCAGAGCAGGTAGTTGGGGATCTGCGTGATGCCGGCGCCGATCGAAAACGGGCCGGTCTCCGAGATCGCGTACCCGATCCGCACGGGACCGGCCTGCGCCCGCAGCCGCGGCAGCGGCAGCACCGTTCCCATCGTTGCGGCCGCGGCAGTGGCCCCCGCGACCTTGAGGAACTTTCTCCGAGTCAGCAACCCGGCCATGGCCTCCCGCCTCCCTCTCCCCGACCCAACCTACACTCCCAAATAGGCTTCCCTTACCTTTCGCTCCTCGAGCAGGCTCCTCCCCCGGCCCTCCAACACCACCCGGCCGTTCTCCATCACGTATCCCCGATCGGCCAGTTCGAGGCTGCGCGCGACGTTCTGCTCGGCCAGCAGCACCGTCACCCCGCCGGCGTGAATCCGGGCGATCAGGTCGAAGACGGCGGACACCACGAGCGGCGCCAGTCCCTGCGAGGGCTCGTCCAGCATCAGCAAAGCCGGCCGCTGCATCAGCGCCCGCCCGATCGCCAGCATCTGCTGCTCTCCGCCGGAGAGGGTGCCGGCCAGCTGGCGGCGGCGCTCCCGCAGCGCCGGCAGGATCGCAAAAGCCTGCTCCAGCGCCTCCTTGCGGGCGGCCCGCGGCAGGCGCACGTACCCGGCCAGCAGCAGGTTCTCCAGCACCGTCAGGCCGGGGAAGATGTGGCGGCCCTCCGGGACGTGGGCGAGGCCGAGGGCGACGATCTGTGACGACCCCAGCCCGTCGAGGGTTCGGCCATTGAAGCGGATGCTCCCCCGAGTCACGTCCAGGAAGCCCTCCCGCAGACCGGAGATGGCGCGGAGCAGAGTGGTCTTGCCGGCGCCGTTAGATCCCACCAGGGCCACGATCTCCCCGCTCCCGACGTTCAGGGAGACGTCCCAGAGGACGGGGATCTCCCGGTATTCCGCCTGCAGCCCCTCGACCTCGAGGAGGGCCGTCATGCGCGCGGGCCCGCGCCGTCCCCGAGGTAAGCCTCGAGCACGCGCGGATCCTCGGTCACGTCGCGCGGCGCGCCCTCGGCGATCTTCACGCCGTGGTGCAGCACCACCACCCGCTCCGCGACCCCCATCACCGCTTCCATCACGTGTTCCACCCAGAAGACCGCGGTGCCGCGCTCCGCGCGGATCCGGCGGATCAGGTGCACCGCGAACTGGATCTCGGCGGGGTTCAGTCCGGCCATCAGTTCGTCCAGCAGCAGGAGCCGCGGCCGGGTGGCCAGCACCATGGCCAGCTCCATCAGTTTGCGGTGGCCGGTGGGCTCGCGGGCGGCCGAGAACGGGGCGCGGTTCTCCAGTTTCACGAACTCGAGCGCCCGGAAGGCCTCACCCTCCGCTCCCCGACGAGTCTGCCACGACCCGGCGGCGCGGGAACGGAAGAACGCGCCCGTCAGGACATTCTCATAGGACGTGAGATACGGAAAGAGGCGGGGCACCTGAAACGTGCGGCCGATCCCCAGACGGCTGATCCGGTACGGCGGCAGCCGCGTGATGTCGCGGCCGTCCAGGCGGACCGCTCCCGAACCCGGGCGGATCAGCCCGCTGATGATGTTCAGCAGGGTGGTCTTGCCGGCGCCGTTGGGACCGATCAGGCCGACAATCTCTTTCGCGGAGACCGCGAGGGAGACGTCGGCGACGGCGCGGAGGCCCCCAAAGGCCTTCGACAGCGCCGTGACCTCCAACAGGGGGCGGTCGACCCTCACAGCGCTGAAGTAGATTCCCTTCTCGCCGCGATGAATCATGCATTTACTCTATTACCGACACAACGATGCCGCGGGGGTTCTCATCTTTGCGATCGTGCCTGCGCTTCCGCGACCGCGTTAACCAGTGCTCTTTGTTGACTCTCGGCGGCCGGTCAGCGCCCCCGGAACGGCGGCGCGGGGTATTGCAGCGGCGACGCGCCCAGTTCCTTCGGCCACACCATGACCTGCCGCCCGTTCTGCCACTGCACCACCACGGTCGGCACGATGCCCGTGCCGTCGGGGCGGAAGCGCACCGGCCCGATGACGGTCTGCAGGTTGTTTGTCGCCGCCATGGCGTCGCGGATCGCCAATGGGTCCACCTTCCCTGCCCGCTGGATCGCGTCGGCGACGATTTGAACGCAGGCGTAGGCCGGACCGGTGATGACGTCGGCGGGCCGGTTGAAGCGCGCCTGGTGCTTAGCGTTCAGTTCGGCCACGCCGGGAGCCTTGAGGGTGTAGTGCCAGCCCGGAGCCAGCAAGACGTAGTCGCCGTCCTTGCCCAGAGCCTGCGACCACGACGGCGCGTCCGGGGCCCGGATCATCAGGATGATCTTCGGATTGAAGTCGAGCTCTTTCATCTGGCGGATCAACCCAATCCCGTCGGGCGGCGTGGGCAGCGAGAAGACCGCGTCCGCGCCGGCCGCCTTGGCCCGCAGGATGATGTCAGAGAAGTCGCGCGTCCCCACGGTGTACTCGGCCGACAGGACGATCTGGTAGCCGAACTCCGTCGAGCGGGCGGTCCACAGCCGGTCCAGCTCGCGCCCCCAGTCGGTGCGCTCCGCGAAGATGGCCACCTTCGTCGGGCGCTGGCCGGCCGGGATGCTGGCATTGAGGAAGCGGTAGATGTCAATAGAGAGGTTCGGCGACTTTTCGAAGGGCGAGAAGAGGTACTTGTAGCCCTGCTGGTGGATGGCCCAGAAGGCAAACGCCACACCGCAGTAGGGGATCTTGTTCTTTTCGGCGACCGCGGCCGCCGCCGCGTGCAGGTCGCTGCCGAACCCGCCCAGCAAGACCGGGACGCCCTGGTCGGACAGCGTCTGCAGCCGGGCGACGGTTTTGGTGGGGTCGGACTCGTCGTCGAGGATGACCACCTCGAGCCGGACCTGCCGGCCTCCCACCCGCACCCCGCCGCGGGCGTTGATGTCCTCCACGGCGATCTCGTATCCCGCCTTCACCTGGGCGCCCCCGCTGGCGAACCTCCCGGTGAGGGGGACGACCGCCCCGAGCTGAAGCCCCGCCAGCGGCGCCCCCGCGCTCCACTGCGGCAGCAGCGTGATCGCCACCGCCGCGACCAGCGCAAGCAGACTCGCTCTCCGCATCCCGTCCACCTCCGAAGCCCTCTGAAGCCTGTGTTCGGCGCTGGAAAGGTTCCGCCCGCCCTACCCGCAGACCTCCCGGGCCGTCTCCACGACCAGCCGGAGCTTGGCCCACTGGTCCTCTTCGGTGAGGAAATCGCTCGGCACAATCATCGCATCGCCTTGGAAGGGAGGCTCAAGAGCTCAATCTGGCCCTTCAAAACCTCCAGTTCCGGATCCTTGTGGACCAATTTCGCGTGGTGCAGCCTTGCCACCGCGGCAATAAGCGCGTCGGCCACAGAGAGACGATACGATGCTTTCAGGCTCCCCGCCTGCAGGAGTGCCTTCTCGTCCGGATACACCCACTCAAGCGGCCACGCTCTTACCAGCGCCAGCAACCGGACGGCTTCATCCTCGCCTTTCGCTCGCAACGCCGTGTAGAAGACTTCCATCAGCGAGATCGAGCAGACCAGGACCTGAATCCGGCCAGCCCGAGCGGCCCGCAACAGTCGCTCCACACTGTCGGCGCCTTGCTCACCTCCCAGGAAGGCCAGGATCGCCGACGTATCGAGGACGTAGCGTTCAGCCACGCTGCCGCTCGCGCTTGCGATCGGCCAACAGCGCTAGGCGGAGTCCTTTTGATGTGCCGCGGGCGGCCACAATGGGATCCTCAGGAAGAGGGACCACCCGGATCGTCTGCCCATCATCCACCCATTCCAACCGTGTCTGCGGCGTGATCTGATGCGCTCGCCGTACCTTAGCCGGGATCACTGTCTGGCCTCGCGCGCTGACCGTGCTCTTCATCCGAACTCACCTCCTCGCCGAGGATACAAGGCATTTCCCAAGAATGCAAGGCAAATATCAATTGTGACATGTGAGGAGTATGGTAGACGATGGACTAGGGTTACCGGCTGAGACTCAGGGCATACCCCTCCGCGGGCACGAGGCGCTTCCTGACGGTATCGACGGCGAGCAGGAGACTCTCCAGGGCCACTGCTCCCAGCAAAAGCGGCCCCTGAGAAGTGATAAAGCAGGGTGTTGTGGTTTCGTTGCTCCCTATGGCGAGCCGAACTTCGGCTACGGGCCAGACTTCTCGCCTTCCCCCGGCAACAAGGACGCGCGCGTGTCGGCTGACGACAAGGCCAAGGCGATCAGCAAGTTCCCGAGGGACAACGAGAAAGGTCGAGCCCGTGTCGACGAAGAGCTCGACTTCTTCACTCAGTCCGGTCGGACCGGTCAGACGAGCCGAAACCCGGAAGTGTCCCATCCTGCCCTAACCCTTACAGAGAGAGAATGACGAAGGTGGGGCTGCGCCGACAAACCCTCTAACCGGGACAAGCCGCTTCCTTACGGGGTCCACCGCAAGAAAGAGACTCTCGAGGGCTACGGCTCCAAACAAGGCTGGTCCGCCGGGGGAGATAAAACAGGGCGTCGTCACTTGGCGACCGTCGAAAGTCAGGCGCACCTCCGCCACTGGCCAAGCCTCACGCGCTCCTCCGGCTAACTCAAGCGGCTGTTCGCGATCGGCAACCAGCCCAAGGCGCTCGGCGAGATTGCGTGGGACCACAAGGAGTGTGGCTCCGCTGTCGACGAGCAGATCCACTTCTTCACTGCGGCCGGTCGGGCCGGTGAGCCGGGCCGTTACGCGAAAGAGTTCCATCGAGACCTATCCCACCATCGGGCGATCGCTCTCAATGAAGTGATTCGGCATCGCCCTTCCTGTTTTCAGTGATGGACCTCGGCAAATCCGTGCGCATCGGTGTTTTTCAGCGAATCCAGTCTGAGACAAGTATCGGGTTTCTGGCCGATGGTTTCCAGGGCGCGACCCATGGAAGTCGCCCACGCCCCGCGCCCGCTGCGGCTGGTCCGCGTCCCCCGGGAAGGTTAGGAGCCCGGAGCCCCCTGAAGGCTCTCCAGGCCTGGGCTTAGGCCTATCCCCAGACCTCCCGGGCGGTCTCCACGACCAGCCGGAGCTTGGCCCACTCGTCCTCTTCAGTGAGGAGGTTGCCTTCCATGGTGGAGGCGAAGCCGCACTGGGGGCTCAGCGCCAGGTTCTCCATCGGGACGTAGCGCGACGCCTCCTCGATCCGCCGCTTCAGGTCGTCCTTCGACTCCAGTTCGGGCCGCTTGCTGCTGACCAACCCGAGCACGACCTGCTTGCCTTTGGGGATGAACCGCAGCGGCTCAAACGTGCCCGAGCGCGCGTCGTCGTACTCCAGGAGGAAGCGGTCCACTTTCATGGTGTTGAACAGCTTCTCCGCGATGGGATCGTAGCCGCCCTCGGCGTACCAGTGGCTGCGGTTGTTCCCCCGGCAGAGGTGCATCGCCAGCGTGACGCCCCGCTCACGGCCCCCAGCGGCCACCGCCCCCTCCAGGACGGTGTTGTCCGCGCGGATGGCCTCGTCCAGGGCTGCGTCCGGCTCCATGCGCATCTCGGTCTTGATGAACTCCCGCCACTTCGGGTCGATGTAGTAGGAGTATCGAGGCGCGTCGATCTGGAGGTAGGCGACACCTTCCCCGGCCAGCGCTTGCATCTCCCCTCGCATGATCGGCACGATGTCCCAGAGGAGGTCGGAGTGGGTGGGGTAGACTCTGTCAGTCGTCCCCCGCTTCCAGGAGATGGCTGGGAACTGGGTCGCGCTGGGGAGGGTCATCTTGATCGGCCCTGGGCTGTGCTGCTTCATGAACGGAAGCTCGTGCCCTGTCAGACGCCGCACCTGCCGGAGCTTGGAAGTAACGATGCCGGTGACGCTGCTTACCGCCACCGTTGCGGCTCCGCCCCCCGTGTCCCACGAGCGCCCCACTGCGTCTGCGAGATCGAACCCCTCGACGGCATCCGTGAAGTCGCTCATGAAGTTCCGTCGGCGCAATTCTCCGTCCGAGAAGACATCGAAACCAATTTCCTTCTGTCTGGCGAGAACTCTTAAGATGTGGCGGTCTTCAAATGCCCGGAGCCTTTCGGAATCCGCCCTTGGTTCTTGCCGCACTTCCAGAAGCTCGGCTGGCCGGAGGAAACTGCCCACTTGGTCGGCCCGAAATGGCGCGCTCATTTCTCCTCCTCCTACGGCATGCGAGTGCTCCGGGATGGTGGAAAGCCTCGCTGGGGATCATTCTCGCCTAATCGTATGGATTCATGCCAATATCGGGGTCAATGTCCCCTTGTGGCTCAACTTCATGCGCCGCCGAGGCATCCCGGGCCGAAACTACGAAGGATTCCTCGTAAACGCTCGGATAAGCGGCATTGGGCGTGGCTCCCCGACCCCTACTGTCCGGGGGCGCTGTACTTGACCGCCTTCTTGACCGCCTGGTCCGCCTCTTCAGGTGTGAGAATGACAGTGGTCTTACCCCTGAACCCCCCGCCGGCGGCTATCGCCAGGGAGACAGCAGCGATGCTCACGTTGTCGGGCGCGTCGACGATGGCGACAACATCGTTCTTGCCAAACGTGAAGTAGAAAGCCTCTACCTTGCCGCCTACGCTCTCCAGTGCCTGCTGCGCCGCGGCGCGCCGCTTCGAGCCGCCATCCTTCAGGAGTCCCTTGATTCCTTCCAGAGTGTACGAACCCTGATACAAATACTTCGGCATCATCCACCCCCTCCGAATAGGTACGCGAGCTTGCCCGGCGCTGGCCCCGATTCTATGGGTGACCCAGAATCCCTGCGTCCGCCCGCGGGGGGATTCGTCCGCGCGGCGGAGAAAGCACTTTCACCCTTGAGATCCGCTTACACCGTCGTACGCGGCCCGGCCGACAGGGTCGCGGCATTGACGATCCGCATTCTGGATCGACTGTTGCCGTCTCCCCGCCCCTTCGTCGTGCGCCTCTGGGACGGCTCCGTTCTCCCCGCCGACGGCCAGTCCCGATTCGATCTCGCCCTCACCCATCCGGGAGCCCTCCGGCGCATGCTCTTGCCGCCCGGTGACCTCACGCTGGGTGAAGCCTTTCTCAGAGGAGACTTCGAGATCGAGGGGGATCTGGAAGCAGCCGTTGGCGCGATCGCCGCGGCCGCGACGCGCGCCCGGCTGAGCTGGCTGACGGCGTCTCTCCGGACACTCGGCCTCCCCAAGACGTCGGGCCCATTCCCGGTCCCGCGGCGTGCTCGACTCGGCGGCCGTCTCCACAGCCTGGGCCGCGATCGCGCCGCCATCGCGCACCACTATGATGTCGGGAACGATTTCTACGCCCTCTGGCTCGACCCGCGGATGATCTACTCCTGCGCCTACTTCCCGACGGGGACGGAAGATTTGGCCACCGCGCAGGAAGCCAAGCTGGAGCTGATTTGCCGAAAGCTCCGACTCCGGCCGGGAGAGCGGCTCCTCGACATCGGCTGCGGGTGGGGCGGCCTAGCGCTCTACGCGGCGCAGCGATATGGGGTCGACGCGGTCGGTGTGACGCTGAGCGAACCGCAGGCGGAATGGGCGCGGCAGCGCGTCGCCGACGCGGGAAAGACAGAGCATTGCCGGATAGAGCTGCGGGACTACCGTGAGGTCAGGGAACGGGGCTTCGACAAGATCGTGAGCATCGGCATGGTCGAGCACGTCGGCGAGGCCCGTCTGTCGGAGTACTTCGGGCGCACCTTCGCCCTCCTCCGGCCGGGGGGGCTGTTCCTCAATCACGGCATCGCCGGACGCCCGAACCCGCCTTTGTGGAGGCGTCTCGGTCGGCGCGCGAGCTTTTTGAACGCTCACGTCTTTCCCGACGGGGATCTCGTCCCCATCGGCAATGTCACCGCCGTTGCCGAGCACTGCGGCTTCGAGGTTCGGGACGTGGAGAGCCTTCGGGAGCATTACGTCCGGACGCTGCGTCTCTGGGTGCAGCGTCTGGAGGCCCGGCGGGATCAGGCTGTGCAGTTGGTGGGAGGAGGAAAGTACCGCACCTGGCGCCTCTTCATGGCGGCATCCGCTGGGGGCTTCGCCGCAGCCCGCATTAGCGTGTTCCAGGTATTGCTGGCGAAGCCCGACACTGCGGGCCACGCGGGCCTGCCATGGTCCCGCGCCGACCTCTACGCCTGAGCGGCGCGGGGCTTGGCGCGGCGGCCGTCACTATCCTTGCCCACCCTGACGCCGCGCGACCTTAATCGCGCGCTGCTCGCGCGCCAGCTCCTGCTCACACGGGCGCGGACGACACTGCCCAACGCGCTTGAGCGCATCGGCGGTTTGCAGGCGCAGTACGCGCCGTCGATGTACATCGGCCTCTGGTCGAGGCTCGAGGGGTTCAAGCGCGACGACCTCACGCGCGCGCTGGAGAACCGGTCGGTGATTCAGGCGACGTTGATGCGCGTGACGATCCATCTCGTCTCGGCTCGGGACTACTGGCTCTTCGCAGCCGGCATCCGGCGCAGCCGGAGGGAATGGTGGTTGCGAGTTCAGCCTGAGCGCGGCAGCCCCAGCGATCTGTCCGCGGCGGCCTCACGCCTGCGGCGGCATCTCGCGGGCGGGCCGATGCGTGGTGCCGAGATCGAGGAGCTGTTCGGCAGGCCGCTCTCGAGCGGTGTCGGCCTGTGGGTCGACCTGGTCCGCGTGCCGCCGTCGGGCACCTGGGAACGCCGGCGGGCAGATCTCTATGGCGCGGCCGAGGAGTGGCTCGGGCCCGCGGACGTGACGCCTGAAGAAGGGCTCGAGCACCTCGTACGCGCCTACCTGCGCGGCTTCGGTCCCGCGACGCCACGCGATATCGCGGACTGGGCCGGGTTGCCGGTCAGGGATGCTGCACTGGGGATCAAGCGCCTGCGCCTGCGGCGCTTCCGCAGCGAGAGCGGCGAGGAGCTGCTCGACCTTCCCGGCGCTCCGCTCCCCGACCCCGAGACGCCCGCTCCCGTGCGATTCCTGCCGACCTGGGATGCAACGTTGCTCGTGCATGCGCGCCGAACCGGCGTCCTGCCAGAGAAGTACCGGCCCCGGGTGTTCACCACGAAGACCCCGCACTCCGTCGCCACGTTCCTCGTCGACGGTAAGGTGGCGGGGATCTGGAGATACGAACGGGGGGAGGTGCGCCTGGAGCCGTTTGATCGGCTCGACCGGTCGACGTTGCGTGAGCTGCGCGAGGAAGCCGAGCGGCTGGCCGAGTTCCACGCGTGACAACTCAACAGGCCTGGACGGTGACCGCCCAGGCCTGTTGTCTGACTAGGTTCTCTTGAGGGGTTAGCCGATGAGCCGGACCCCTGACGCCTGCGGGCCCTTCTGACCCTGCGTCTCCGAGTACTCGACCTTCTGACCCTCGTTGAGGGACTTGTACCCTTCTCCCTCAATAGCGCTGAAGTGGACGAAGACGTCCTTCGTCCCGTCCTCCGGGGTGATAAAGCCATACCCCTTCTCACTGCTGAACCACTTCACGGTCCCAGTTGCCATCCTTCTCCCACCTTCTACTACGAGCTACCACAGACCTGATTCCTTCTGCGATGCTCATAAAGTGTCGCACGAATCGGTGCGAGACACAAGCTGAATAGTTGGCCCGCCACCGGATAATCAAGCGGCTGATGGCGGATAATCCGCCGTCTGCTAACGGATTATCCGAAACATGCTGCGTGGATGTCCATCCGCTCGAGCCGAAAGTCGGTGCAGGACATGGGTGGCATGGCTCCTCGTGAGAGGGCGGACCTCGCGGTCGCCAAAGAGAAAGTCTTCCGGGTATGCGCCCCGCCAGCTCGCCAGCCACGCTCGCAGGTAACTGGGTCGTCTGAGCGCCGAAGAAGCAGATGCCCCTAGACCGCGACGCTAGACCTTGCGCGTTAGCGACGCGGCTTTCCCGTGAACGCCAGCGTGTAAAAGGGCAACAGCTTTCCGCCCGACGTCTGCACTGGATCGCGGCGCACAACCTGAATTGTCTGCGCCTGCTCCCACAGCACGCTGGATCCAGGTCTCTTGCGTAACTCCTCCAGGAACCGGTTTGCAATCCGCTGCGCATCAACGCCGCTGACGCTGGGGCTGACGAGCAGCCACAGCTGCGTCAGGCGCCGCTCATCCTCAACCTCGAGGATCTGATAATCAATGCTGCGCCCGCCAAACTCGCGCGGTAGCACTTCCTCGATGACGCGCACGGCATCGGTGCCCAGCACCGTCATCCCTTCACCGGTGAGCTTGGAGAAGGATCGGATGGAGGCTAGATGCGAGTGCAGGCCCAACTCATCGAAGAGACAATGGCACCGACGCTGGGTTACATCACCGAAGTCGTCGGTCTCGACGTTCAACATGATCTTTGGCACCGACGGCAGAAGAGATGTGATCATGAACCCGTCCAGCTCCCCACCTTCCGGGATCGATCGGCGGTGCAGGATCATCGCGAACGCGTCGGCCATCAGGTGCACGTCGTCGGGCGCTTCTGGATGGCCGCACGCGCAGCCCACGGCTCCGGCTTCGCCGAACGCATAGTGGGAACTCGCCCTGGCGCCGCGCCTGCGAAGTTCTTCGGCCTTGCCCGGGGTGAGCGGTTCACTGGCCAAACAGAAGGTGACACCAACAAGATCCTCCCCCTGGTCTCCGGCCAGGGATGCCAGCCGGACGGCGGCACTAGGTGTCGTGACGACGACGCAGCCGCCGGAGCGGCTACGCGCGCGGAGGACTGCGGCCAACACGCGGGCCGCATCCGCGAACGGCGCATGAGTCGGATAGGGCAGCCGAGTGCCGCGGAGCAGACCTGCGGCCTGACCCGCCCTGAACATGATCCGGTGGCCCGGCGAGACGGGCTCGAGCGTCGGATCGACGATGTAGAACCACTGCGCCGCCGGCCGGGCGGTATGCGCCAGCCCGACCCACCACATCATGCCGACTGCCCGGCGCGAGAAGGACCAGACGACGATCGGGAGGTCTCCGACCCCCAATGCTTCCAGCATCAGGCGTCGGGCCGGTGCGCGCTGGCCGGCGATGTAGTCGAAGCGGACCAGAACCCGCGTGCCGGCGCTCCGGGTGGCGCCGGTGCGGATCTCCGTAGCCGAGGCCTGCCGGGGATTGTCGAAGTCACCTTCAGAGAAGCGGAAGGTCTTCCCGCCACGCCTAACATCTACGCGGCCCTTGAACTCCTCGTGCGTCAAATACACCCCCATGTCCCGAAGCCGCTCCAGAGTGGGCTCCACCCCATGCTGGCGAACCATGGCCCGCAGGGCGCTCTCTTCGCAACCGGCATGCTTGAGCAACTGGAGATATGGACTCTTCGGATGCGCGTACACGTTCCGCGAGACCGCAGCCAGAAACATCTCCGGACGGGTCTCCAGGCGCCGACGGACCAGGGTCTTGCAGTCTTCGAGAGAGATCGGCCGGCGAATGAGGGTGGTCAGATCCCCGATGGTCCGGACGTAGTTCAGCAACCCAGGTGAGGGGATTCCTGTCGCCGTCCTGTAATTCCCTCCGGAGGTCGTTGATGAGGTGGATACAGCCTCGGTAGGCTTCTGGGTTCAGGTGGTATGCCGGCTGCGGCATCCCATCCCCTAGGTCCGCGGGGGGACTCAGGCTTCCGGGACCTCGACCATGACCTCACCGTTCTCCACGCGCGCCCGGTAAGTGGCCACCGGTCGGCGCGCTGGGGGTCCGGAGACCTCCCCCGTCGTGATGTCGAACTGGCTGCCGTGCCACGGGCAGGTGACGACGTTCCCCTGGACATCGCCCTCACCAAGGGGCCCACCCATGTGCGTACAGGTGTTGTCCAGGGCATAGAAGGTGCCGTTGAGGTTGAAAAGAGCGAGGGTCTTGCCTCCGGCCTCGACTACCGTCCCCGTTCCCGGCGCGACGTCTCCCACCGCAGCAACTTTGACGACCACCACGACCACCGCCTCCTCACATCGAACTGATCCTCTCCGAAGCGTGGCGGGCCGGACGACTTGTCTCGCGCTTCGTTCCGGCCCACCGCTCCGTCTATCTCCACTTCTACCTGAACTTCGCCGGACTGCCGGATGGTGCCATCATTGTCTTCATCTCGGCCGGCGGCCAGTCTCTTGGGGTTGGCGCCGCTGAGGAAGGCCGCAATCTGGTCGGCGTTGACATACCATTGGCTGGCGTCGTTCACCTTCGTGGTGTCGCCCGCCTTGGCGGCCCGCAAGCAGTGACGCAGCAAGAACTAAGGCGGTCTTCGACTTCTTGTTTGCAGGGTGAGGGTTGAAGTTAGTGCCGCTTCTTAGGGAGCTGGAGGGAATAAGGTCAAAACGACTTCCCCCGTCGAAAGTGTTAGAGTGCACGATGAGTTACCGTCGCACTGAGGCGAGGAGAGACCTCGCGGGAGCCTTCCGATGATCAGGAAGCAGCCCTGGTTCGAGCGGCAGTTCCCGACAGGCCTGCCGGCGGCGCTCCTTCCGGTGGTGATCGAGCGCCTGCGCGGCGCCCCCGCTCGGTTGGAAGAACGTCTCCAGCCGCTGCCGGGAGAAGTCCTGACCCGACGGTCTGGCGCCACGTGGTCCATTCAAGAGAACGCCGGGCATCTCTGGGACCTTGAATCTCTGTGGCTGCAGCGCGTGGAAGACCTCTTGGGCCGACGGGGAGAAATGGCTCCAGCCGATCTCGAAAACCGTCGTACCCATGAGGCCAACCACAACGCGACCCCTCTGGCCACCCTTTTCCAGCGCTTTCGCGATGCCCGGGCGACGCTGATCGGCCGGCTGGCAGAGGTGGGGGAGGCGGCGGCGGGGTTCACCGCGCCCCACCCGCGCTTGCGGGTGCCGATGAACCTGGTCGATCACGCCTTCTTCGTCGCCGAGCACGACGATTACCATCTGGCCCGCATTACAGAATTGCTCCACGAGTTCGGCGTTTGAGCGTGGTGGGCCGCGGAGGCGTGGAGAACAGACCATGATCCGGAAACTCAAGTCCGGCAAGTACCGCCTCTATTCGATGAAGAAGGACGCGAAGTCCGGGCGGCGGAAAAACCTGGGGACGTTCAGGAGCCGCGCCGCCGCCGAGCGCCACGAGCGAGCAATCCAGTTCTTCAAGCACCGGAGAGGGGGCTGAGGGGGGCGAGGGAAAGGGCTGAAGCTAATGAACTGGGTGAAAGACTTCTACTCCAAGCAGAATGGCTTGAGTTGCCTGCAAGATGGGCCAAGTTTTCGCGGAGTGACCCGCCAGGTCGCGGAAGGCGGAGAGCCGCAGCCATAGAACGCCTCGCCGGACCAGGCACAAAGCGTGTCCTCACAAAGTTAGTGCCTGAGGGTTGATGAGGTTGCAGATGCGCCCTATGAAAGCGATGGCGTAGTCGCATGGGTGGATGCTATGGTCTCTTGACGAGGACTTGATGAGGCACGGAGATAATTCTTCCTCAGACTGGCGGGCAACCCGACAAGAGGACCGATTCCGATGACCCGCTCACCTGTCTCCCGCACCGTCCAGGAGGTGATGGCCCTCCTGGCTCCCATGGTCCGGTGGTTCACGCGGATCCCCGAGCTCAGGGCGACATACGGGAGCGAGATCTGCGACTTCGGCTCAGGGAACCCGCAGGAGGGTGCTGTCGAAGGCTACACCCGGGCCCTGATGCGGTGGGCGGACCCGCAGGAGCCCGACTGGTTCGCCTACAAGGTGAGCGAGCCCAGGGCCCAGGCGGTGGTGGCGGCCTCCCTCCGCGACTACCTGGGGATCGCCTTCGAGCCGGAGGACATCGCCCTCACCAACGCCTCCATCGCCGCCCTGGCAGTGACGCTCCGAACCGTGTGCGAGCCAGGAGACGAGGTCGTCATCGTGAGCCCGCCGCACTTCCTCTACGAACCGCTGATCCGCGCGGCCGGCGCCAGTGCGGTCCGGGTGAAGGTGCTCCCCGAGACCTTCGACCTCGACGCGGAGGCCGTGGCGGGGGCGCTTACGCCTCGCACGAGGGCCATGATCGTCAACACGCCCCATAACCCGACCGGAAAGATCTTTCCGCCCGAGACACTCCAGCGGCTGGCCGGCCTGCTCACGGAAGCGTCGGAGCGCCACCAGCCCGTCTACCTTCTCTCGGACGAGGCCTACAACCGGATCCTGTTCGACGACCGCCCCTTCACCTCGCCGGCGGCCCACTACCCCAGAACCTTCCTCATCTACTCGTACGGTAAGGTGCTCCTCGCCCCCATGCAGCGCATCGGGTACATCGCCATGCACCCGCGGATGCCCGAGCGCGAGGTGTTCCGCGTCGCCCTCATGGCGGGGCAGATCGCGACGGGCTACGCGTGGCCCAACGCGCTCCTCCAGCACGCGCTCCCCGACCTCGACCCGCTCTCCGTAGACCTCAAGCGGCTTCAGGTCAGGCGGGATCGGATGGTGGATGCCCTTCGCGAGCTCGGGTACGAGCTGCACGTGCCGGAGGCCACCTTCTACCTGATGCCGCGCTCCCCTATCCCCGACGATCAGATGTTCTGCGAGTGGCTGGTGGAGGAGAAAATCATCGCGATGCCCGGGTCCTTCCTGGACCTCCCGGCCTACTTCCGCCTGTCCCTCACCGCCACCGACGACATGATCGACCGATCCCTGCCGGGCTTCGCCCGGGCCATGAAGCGATCGCGGGAGGTCTGGGTCAGCACTACCCGCACCAGATAAGGGTCCCACTGGAGTGGATCACCTGCTTTTCACACAACCGGATCATGATTCCCACCCCCTTTGCCATTAAAGCTAATCCATCGGGTTGTCACAGCTGCGCACCAGAGACTCCATTGCTGGGGGACCCTGCTGCCTGATTTCCGTGGTCGTTCAGCCTTTCCTTTCGGCGCGAATCGAGTCTCACCAAGGGGTGGGTAGCCATGAATCTTCAGGACGTCGTGCGGCGGCGCGGGATGGTCCGCAGGTTCGTGGATCGGCCGGTAGAGGAGACCAAACTCGCCCGGATCCTAGCCAACGCGCGGCGTGGGCCGAGCGCAGGGTTTACCCAGCCCGTCGAGCTAATCGTGGTCTCCAGTCCCACCGTGCGGCGCCGCCTGGTCGAGGCGGCCTGGGGGCAGGCCTGGACCGGAGCCGCTCCCGTCACGCTGGCCGTCTGCGCGGACACCCGCCGCAGCGGACGGCGGTACGGCGAGCGCGGGGTGGCGCGCTACAGCGTCATCGACGCCGCCTTCGCTTCGATGCTGATCCTCCTGACGGCCGTGGATGAAGGGCTGGGCGCGTGCTTTGTGGGCGCCTTCGACGACGAGGCCGTGCGGGAGATCCTTGGCATCCCGCCCCACGTGCTCCCCGTCGGCTTGATCCCGATCGGGTACCCGGCCGAATCCCCGCCGCGGTATCACCGCCGCCCCACGGCCGAGGTGGTGCACGGTGAGCAATGGTAGTCCGGTTGTCGTGCCCGGAAACGGCCACTGCCCCACCGCAAAGGGCAGCCGCAGGATGAAGGCGACGGCACGGTAGGGATTAGGCCTGGTCGGTCTAAGTCATACCGAAGGTCCGGGATCCGAGGGGAGGTCTGCCCCCGATGATCGATTCGACAATGCCTCGGGTCCTTCACCAGCATCTGCCCGGTGTCAATGTCCCTTGCCCGTGCTGCCCCCACCTCTCGCGCCTGCTTCCGCAGCAGCGCTTCTCGCAGCCAGACGCCGAACTCGGTCGGGTGGGAAAGGCCCGACAAGCCACCCGGCTGACGCCGAGGATATCTGTGGGAGGAGTCTCACGTTTCTCCAGCCGCGGCGCTCACTTTTCTCTCGCCCTCCCGAGGAGATGCGGGTTGTCCTCGATTGTAACCACGAGTCCCTCCGCCCCCACCGCCCGCACCAGCCAGGCGAAATTGTAGCCCGGTCCGCAGGCGACATCACACACGCAGTCGCCATGCCTGAGTCAGAGGCGGCGCACGGCGCCTTCCAGGTAGCGTGCCGCGGGCAGCCGACCAGCCAATCGGGCAGGCGCGAGCGAGAGCCGCGATAGGCCTCAGGTGGATACTTCGGCTCGATCGGCGAAAGCCTCGAAGTCATCCTCGTGGACTGGAGCCGGAACCTCAGTTCGCGGCAGTGCGAATCACCCGACCGCCATCTCCGCCTGGGCGACCGCCGCGAGCCGGCTAGCGGACGAAGAAATAGCGCGAGTCCACCACGAGCGGCCGCAGCGGCGCGTGCTGCGCATCGCCGGCAACGAGTGCCACAATGTGCGGCCCGGAGGCGAGCCTCACGGTGGTCGTTAGTGTCCGGAAGTGTACAAAGCCCGCTTCTACAGGGATCGGATTGCCCAGAACGTAGCGCGTGGCGGCATCGTCGATGAACAAGTGGAAATGCTCATCCGGGAGCCTGATCCCTGAGGCCTCCACGGTGAACGTGACGTTCGGGCCCTCCACGATCTCGCCCTGGGCAGGGGAGGCGATCCGCGCCGTCCGAGCCGGCTGTGCGAAGGCGGCGCTCCAGATCGACACGACCAGCCCGAGGACCGCGGCTGTAACGGCGAGCCGGGTAATTCTCATGGTCTATCCCTCCCTCTGGATCTGTTCATGCCTCCTGCGCCTCAGTTTCTCACCATCGTACTCGATATTTGGATTACATACCGTCCCAGGATCTGTCCCTTTCCATCCCGCAGGACCGCAACGGCGGAGGGATTCTGAGCGCTGGCCAGCCCCAAGCCAGTGACGAGCATCACCAGGATGGCCGCGGCGGTCGCGCGGGAAGAGAGAACGCTCCGAAGACTCCATGCCTTCCGGCGCTGCACCCAGAGATCGAACAGCGCGCCAACGAGCAGAAGGACTGCTCCCGCATACATGAACGGTTCATCTCCGTGGATGCCGCGATGGAAATGGCTGACGTAGTGGGTGAGCATCAGGAACACACCACCCCCGGCCAGGAGTACCCCGAGGATGCGTCGGTGGCGGCGATAGCTTCGAACCAAGATGAACACGGTCAGGGGTGCGAAGATCAGGCCCGAGATGATATGCACGGCGCCGATCGTCCCTCCCAGGACCGCCGTCGCGAGAGGACTGGCCAGGACAGCAGGTGCGGCTGCGCAGCCACCTGCGGAGAAGACTCCCGCACCCGACGTCAATGGAGCCAGGGCGGCAGGGCCCGCGCGACTCACCAGTGCACGCATGGCAAACACCTCCTCGTCCCTGGTGATTTCGGATCTCCGGGACGCAGGAGAATGGTAGGACGCGGGTCTTTGCGCGATCTGCGCAGGACGCTTTGCGGCCCCTTAGCGCCCGGGGCGGGCGGAGGCTGCTCGGGGTCGGCGGCGCTGGGCGATCCAGTCCAGAGCGACCCCGACGACGAGCAGGGCGCCACCGGGCCAGATGAGATCGTGCGCGCGTTCACTCAGGATCTCGAAATGGGAGGCGAGCGCGGCAAAGGTGAGGAGACCCCCGATGATGCCCGCAGCAAGGCCGAACGGCTGCCGGTGCCGGCGGAAGTTC
This sequence comes from bacterium, assembly GCA_050695215.1. GTDB lineage: Bacteria > Sysuimicrobiota > Sysuimicrobiia > Sysuimicrobiales > Humicultoraceae > JACQGZ01. The sequence continues at coordinate 24,984 of JBOGSD010000038.1, forward strand.
ACGAACAGCAGCACGGCGTTGAGCGGAATCACCGCCGGCAGCAGGATGAGGTGGACGACGATGGCCCACAGCGGGACCCCGAACGAGAAACTCAAACCCAGCCCCGCGAGGAGAGGATATCCCGCGCACACTCCCGCGCACGGCACCGTCGCTACGCCGCTGAAGCTCGACCAGGAGACCAACGGCAGACGCAGGAGCAAGGCGCGGAACGAGCCGCCGGCAGCCCTGCCCGGGCCCCCGGCAGGGAATTGACAGAATTGGGCACTTTCTTTGAAGAGCGCCCGCGCCTGGCGGATGTCCCCCTGCGTCCTGAGCAGGTTGGCCAGGTTGCCGAGGGCGCGTCCCATGCCGCGCCGGTCGCCAATCTCCTGGAAGATGGCGAGAGCGCCTTCAAAATGACGGCGGGCACCGGCGACGTCACGCTCCAGCAATGCTGTCCAGCCAAGGTTGTCGAGCGTGCAGGCGGCACCGCGCCGGTCACCGAGATGCGTGAAGATCTCCAGGCTCTCCTGGAGCATCGTCCGGGCACGCTCGACCTCGCCTGCGGACAGCGCCAGCATCCCGAGGTTGTCGAGGGCCCACCCGATACCCCACCGGTCCTCCGCCTGCCGGAATAGACGGAGGCTTTCCTCGAGGAGCCGGCGTGCCGCTTCCAGGTCCCCCTGACGTCCCGCCAGTGTTCCCGCACCGAGCAGTGCTCGGGCCGAGGCGGGATCCACGGCCGGTGCAGCACTTCGGTCCAGCATGTTCTCTGACCAGGTCCGCCCCTCCGAGAAATATCCCCGTCCTTCCCAGAACTGCCAGAGCGCTCCGGCAAGGCGCCTCCCCGCTGGCTTGTCACGGTCCCGACAGAATTCCAGCGCGGCACGGAAGGTGTCATATTCCGCCTCCAGCCGCTCCATCCACAGGCTGTGCTCTGGCCCGCCCAGGCCGGGCTCAGCCCGCTCCGCCAGTTGCACGCACCAGTCCACCAGGCGTGCCGAGGCCGTCTCGACCTCGCCAGCCTCTCGCAGTTGCTCTAACGCGTACTGCCGCACCGTCTCGAGAAGCCGGTAGCGGACCTCTCTGCTCCACGGTTCTGCGGTGACGAGGGATGCCCGGAGGAGCCTGGTGAGGGCCGGAAGCACGGCGGGGGCCGCTACGCCATCCTCCCCGGCGACGGCCTCGACGGCATCCAGGCTGAAACTGCCGGGGAAAACGCCTAGTCTCCGGAAGACCATCTGCTCGGTTTCCCCGAGAAGCGTATGACTCCAGTCGAGAGCGGCTCTGAGGGTCTGGTGCCGCAGCGGGATCCCTTCATGGCGGCTCCTGAAGGCGAGCGCATGCTCCATCCGCATCGCGATCTGCTCGGCGGAAAGCGCTCGGAGCTGGCTCGCCGCGAGTTCCAGCGCCAGCGGGATCCCGTCGAGCCGATGACAGATCTGGGCCACGGCCGGCGCGTTGTCGGGGGTGAGGCGGAATGAGTGGCGGACGGCCCTGGCCCGGTCAGTGAAGAGTTGCACGGCTTCCGAGCGCGCGAGACCCTCGGGAAACGTGGCCGACTCTTCCGGCAGGGAAAGGGGACGGACCTCGTAGGTCTCCTCCTCGGGGATTGAGAGGGGCTCCCGGCTCGTGACGATCACCTGGATCGAGGGCGACCTCTGGAGCAGACGAGACACCAGGTCGGCGGATGCGCTGAGGACGTGTTCACAGTTGTCCAGGATGAGGAGGAGGGAACGGCCTTTCAGATGGTCGACCAAAGCGTCCGCCTGCGACCGTCCGGGCTGCTCGCTGGCCCCCAGGGTGGCCGCGATTGTCTGAGGCACAAGATGCGGGTCGGCAACAGGCGCCAGGTCCACCAGCCAGGTTCCATCGGGGAACCTTGAGATGGCCGCCCGCCCGACCTCCTGGGCCAGGCGCGTCTTTCCGCATCCCGGCGCGCCAGCGAGGGTGATCAGACGACGGGTGTTGAGCATGGTGCCGATCCGCATGACCTCCACGGATCGACCCACGAACGTCGTGCCCTGCTCCGGCAGGTTAGTGGGGGCTTCCCTCCGCCGCTCCTCGGCCGGACCCGCCGCGGTCACAGCTTCTGGCATCGCCTCTGCCGGCTGACGCGGGAATCGGCCGGCGGCGATCTCTGCGAAGAGACGCTGGCTTTCAGAATCCGGCTCGACGTCCAGTTCCCGCCGGAGAACCTGGCGGAGAGCTTCGTACTGGCGGAGGGCTTTCGCCCTGTCGCCGCTCAGCGCGTAAAGGCGCATCAGGCCGGAGTGCGCCCGCTCGTTTGTCGCATCCCCGCCGAGCAGGGCATGGAGGACTTCGATCGCCGCCGCCACTTCGCCCCGATCCTCGTAGAGGCGGGCCAGGTCAAAGAGCAGGGACAGGTAGGAATCGCGCAGCTGTTCCCTTCGCCGGAGGGCCCACTCCTCGTAAGGATCCTCGGGAAGAAGGTCGCCCCCATAGAAGGCAATCGCCGCGCGATACGCCTCCACACTGCGGAGGCTTTTTGCGTGGGCCGCTGCGGCGGTGAAGCCCTGCACATCCGTCCAGACGCCACCATCGAGGGTCAGGATCTCGTCGGCAAAGCGAAGATGGCTCGGGCCGTTCGGGGGATCAATGACTTTCCTGGCGCAGTGGAGGGCCTGGTAGAAGTTGTTTGCGGCAGCCTTAGGATCCAGGTCAGGCCAGACCAGGGCGGCGATTTCTTCCCGGTGTAAGCGACGGTCAGGGGCCAGGGCGAGGAGCTTGACCAGCGTCCGGGCTTTGCGGAGCCGCCAGCCCTTCTGGCCAATCAGACGATCCTCCAGAGAGATGCTGAACCCACCAAGGAGACGCAAGGAGACCTTGGGAGGCGCCTCAGGAGGAGCACCAACCTGGGTCACGGGGATTCCCTCACCATCCGCCAGGATAACCTATGGCTTCTTAGCAGGGCCTTAGCGTTCCTCCGTCAAGTTTGGTGTACGGAAGGATTCGCGAGCGTGTTACTGCCCAGGGCCAACTAGCCTTCGGGTAGGTCGAGGCCGATTTCCCGATAGAGGGCTCGAAAAGCTCTATCCCTTGCCTGGATGAACTCCTCTACGGTGCCAGCTGGAGCTCCTGGTCCCGCTCCCCCTAGCCACGGGGAGATCTTCACTTCCATCGCCTTAAACGCTTCCCAGCTTTTGGCTGAGAAAAGCGACTTGATGAATGTCGTGGTTACCTGGAACTCTTTGAAGAACTCAGGCCGGGGAGAGTAACGCTCGGAGCGCCTTTCATGGGCAATGTAATCGCTGATGAACTCGGCCATCAGCCAATTGAGCTTGTCGACAACCTCAAAACGAACCTCGGCCAGCCTTTGACGCTGCCAGAAATAGTGCTGAAGCCGAGGCGTTAGGAAGATCGTGATGATGGTCGCGAGTACGCCCACCAATCCGCCAACTACGACCGTTACAAGCGATTCGCTCATCCCACCACCGCCTTGCCCGGTTCGGTTTCTTGGTTGAGTGTGCTATTCTGTCAGCTTCTTGAAAATGAACTCGAAGGCGTTGCCATGGCTGGTCCCGATGAGCTCCTCGTTGGGCCCTACGTCGTGCGGTGGATCGGTCGCCAGCGGATGCAAGGTCGAGACGGGTGTGCCGAGGAAAGCCGAACCTAGAGCGGAGACAAGGGCAGGAGGTGCTTGAGTAGTCCTGCCAGTCCAATCTCCGTGATGAATCAAGCCCCCCGAGGCTAACCGTGCAGAGTTCTCCGGGAGAACAAAGAGCATGAAAGGATGCTCGTCCAGCTCCATTGTCTCGGGCTCGTAGCGCACGAAGTTCGTGCAGAGCACAAAACCAGAGGTCGTGTCCGAGCGGATCGCGAGGGCCTTTACGACTTTGTTCCGGAAATCTTCTGGGATGGCTTTCGGAAGATCGGCGCCTGCGATTTGCCGGTAAGTGTTCGGCGTATTGACCAGCGTTGCAGCTCCCGCTGCTCGTTCGGCCCGAACTCGATCCACGAAACCTGAAGCTTCTTCACCGCGCGCCCTCTGTTACAGCATCGCCTCGACCAGAAGGACCTCCCAAAACGACGGCCGCTTCAAGCACTGCCGCCAATGGGGGAAGGTTCCGGCCGCGGCGTCGAAACCCTCCGCGTTCCAGCCACCAGAGCGGCCCACCGTACCGCGTCTGCCGAAACCCCGAGCGGCGGCCACCCCCAACCAAGTCTCACATTCGCCCTGCGACTTTTCCGCTATCGGGCAGACGTCCACGGGCTCCCCGGAAGCGCCCTGCGGACTTGCGAGGATCCGCGCGGCTAGCCATGAGGAAGCGCTCGCGTGGAATCTGCCTCCCCGCCGAACTCCCTCCCGCAAACCCAGCAGTACCAGAGGCCCCACGGGTAAGTCACTACATCGCCTGGCTTCAGGATGACGGCGCCCTCCGCCTCCAGCCGACGCACCTCTGGGGTGATCAGGATGTTGCCGCGCAGGATGTAGGCTGTCCGGTGTCCTCCGCAGTTCGGGCACAGAGGAGCTTGGGGAAGGCTGTCGCGGCTGACTGTCTCCGTCTCAGGCTGCCTCCACGTCGGCCACCAATCCATCACGGCTGCTTGGCCATGAAAGTCCTTCTCGATCCTCCCTTGGAAGACCCCTACGGTGTCGATGCCCTTTGTCTAGAGCGCGCACCGGGATCCCTGAGCCCTGGTGCGGGGCTATTGGCCAGTCCGCGGCAGTCAAGACTAGAGGTTCCACGCTTCCCGACCGTCCGAAGGCTCCGAAGAGCTTTCCGAAAAGGCCAGGTTTGCCTGTAATTGGGCTGTAGAAGCGGCTCACACCGGGAGCAAGATAAAACGGGGCGTCGGCTAGAACCAGCGCCCCGTTTGTATTTTCGCTGGTGGAGACGAGGGGATTCGAACCCCTGACCCCCTGCGTGCAAAGCAGGTGCTCTCCCGCTGAGCTACGTCCCCACTGAGGACATTCCAAATCATACCAGAACCCAGCTGCCGGCCACCTGAACGGGGCCCCGCCAGGACCTCCTGAAGGCCTCGACCGCTGTGCCGCGAACCTGCCCCTCAACGTCGCGTCGGAGGATTGCCGTGGACGATCAGAGAGCCGGACCGTCTGTCGCGGAGAGTCTGCAGAGGTACACTTCCCTGATGGAAACGGTCGAGGCACGGCACACCTGCCGGGCGTTTGCGCCGTTCGACGTGCCGCGGAAGCATTTCGAGATGATTCTCGAGGCGGCCCGGCACGCCCCCTCGGGAGCCAACTCCCAGCCCTGGCACTTCGTCGTCGTCACCGACCCCGCGACCAAGGCGAAGATCAGCGATCTCTTCGTCGAGGAGCAGCTGCGGCGGGCCCGGATGGGCATGCGCTTCCCCACTCCCAACTATAGGGGGGTGCGCTCGGCCCCCGGCGTGATCGTCATCGTCGCCGACTTCCGCTGGGTGCGGGCCTTCCCCAGGCTGGGGGACGGCTCCGACCTGGACCGGACCTATGGGCAGAACGCGGAGCGCATCCTGGTCCAGAGCGTGGCCGCCGCCACGATGGCGGCGCACCTGGCCGCCTCCGCCCTGGGGTACGGGGTCTGGTGGATCACCGCCATCGGACAGGAGGCGATCCAACGGCAGATCAAACCGCTGCTCGGCGTTCCCGAGGGCCTCGCCGTCATCGACGTGATGTGCTTCGGCCCTCCGTTAAACCTCCCGTACACCCGCTACAAGAGAGCTCTCAACGAGATCGTGAGCTGGGACCGCTACAACCCGGACGGCTACGTGACCGACGAGCAAATCGACGAGTGGATCAAGACCGAACGGCATCACTGGATGTACCGCGACGAGTCAAAGATCGACTGAGCGGGACCTGGGCAGGCAGGTTTGGCGCCGCGCCTGCGGGGAAAACCCGCAGGTGGAAGGGGGGAATATGATGGCGAAAAGAGCCGCGAAGCGAACCGGCAAACGAAGGTATGGTCAGGCCGCGCAGCGCTCGGTCGAGCGCGCGATGCGCAAGCGCAAACGCGGAACGCTGCGCAGCGGCAAGCGCGGTCCGGGCAAGGGGAAGAAGGTGACGTCGGCGGACCAGGCGATCGCGATCGGGCTCTCCGAGGCCCGGAAGAAGGGCGCCAAGGTTCCTCCGCCGCCCAAAGAGTAGTGTGCCACACAAAGATGAGGCGCGACGAGGAAAGGGAATCAGGCGATGCTGCGGCCTCAAGATCTGGCCGATCTGGTTGAGACCGATCGGCGGGACGTCATCTCGGTCTACCTCGACGTCGACGGCACGAAACCCGAGAATCAGACGGCGCCACCCGCCTATCTGATCTGGCTGCGCAACGCCCTCCGCGAGACGGTAGACCGTCTCTTCGAGGACAAACGTCGGGTTGCCGAAGACCCCGCGGTGGCCGTCATCCGGTTCGTCGAGTCGATGAAGCCGGCGGGGCGTGGCCTCGCCATCTTCGCGGGGCCCGATCTCTGGCGGCAGTACCTCCTCCCCTTTCCGCTGGCCAACCGGGCCGCCCACGGGCGTCCCGACCTCATCCCGCTGTTGTGGGCGATCGACGAGTATGAGCCGTACGCGGTCCTCGTGGTCGACCGCGAGCACGCCCGCATCCTCGTCACCTCTCTGGGCCGCGCCAGGGTCGTCGAGGAAGAGATCTTACAGTTGGATACGAGCGACTGGCGCTTCAAGGCGGGGAGGCAGCCGACGTTCACCAAGGCGGCCGGGACCGGCGCGAGCCGCGGCACCCAGCGGGACACCTTCGTCGCCCGGGTCGAGGATCACGTCCGGCGCTTCTGGCAGGATGCGGCGGAGGCGGCCGCGCGGTGGCTAGATGAGTTGCAGATCCGCCGCCTGATCATCGGCGGCCAGGAGGAGGCGGCCGGCGCCGTTCGGGACATGCTGCCCGAGCCGGCGCGGAGGAAGGTCGTGGGGGTCGTCCCGCTGCCTGCGCACGCCGACGTCTCGGTCATCCGCGAACGGACGCTGCCGGTGGCCCTGGAGGAAGAGCGGCGCCACGACGCCGACCTCGTGTCGCGGGTCTTGGAGGGTGCATCCGCGAGGTCCGGCGGTGTCGTGGGGAAGGCCGCGACGGTCGAGGCCCTCCAGCAGGGACAGGTCCTGACGGTGGTGGCCGACCGGGATCTGGCCGGAGAGGTCTGGCAGTGCACGCAGTGTCAGTTCGTCAGCGGAAGAGCGGTCGAGCGGTGCCAGGCCTGCGGCGGGACCGTGGAAACGCTACCACTGACGCAGGCCCTTCCCTTGATGGCGCGCCGGGGCGGCGCGGCCATCGAATTTGTGGGAGGCGAGGCCGCGGCAGAATTGCGCGCGCATGACGGGCTCGGCGCGATCCTCCGGTACGTCTCGACCCCAGTCGCAGGGTAAGCCCCTACTTCAGGAAGGGCTTCACCTTGCCGACGAGATCCTCCACGGCTTTGGCAGTGGCCCTGCCGATCAACTGACCATCGAAGTTGTTCACCGTCACGGTCGACCACCAGGGCCCCACCCATACCGAAACCGACGTCTGCGTCTCTCTCATCTCGCTGCGAGGCTCAGTAACGACCTTGCCGGCAGCCGCATCGAGGACCCGGCCGCGAAGCGTCACCGTAGCTGTCAGCGTGTAGACGCATCCCACGATCGGGAGACAGCCGCCCGTGTACTGTTGATCAAACGCGGCGACCTGGCCCATGACGACGAAATCGGCCTCGAGCGTCTTCGCCACCTTCTGGACGGCTTCCAGATCGAGGTACCCGGCGCTTTCGACTTTGGCCTCGCGCAGCGCCTCCTGAACCCGTTCCCGGGGCACCACGCGCAGGTTCGCGTCCTCACGCAACTTGGAGATCAGGCGGGTCGTGACCACCTCGCGGGTAGCGGACCACCCAGCGGCCACGTCCTCGAAGTCGACGACCATGACGCCCTTGCGCGTGGCCTGGCTCTGTCCGGGCGCGGCGAGAAGCGCGGTTGCGAGCAACATCACCGCGATCAGCACAAGCCACCGCGCCATTCGCCTCATCTCGGCCACCTCCGATCCCCGCGGGAGTATTCTCCTGGCGCGCCCGAGAGCCTGCCGGCCGAAGCGCGCCTGCTCATGGGAGAACGAGTACGGCGTTTTCGAAGCGTTCGCGCGAGTCAATGCGACATTTTTGCAGAGAGTGATTTGCCTCCTACTTGGGCATGTCACCTTAGAAGCCATCTCGGAGGCGACCCTATGGCCACGTTCGGCATCGTCCACCTCCCTCCCGGCTATCGCGTCGCGTGGGTCGAGGACAGCATGCGGCTGTTTGACCCCCAGGGTGAACTCGTGGCGACCCACCCTGCCGGACTCAACTCGCTCCTGGCGATTGACGAAGAGGCCTGGCGCCACACGTGGGGGCGGATCGACAGCGAGATCCGGCAGGAACTACAGCAGTTTCAGCGCGGGACCCGCGCCGTCGGTGAGCTCCATCGCATGCGGCAGTACGTTCGACTTCTGGAGATTCTTTCGGAGGCGGCGCCCGAAACCATCGCCGCCGGGTCGTCTCGCCGGCTGATTCCCTTGATCCCCCGGCGGCCGATTCGCGCCGCCCGCTGGGCCATCGGCGCAGCAGCGGCGGCCGCGGCGATCCTCCTCTTCCTGCTTGCGCCGGCTGAGCAACTTGCCCCGCCCACTGTGGATGCTCCGGTCCAGAGGAGGGAGGCACTCGCTCCCGCTCCGCCCCCTCCCGCTCCTCCGGTGGCTCAGACCGCACCCCGCGTGCCGCCTGTCACCATAGTCAAGCGCGCGCAGGTCGCCCGGCGCGTGAGGCCCATCGCAGGTTATGTCATGAGCTATGGCCGGTTCACCAGCCTCAAGGCCGCCCAGGCATGCGCGCAGCGTATCCGCTCGAAAGGCTATATGGCTAACGTGGACCGGGTGGGCAGCTCGTTTCGGGTACTCGGCCGGATCTACACCACGCGGTTCGACGCCGAACGAATGGCCAAGAACCTCCAGGAAATCAACCTTCCCGCGTCTGTTCAGCCTGTCGGACTCTAGAGGGCGCGCGGCGAAGAGGAGCTACGGGCGCAGGTCGCGGACCGCAATCCGAAGGTCGGGAAGGACGGGAGCCCCCGCGACCTCTTCCTCCGGGCCGTACCTCAGCGCGATGGCGCGGGTGTGCACGGTCACCGTTTCGGCCTCTGGATCCACGACCCAGACGGCCCCACTTCCCGCCTGCAGGTAGTCGGCCACCTTTGCCGCGACCTCTCCCGGCCGGTCGTCGGGGGAGAGGACTTCCACCGCCAGATCGGGCGGGCCGGGAAAGAACCGGGCGGGGACGCGGTCCCCCACGCGCGCCCGCAGGACGACCGACACGTCGGGGGCGCGCACCGTCGCCGGGTCGCGGCTGAGGATGAACCCGGCTTCTATCGCGACGAACCCCAGCCCGTGTCTTTGGACGTGTTCATCGAGGAGTCTCGCCACGCGCATGCCTACAACTCCGTGCCTCGCTCCGGACGGCGTCATTTCAATGACCCGCCCCGCCACAAGCTCGGCCCGAAGCCGGTGGGCGAGGCTCCAGAACTCCTCGACAGAGACCGGCGCAAGCGTTTCAGGGCTCACGGCGCGAGTATAGCATCGCCTCGCCCGTGAGATCGGCGCACCTGAGGCGGTTTCAGCGGGGTGGAGAAAAAATAATGGCGCGCCCCGTCACTGCTGCGACATGCGCGGGTCCAGCAGGTCGCGCAGCCCGTCGCCGAGCAGGTTGAAGCCGATCACGGTCAGGAAGATGGCCAACCCCGGATAAACCGAGAGCCACGGCGCCAGGCTCAGGTAGTCGCGCCCCACGGTGAGCATCGAGCCCCACGACGGCGCCGGGGGCTGCGCCCCCAACCCGAGGAAGGAGAGGCTGGCCTCGGCGAGGATGGCGTGGCCGATGCCCAACGTGACCAGGACGATCGCGGGCGCCAGCGTGTTGGGCAGGAGGTGGCGGAGGATGATGCGCCCATTGGAGGCGCCCAGCGCGCGGGCGGCTTCCACATACTCGTAGGCCTTGATGGCGAAGACCTGGCCGCGCACGACGCGCGCCAGCGAGGTCCACCCCACCAGCCCGAGGGCGAGGAACACGTTGTAGAGACTGGGGCCGATCACGGCCATGACGGCGATCGCAAAGAGGAGGCCGGGGAAGGCGAAGATCACCTCCGCCACCCGCATGATCAGGTTGTCCGTCCAGCCTCCGTAGAACCCCGAGAGCAGCCCCAGCGTGAGGCCCATCGTCAGGGCCACCGCCTGCACGACCACGCCGATCCCCAGCGAGATGCGGGCGCCGTAGACGATGCGGCTGAAGACGTCGCGGCCGAAGGTGTCGGTGCCCAGGAGAAAGGTTCCGCCGGGGGAGCGCAGGTTGTTCTCCAGGTTGGCGTCGCGGATCGGGTCGTAGGGCGCGATCCAGGGCGCGAAGACCGCGGCGACGACCAGCATCCCCACGAGAATCCCCCCGGCGACGAGGTTGCGCCTCCGGCGGGCGCGCCGCCAGAACGTCCGCCGGGGCCGCACCGCCGCCGGAGCGGCCACCGCCGCCGCGCCGGCGAGGTCATTCATATTTGATCCGCGGGTCGAGCCAGGCGTAGGAGAGGTCCACCAGCAGGTTCAGGCCGATGAAAATGGTGGCGATGAGCAGCACGCACCCCTGCGCCATGGGGAGGTCGCGGACACCGATGGAATCCACCAGCAGCCGCCCCACCCCCGGCCAGGAGAAGACGCGCTCGGTGATGACGGCGCCGCTGAGCAGGCCGCTGATCTGCACGCCGACGATCGTGACGATGGGGATCGCCGCGTTGCGCAGGGCGTGCACGGCGATGACCCGCCGCTCGGACAACCCTTTGGCGCGGGCGGTGCGCACGAAATCCTGGCGGATCACCTCGAGCATCGACGAGCGCGTCAGGCGGGCCAGCACGGCGGAGAGCCCCGTCCCCAGCGTGATCGCCGGCATGATCAGATAGGGGAACGGCGGCCCGTAGCCGGAAGGCGGCAGCCAGCGCAGGTGCACCGCCAGCAGGTAGATCAAGAGAATGCCGAGCCAGAAGTTGGGGATCGAGACGCCCATGGTCGCGCCGACGATGCTGGCGGAGTCGAAGATCGTATTCTGGCGGAGCGCGGCGAGGATGCCCATCGGCACGCCGATGAGGATCCCCACCAGCAGCGCCGCGCCGGCGAGTTTGGCCGTCGCCGGGACCCGCCTGAGCACTTCCTCGAGCACCGGCTGGTTCGTCCGATAGGAGATGCCCAGGTCGCCGACCAGCGCGTTGCGGACGAACTTCAGGTACTGCACCGGCGCGGGATCGTCGAGCCCCCACTTGGCGCGGATCAGGCGGGCCGCCGCGGGGTCGATGGCGGCGGTCTTCTCCTCCATCAGCAAGGCGACGGGGTCACCCGGGACGATGTACATCAGCACAAACGTCACGAGGGTAACCCCGATGAAGACCGGGACGGCCATGATCAGCCGCTTGGCGATGAAGGCCCAGAGGCCTCTTGGCATGTCAGGCCACGGATGTGGGGGCGCCGCCCGGCAAGGGCTCTACCGCCGGGGCTGAATCCACACCTTGTGCATGTACTGCCAGTCCATCTCCTCCGGGTTCCCCACCAGCCCGTGAATGTTTGGCTGGTGCACCAGCACCGCCCGGTTGTAGTTGAAGATCAGCCACGGCGCGTCGGCGACGATCAGCGTTTCCGCCTGCTGGCACAAACTGATCTGCCGGCGCAGGTCAAACGTCCGCTCGGCCTCGTCCAGGAGGGCGTCCACCCGCTCGTTCTTATAGAACATCCGGTTGCCCGCCGGCCCGATGTTGCGGGAGCGGAAGGCGCTGAGGTAGCCGATACAGCTGGGTCCCTGCCCCCACGACGCCACATAGGTGGGGATCTCTCCCTTGCTGGCCCGGTCCAGCATCACGCCGAAGTCCTGTTGGATGATACGCACGCGAATGCCGACGTCTGCCAGGTAGCGCTGGATCGCCTCCATCCATCGGCCGATCACGGGGCTGGTCGAGCCGTTCAGGTCCAGGTCGAACCCGCTGGCCAGCCCGGCGGCGCTCAGCAACTCCCTCGCCCGCTGCGGGTTGAAGTCGTAGCCTCTGATGTTCCGGTTGTAGGCGGGGTGACTGGGCGGGAAGATCCCGGTCGGCGCGAAGGCCTTCCCGGCGAGGACGGTGCGCACGATCGTGGCCTTGTCCACGGCGTGGTTGATCGCCTGGCGCACCCGCACGTCGGTGAGCGGCGGCTTCGTCACGTTGAGGCCCACATAGCGCGTGAACAGTTCGGGGACCTCGATGACGTAGGGCTTCCACCGGGGGTTCTCCGCGTACAGGCGGTAGGTGACGTCGCTCAGCGTCATGTAGTCGAGCCGGCCGGTCTCGAACTCCGCCTGCGCCGTGGCCGGGTCGGGGATGATCCGGAACTCCAGGGCGCTGACGAACGGCCGGCTTTCCCAGTAGTCGCCGTTCGCCCTCAGCAGGATGGTGTCGTCCCGGCTCCAACTGACGAAGACGAACGGCCCCGAGCCCACCGGTCGCTGGCCGAAGTCGCGGCCGAGCCGCTCCGCCTCATCCCGGGGGACGATGAAGAAGTAGACGAAGGTCTCGGGGAAGGTGGCATCGACGACGGTGTTGGTAATGGCGATACGGTAGCGGTCGAGCACCCGCACCCCACTGACCTCTCGCGCCTGCCCGGTGATGAACTCCGGCGCCCCCACCAGCCGGTTGAAGGAGGGAACGTACGGGGACCCCGTCGCCGGTCTGAGGATGCGCTCGATCGAGTACTTGACGTCGTCCGCGGTCAACTCGCGGCCGTGATGGAACTTGATCCCGCGGTGCAGCACGAAGGTGATCGTCCGCCGGTCCTCGCTGACGGTCCACGATTCCGCGGCGCCGGGGATGAGCTGCAGCGTCTTGGGATCGCGGCGCAGCAGCATGTCGAAGATGTTCATCTTCACGGAGATGGCCCGCACGGTGTTGGTCAGCGCGGGGTCCAGGTTGGCCGGGTCGCTGCTGAGCATCCGGCGGAAGTGCCCGCCGGCGATGGGCGCCTGCGCCGCAGCAGGGGGCAGACCGACCGCAATCAGGAGCAAGACGAAGCAGATGGCCGCCAGACGCCCGGCCCTGTGTGTGGTCATCGCCGCACCTCCATCGGGATGGATCGCCCCTCTCTTTCGCTGCGGGCAGCGCATCGCCTCCCTCGTGCGCTAGGATGCGAGATGTGACCCACGACGTCGTCATCAGAAACGGCCTGATCTACGACGGGAGCGGCGGGTCTCCGGCGGCGGGCGATCTGGCCATGCGGGGCGACGTCATCGCCGCGGTCGGTGAGGCGGGCGAGCGCGGCCGGGTCGAGATCGACGCCGGCGGGCTGGCGGTCGCGCCCGGATTCATCAATATGCTCAGTTGGGCCAACGCGTCGCTGCTCATCGACGGGCGGTCGCAGAGCGACATCCGGCAGGGCGTCACGCTGGAAGTGCTGGGAGAAGGGCGCTCCATGGGACCGCTCAACGAGGCGATGAAGGCGGAAACGCTCGAACGCCAGGGAGACCTCAAGTACGAGATCGCCTGGACGACGCTGGGAGAGTACCTGGACTATCTCGTGCGGCGGGGCGTCAGCACAAACGTGGCATCGTTCGTCGGGGCGACGTCGGCGCGCGTCCATGTGCTGGGGCATGCGGACCGGGCGCCCACGCCGGCGGAGCTGGAGACGATGCGGGGCCTGGTCCGCCAGGCCATGGAGGAGGGCGCGCTCGGCGTCTCCTCAGCCCTGATCTACGCGCCGGCCTGTTTCGCCGATACGGATGAACTGATCGCCCTCGCCGAGGTCGCGGCGGCTTACGACGGCATCTACATCTCGCACATCCGGGACGAAGGCGGCGGCGTGCTGGGGGCGCTGCAGGAATTCCTGACCATCGTGCGCCGCTCGGGTGCGCGCGGCGAGATCTATCACCTCAAGGTCAGCGGCCCGGAGCACTGGGACCTGATGGATCCTCTCCTCGCCGCGATCGAGGGCGCGCGGGCAGACGGGCTGCCCGTGACGGCAGACATGTATCCCTACCCGGCGTCCTCCACGGGGCTCGATTCGACCCTTCCCGGCTGGGCTCACGAGGGGGGACCCCGGCGGCTGGTCGAGCGGCTGAAGGATCCCACCTGGAGAGGCCGGGTCGCGCGCGAGATGAGCCCGCTTCGAGCGGAGGACGTGCTCTTCGTGTCCTTCAAGGATGAGGCCTTGAAGCCGCTGACCGGCAAGACGCTGGCCGCGGTGGCCACCATGCGCGGGACGACGCCTGAGGAGACCGCCATCGACCTGCTGATCGAAGACGAGAGCCGGGTCGGCGTCGTCTTCTTCTCGCAGTCGGAAGGCAACGTGCGCAAAGTGATGGCTCGTCCGTGGGTGAGCGTGGGCTCGGACGGCGCCTCCCTCGCGCCCGAAGGCGTGTTTCTGAAGTCGAGCACGCATCCCCGGTCCTACGGCACCTTTGCCCGGGTGTTGGGAAAGTACGCGCGGGACGAGAAGGTCATCCCGCTGGAGGAAGCGATCCGGCGGATGACCTCGCTCCCCGCCGCCACCCTCGGCCTGGAGCGGCGCGGTTCGCTGGCAGCGGGCCATTTCGCCGACGTCGTCGTCTTCGATCCGGCAACGATCCAGGACCACGCCACCTTCGAGGTTCCTCATCAATACGCCACGGGGATGCGCCACGTCTTCGTGAACGGCGTGCCGGTGCTGCGGGACGGGGAGCATACGGGCGCGACATCCGGACGCGTCGTGCGGGGGCGCGGCCGGCGCCCCCGCTGACCGGCGGAAGGTGCTACAGACGAAACCTCACCTCGTCCACCGGCTTTCGCGGAATGTCCGGCACGGTCGCGTCCGCCGCAGGATAGCCGACTGGAATGAGCAGGTAGGGCTTCTCATTCTTCGGCCGGCCGAGGATCGCCGCGAGGAACCCCATGGGGCTCGGGGTGTGCGTCAGGGTGGCCAGACCGGCCCAGTGCAGCGCC
>JBOGSD010000039.1:0-25425 GCA_050695215.1 bacterium
GGCGTCTATGTGAACTTCATGTCCGACGAGCCGCAGGCTGCCGTCCAGGCAGCATACGGAACACATACGTACGCCCGGCTTGTCGCGCTCAAGAAGAAATATGATCCCACGAACTTCTTCCGCTTCAATCAGAACATCAGTCCGGCGGGCACCTGAAGAACCAAATGCGGGCAGGAACCCGATTCTAGGTGCCAGTGTAAGCATTTCGGCGACCTGTGGATCCGATGCCTCGGTGTGGATCAAGCGAACCTCTTGGTCCTTCCGCTTTTCTCTTACCATTGATCCTATGTAATAATGAGTTGAAGATCCCTGAGGAGGTAATCATGGAAAAAAAAGTTGCCTTGGACCCGTACATGTTCTTTGCAGGAAATTGCCGTGAGGCCATGCAGTTCTATGAGAGTGTTTTTGGCGGCACGCTCAAGATCCAGACCTACGATGAGGTACCGGGCGAGAAGTCCGAAGCCATGAAGGGCAAGGTGATGCATGCCAGCCTGATGGACGGTGAAGCCAATCTCATGGCCAGTGATAGTCCAGACCCTGACAGTCTGGGCACGGGTAAAATCAACCTTTCACTCAGCGGCTTCGATGAAGAGAAGCTTCGCACCATGTTCGGCAGACTCAGTGCCGGCGGAAAAGTAAACTCTCCGCTGAAAAAGGAATTTTGGGGCGATACATTTGGGACCCTCACCGACAAGTTTGGCGTGGACTGGATGGTCAATATTGCTGCAGGAAAGCCGTCATAAAGCGGTTCTAGGATCGCTTGTTTCGCAATGAGAAGCACCCGCTCGTGGACGCGTGTGACGATGCCCGAGGACGAGGTCCAGGCCATACGGCGCGGCTCTGCTCCGCGGCGAGCAAAACGGCGCCGTACCTGACTGAGTAGTCCCGTTCGACCCCTTTCGTTTCTCCAGGGAGGACTGGGCGAAAATTGATTGACAAGCCGTGGTCTCGGGCGTTACTATACCAAATGGTTAATTAATCATTCGGCAAAATACCAGACTGCGGAAAAAGGAGCGCTCATGAACGAAGTCGTCCCCCCTACAGCGGGACGGCGCGAGTGGATCGGGCTCGCCGTGCTCGCTCTCGCCTGCGTGCTCTATTCTATGGACCTGACGGTTCTCCACCTCGCGGTGCCGCAGCTCAGCGCAGACCTCCGGCCCAGCAGCGCCCAGCTCCTGTGGATCATCGACGTCTACGGATTCTTCGTCGCTGGCTCCCTGATCACCATGGGCACCCTCGGCGACCGGATCGGGCGCCGCCGGCTGCTGCTGATCGGCGCCGTGGTCTTCAGTATCACCTCGCTTCTCGCGGCATTTTCGACCAGCGCCGGGATGCTCATCGTCAGCCGCGCGCTGCTGGGGATCGGGGGGGCGACCCTGGCGCCTTCGACTCTGTCCCTGATCCGCAACATGTTCCTCGACCCGAAGCAGCGCACGGTCGCCATCGGCGTGTGGATATCCAGCTTTTCGGCGGGCGGCGTGATCGGGCCGCTGCTCGGCGGGGTGCTGCTGGAGTACTTCTGGTGGGGCTCGGTGTTCCTGCTGGCGCTGCCCGTGATGGGGCTGCTGCTTGTGCTGGGGCCCCGCGTGCTCCCGGAGTTCCGGGATCCCGAGGCGGGGCGGTTGGACCTGCTCAGCGCCGGGATGTCGCTGGCGGCCGTCCTGGCGATGATCTACGGTCTCAAGGTGATCGCCCAGGACGGGTTCGGATCACTGCCGGCCCTGTTCATCCTGGGCGGGCTGGCCGTCTCCGTCCTGTTCCTCCGCCGGCAGCTCACCCTGGCTGACCCTCTCATCGACCTGCGCCTTTTCCGGATCCCTGCCTTCAGCGCGTCTCTCGCCACGTACATGCTCGGCGTCTTCGTGGTGTTCGGATACTTCCTGTTGTTGCCGCAGTATCTGCAACTGGTGCTCGGTCTCTCCCCGTTGCAGGCGGGCCTGTGGACCGCGCCCTCGATGGGCGCGGTCATCGCCGGCTCCACGCTGGCCCCGCGGATGACGCGCCGTGTCCGACCGGCATTCGTGATGGCTGCCGGCCTGGTGCTGGCGGCCCTGGCCCTCGGGGTACTCGCCCAGGTCGGTGGATCCGCCGGCTTGGCGGTCCTCGTGACCGTGATCTTCGTCGCCTCTCTCGGTCTCGCTCCATTGTTTACGCTGACGATCGACCTGATCATCGGGGCCGCCCCGCCGGAGCGGGCGGGGGCGGCCTCGGGGATCTCGGAGACCAGCGCCGAGCTCGGAGGAGCGCTTGGCATCGCGATCTTGGGCAGCGTGGGTACCGCCGTCTACCGCAGCCGGCTGGCCGACGCCCTCCCCGCCGGTGTCCCACCGGAGGCGGCTGAGGTTGCTCGGGACACGCTCGGCGGCGCTCTGGCGGTGGCCGGGCAGCTTCCTGATCAGCTCGGTGCGGCGCTGCTCGACGCGGCCCGCGGGGCGTTCACCCAGGCGCTGGAGCTCAACGCCGCCATCAGCGCCGTCGTCGCGGTGGGACTCGCTCTCGGCGCCGCGATCCTGCTCCGGCGCGTGCGAGCGGGCGGCGACGCCGAGCAGCAACCACCCCTTCAGCCGGAAGGAGCGGCCGCAGGCAGCGCAGGCGCTGAACAGGTTCTCGGTCCCGCCGCCGCGCCGGCGATCGAGGGGCCTCATGTCACCTGATCGCCTCAGCACCACCTTCGCCGCCCTCGCCGATCCTACGAGGCGTGCGATCCTCGCGCGCCTCGCCCGAGGCGAGGCCTCGGTAACTGAACTGGCCGAGCCGTTCGATATGAGTCTTCCCGGCATTTCCAAGCACCTCAAGGTGCTGCAACGTGCCGGGCTGATTGCCCGCCGCCGCCGGGCGCAGTGGCGGCCCTGCCGGCTCGAGGCGGGCCCGCTCAAGGAGGTGACCGAGTGGGTGGAGCACTATCGCCGTTTCTGGGAGCAGAGCTTCGATCGTTTGGATGACTACCTGCGTGATCTGCAAAGGAGGCAGAAGAAACATGGCCACAATAGGAAGTAGTCCCGCCACGAAGGCCGCGGAGGGGGAACTCGTCATCACGCGCGTCTTTGACGCCCCACGGGAACTGGTCTGGAAGGCATGGACGGAGCCTGAGCGCTTCAAGCGCTGGTGGGGGCCGAAAGACTTCACGGCACCGTTCTGCACGATCGATCTCCGCGTGAGTGGTACCTATCTCTACAGCATGCGATCGCCCGAGGGCCAGGAGTACTGGAGCACGGGTGTCTATCGCGAAATCATTCCGATGGAGCGGCTGGTCTACACGGACAGCTTCGCTGATGAAAAAGGCAATGTCGTCCCGGCCACACACTACGGGCTGAACGCAGGCTACCCATCAGAATTCCTCGTGACAGTGACCTTCGAGGACGATGACGGCAGGACCAAGATGACGCTGCGGCACGCCGGCCTGCCGGCGGGCGAGGATCGCGACAGCGCGGAAGCGGGCTGGAACGAATCCTTCGACAAGCTCGCCGAGAGCCTGAGATAACGCAAAGGGGTCATGATGGCAGACACCAAAAGGACCATGACGTTAACGATTCCGTCGGATCGAGAAATCGTCATTACGCGCGTTTTCGACGCGCCGCGGGAGCTCGTCTTCAAGGCGTTCACCGATCCGAGTCTCATCCCGCAGTGGTGGGGGCCGGGTTCCACGGCGTCTTCCGGGAGATCGTGCCGCCCGAGCGACTCGTCTCACCTTTGAGTGGGAAGGTCTGCCGGGCCATGTCCACATTGAGACGGTGACGCTCGAACAGCGGGACGGCAAAACGACTGTCACGGATCATGCGCTCTTCCAGTCGGTGGAGGACCGCGACGGGATGGTCAAGTCGGGGATGGAGGCAGGAGCGGCAGAGTCGATGGACCGCCTCGCCGAGCTCTTGGCTGAGGAGAAGTACCAGATGGCTAGAGAACCAAGATGAGAGAGGCGAGTAGTCAGATTGCCGCTCCGGAGTGCTTCGCCGAGTACCTGGCACACGCTTGAATCTGGGGGTGAGCCAACATGAGAAAAGTCGTTGTGACAGAGTTCTTGACCCTGGATGGGGTCGTGGAGGCCCCAGAAAAGTGGACCTTCCCGTTCGGGAATGAAGAAATCGCGAAGTACAAACTGGATGAGTTACTTGCGAGCGACACTCTTCTTCTAGGACGAGTGACCTATCAAGGCTTTGCAGCGGCCTGGCCGTCGAGGACCGATGAATCGGGTTTTGCCGACAGAATGAACAGCCTCCCCAAGTTTGTTGCTTCAACGACTCTGAAAGAGGTTGAATGGAACAATTCGCGCCTGATCAAAGAAAATGTCGCGGAGGAAGTATCCAAGCTGAGGGAGAAGCCGGGTCAGAACATTCTGATTTACGGCAGCGTCACTCTTGTGCATACGCTGACGCTGCATGGCCTCATCGATGAATATCGGTTCTTGGTCTATCCTATTGTTTTTGGGGAGCGGGAAGCGGCTCTTCAAAGACGGCAGCGAGACGACCCTGAAACTTGCCGAAACGCGGGCGTTTGGTTCAGGCGTCGTTGCGCTTCATTACGGGCCAAAGAGAAAGGAGGAGGATGAAGTGAAGCCCTAGCCTCATCGGACGATGAGGGATACCGGGACCACCGTGCGCGCGCTCGGAAGGGGTGGGGGTTCTCCTACCTCCTGCTCTCGGCGGCCGCCCTGGCCCAGGAGTCGCGCAGGCTAACAATGCGGTTGAAGATGAGGCCGTCCGGCCGCGAATCCGCCGGGTCCTGCCAGAAATAGCCTAATCGCTCGAACTGGTAGCGCGTGTCGGGAGGATCGTCGCGCACGCAGGGCTCGACGAAGCCCTGGCCGACCTCCAGCGACTGGAGGTTGAGGGCTTCGGTGAACTCCCCCTCGGTCGCTTCTGGGTCGGGAACGGTGAAGAGCCGGTCGTAGAGGCGCACAGCCGCGGGGACGGCGTGGGCGATCGAGACCCAGTGAATGGTGCCCTTCACCGCAGGGCCCTCCGGGCGGCGGCCCAGGGTGTCCGGTTCGTAGGAGCAGCGCAGCTCGGCGATGTCTCCGCCCGGCTCCTTGACCACCTCATCGCAGCGGACGATATAGCCGTGGCGTAAGCGGACACGCCCGCCCGGGACGAGGCGGTGAAAGCCTTTCGGCGGGTCTTCCATGAAATCGTCCCGTTCGATGTAGAGCTCACGCGAGAACGGCACCGCCCGGGTTCCCTCCCTGGCCACGTCACGCGGCCAGTAGGGGGCCGCGAACTGTTCCGCCTTGCCCTCGGGGTAGTTGGTCAACACGACCTTGAGCGGTTTGAGCACGGCGAGGACGCGCGGGGCGCGGGTGTTCAGGTCGTCGCGCACGGCCGCTTCGAACATGTCCGGATCGACCCGGCTGTTCGCTTTGGCCACGCCGATGCGGGAGACGAATTCCCGGATCGCCTCAGGGGTCACGCCACGGCGGCGCAGGCCGGAGAGGGTGGGCATCCGCGGGTCGTCCCAGCCGTGCACATAGCCGCCCTCGACCAGCCTGATCAGTTTGCGCTTCGAGAGCACCGTGTAGTCGAGGTTCAGGCGGGCGAACTCGTATTGATAGGGCCGCGGGTCTGCCGGGATGCCGGCCTTCCCGCGCAGGTGGTCGAGCAGCCAGTCGTAGATGGCCCGGTTGTTCTCGAACTCCAGCGTGCACAGGCTGTGGCTGATGCCCTCGAACGCGTCAGACAGGGGGTGGGCGAAGTCGTAGAGCGGGTAGATGGGCCAGGCGTTGCCGGTGTGGTAGTGGGCGGCGTGGACGATGCGGTAGAGCACGGGGTCGCGCAGCTTCATGTTCCGGCTGGCCAGGTCGATCTTCGCGCGCAGCACGTGCGCGCCGTTGGGGAACTCCCCGGCGCGCATGCGCCGGAAGAGATCCAGGTTCTCCTCGACGCCGCGGTCCCGGTAGGGGCTCGGCCGTCCCGGCGCGGTGACCGTGCCGCGGTAGGCCCCGATCTCTTCGTCGGAGAGGCTGTCCACGTACGCCCGCCCGTCCCGGATGAGCTGCACCGCGCACTCGTAGAGCCGCTCGAAGTAGTCGGAAGCATAGAGTTCACTGGTCCAGGCAAACCCCAACCACTGCACGTCCCGTTTGATCGCCTCCGCGTATTCGGCGCTCTCCGTCTCGGGGTTGGTGTCGTCAAAGCGCAGGTGGCACTCGCCGGCGTAGTCGAGGGCCAGGCCGAAGTTCAATCCGATGGACTTGGCATGCCCGATGTGCAGGTAGCCGTTCGGCTCCGGCGGGAAGCGGGTGCGCACGGTGGCGTAGCGGCGCCGCAGCAGGTCGTCGTCGATGATCGCGGTGATGAAGTTAGGACTGACCCGCTTCTCGCTGGTGGCGGGGCCGGTGTTTGTGGCCATGCGGACTCCTCCTCACGAGGATACACCCAGGGCTCGGAGAATTGGCCCGGCATGAGCCGCGGAGCGATGGGCGAGTTTCACCTCGATCTCAACGATCCGCGGTTTGTCTACGACCCCTACCCGCAGCTAGCCGATCTCCGCGAGCGGATGCCGATCTTCTTCGACCCCGTCTGGAACAAGGTCTTCTTCACCCGGTACGACCACATCGCCTCGCTGCTGCGCGACCGGCGGCTGGGGCGGTCGATCCTGCACGTGCTCTCGCGCGACGAACTAGGCTGGCCGCCGTCCAACCCTTTGACTCGAGACTTCGATGCCTTTCAGGGCGATCACATGCTGGACAACGAACCGCCCAAGCATACCCGCCTGAGGGGGTTGATGCTCAAGGCCTTTACACCCGGGAGGGTGGAAGGGCTGCGCCGGACGATTCAAGGGATCGTCGATGCGCTGATCGATCGCGTGGAGGGTCGCGGACAAATGGACCTGCTCACAGACTTCGCGGAGCCCATCCCCGTGACGGTGATCGCCGCGCTCCTGGGGGTGCCGGAGGCGGATCGTCCCCTGCTGCGGCCCTGGTCGGCCAAGATCGTGAAGCTCTACGAACTGGGGTACAGCGACGAACACGCGAGGGATGCCAACCAGGCGGTGGTGGAGTTCTCGGCCTACATCAAGGCGCTGGCGAAAGAGCGGGGGAAGGCGCCGCGCGACGATCTGATCTCCGCCCTCGTCCGGGTGGAGGAGCAGGGAGAGGTGCTCAGCGAGGACGAGCTGGTCGCCAACTGCATCCTCCTCCTCAACGCCGGTCACGAGGCCAGCGTGAATGGGACCACGCTCGGCGTCCTCTCCCTCCACCACAACCCCGAGCAGCTGGCGCTCGCGCGTGAGGCCGCGCGGCGGGGCGATCACGAGTTCTTCAAGACGGCCGTCGAAGAGCTGCTGCGCTACGATACCCCCCTGCCGATGTTCGAGCGGTGGGTCCTGGCGGACGGCGAATTCCAGGGAGTCGACCTGCGGCAGGGCATGGAGCTCGGGCTCCTCTATGCCTCGGGCAATCGGGATCCCCGGCGCTTCGCCGACCCCGACCGCCTCGATCTGCGGCGGAAAGACAATCCCCACCTCACCTTTGGCCTGGGCATCCACTACTGCATCGGCGCACCGCTGGCGCGGGTCGAGCTGCAGACCTCCTTCCAGACCCTCCTCCGGCGGCTGCCGAACATTCGGATGGCGCGAGAGCCGGTGGAGTACAGCGGCGGGTTCATCATCCGCGGTCACCGCGCCATGCCGGTGGAGTTCTGACGCCGTTGGCGTCGGTGATGGGCCGATCCTGGCCGTCTGCGTAGGTTAGCGGCGATCCTTCGCCGGCGCTGCGGCGGGCAGCGCGGTGTCCGGTTCTTCGTTGAGGACGCCCACATACGGAAGGGCGCGGTACTGCTGACGGTAGTCCAGGCCATACCCGACGACGAAGACATCGGGGATCTCAAATCCGCGGTAGCGGATGGGCAGGGTGTGGATGATGCGCCGCGCCGTCTTGTCCAGCAGCGTACAGATGGCGAGCGATGCCGGATTGCGGGTCCGCAGGACCCGCAAGAGATAGGCGGCGGTCAGCCCGGTGTCGATGATGTCCTCGATTAAGAGGACGTCCCGGCCGGTGATCTCTTCGTCCAGGTCCTTGAGTAGCCGCGCCACCCCCGACGGACTGTCGCCGCGGTAGCTAGTGATCGCCATGACGTCGATCGTGGCGGGGATGGTGAGCGCGCGGCTGAGGTCGGCGAGAAAGTAGAGGCCGCCTTTCAGCACGGTGACCAGGAGCGGGTTGAGGCCGTCGTAGTCCCGCGAGATCTCAGCGGCGAGATCGTCGACCCGCCGCCGGATCTGCCGTTCCGACACAAGCACCTCCTTGACGGCGGGGGCGAGGGGGCGCGATGCAAACGGGATGGCCAAACGGCTACCCCGCGTCCGCGGGAGCGACCTGGTACTTGGCGAGCAACTTGCGGAAATCGCGGGCGTAGAGAATCATCAGACGCACGTCCGGATAGAGGGTCCGAAAGCGGCGGACCTTGCGGTTCTTCTTGGTGACGAGGCTCTGCTTGAGCGTGGTCAATTCAATGTACGTGTCGAGATCCGGCAAGTAGAAGTCGGGGCTGAAACTTTCGATGACGCGGCCCACGACGTCGAGCTCGAGGGGGAAAGAACGCGGTTCGTACTGCCAGGAGATGCCGTAGAAATCCAGGAGTCCGGCGAACTCCTTTTCACTGGCGTGCGCGAACCTGACGGGCGGGCGGGGAGCGGCGATATGTGTGGTGCCCACCGAGGCGCTCTCACCTCCACGAAATGGCCGTTGGGCGCCCTTAATTGCGGTGTAGTATAACAGGGTAGGGGCGCCCCCGTCCAGAAGGTTCCCAGGAGACCAGAGGAGTACGCATGCCGGAGACCGCGCAAGGCGACGAGGTCCAGCGGTACATCCGCCTCTTGAAGAGCGCGGATGTCACCATCCGCAGCGACGCGGCCCACCACCTGGGCCGCCTGCAGGATGAGCGTGGCGTCTCCGCCCTGGCGGAAGCGCTCTCGGACGCGGACGAGTATGTCCGCAAGAGCGCCGTGGCCGCGCTGCGCCGCATCGGCGGGTCCGACGCCATGACCGCGCTCCGCACCGCGCTGACCGACCGCTCGGAACAAGTGGTCCTCCAGGCCACCAACGGCCTGCGGGACATGCGGGACAAGGGCGCCGTCGAATCGCTCATCCGCGTGCTCACCCGCCGCGAGCGCTCGCTGGTGAACGCCTCCACGGAAGCCCTTGCCCGGATCGGCCCGGACGCCGTGAAGCCCCTGATGACCGCCTTTGAGGACCGGGGGCTGCGCCGCCGCATCGGCAACCAGGTGTTCAAGATCCTGGCGGAGATGGGTCCGAAAGCCGTCGACCCGCTGCTCGAGGTGCTGGACCACGAGAACCAGTTCGTCCAGCAGATCGCCATCTCGGTGCTGGGCCGCGTGGGCGACCGGCGCGTGGTGGGTCCGCTGATGGACCACTTCCTCAAGGACCCCCCGATGCAGGACGCGATCATCGGCACGCTGGCCCGGCTGGAAGAGCGTGGGGTGATCGAGCATCCGGAGGCGCACCACGGCGACCGGGAAATCTTCCTCACCCGCGCCGTGATCGAGGCCTTCGTGGGACGGCCGCGCGACGAGCTCGTCGACCAATTGCGCACCGCGTTGGAGAACCCGGCCCCGAAGGTCCGCCGCTTCGGCCTCAAGGCCCTCTTCTCGCTCTTCGGGGAGGGGGCGCTCGACCAGCTGACCACCTCCCTGGAAGACGAGGACGTGGACGTGAAGCGGCTGGCGGTGAAGATTCTGGGCCGGCTGCGCGACAAGCGCGTCATCGAGCCGCTGATCCAGCTGGTGCTGAAGGATGGCGACCAGATTGAAGACGCGGTCTGGAACACCGTCAAGGTGCTCACCGACCTGCGAGAGTACGAGAGTCTGAGGGCCCGGGTCGCCAAGGAGAAGGCGGGCGGCCAGCCTGCCGTGCGGAAGGTCCGACGCGAGCGAGACGTATCGCCAGACTGGTGGAGAGAGCAAGACTAAGCGTGGGGAAGGCAGTCCCGCCTAGCCCGAACGACGGGATACGGGCGGCGGGACTGCCTTCCCCACGCTTCCTCTAGTACCATCGCCCCTCATGGGCCACGTGATTGTCTTCATCACCACCGCCAGCGCGGAGGAGGGTGCGCGCCTGGGGCGGGCGCTGCTGGACGAACGGCTCGCCGCCTGCGTGGACGCCCTCCCGGTGCAGTCCGCGTACTGGTGGCGCGGCCAGGTGGAGGAGGCGGGAGAGACGCTCCTCATCGTCAAGACGGTCGAGCGCCATCTGGACGCCCTCACCGCTCGCGTCCGCGCGCTGCACTCCTACGCGGTGCCGGAGGTGATCGCCTTGCCCATCGCCGGCGGCAACGCCGACTACCTACGCTGGATCGACGAATCGGTCAGACCGTGAGCGTGCTGATCACGAATGACGACGGCATCCAGGCCGCCGGCATGCACGCCCTCGCCCGCGCCCTGGCCGCCGCGGTGCCGGTGGCCGTGGTTGCGCCCGAGCACGAACGCAGCGCCACGGGGCACGCCATCACGCTGCATAAGCCGCTGCGGGCGGTCCGGGCGGCGATCCCGGGGTTGGACGTCCCCGCCTGGGCCACCAACGGCACCCCCGCCGACTGCGTCGTCCTCGGGGTCCTCGACCTGCTGCCGCAGCGTCCAGAGGTGGTGGTCTCGGGGATCAACGTCGGACCGAACATCGGCGGCGACCTGACCTATTCCGGCACCGTCTCGGGGGCGATGGAGGGGGCGATCATGGGCATCCCCAGCATCGCCGTCTCCGTGGCTTCCTTTGAGATCGTGACGTTCGACGTCGCCGCGACCGTGGCGCTGCGCCTGGTTGAGGTGGTGCGCCGGTGGGGGCTGCCGCCCGACAGCCTGCTGAACGTCAACGTCCCCAACCTGGCCCTCGCCGACGTGAAAGGGATCGCGGTGACGAGGCAGGGGACCCGCCGCTACCTCAACCGGCTGGACAAACGCCGGGACCCGCGCGGGCGCGTCTACTACTGGATGGGCGGGGAGGAGGACCCCATGCCCGACGAGGAGGGGACCGATGCCTGGGCGCTGCGCCGCGGGATGATCTCGGTGACGCCGATTCAGATGAACATGACCGCGGCCGGCTTCCTCGATGAGATGACGCGGCGGCTGGCCGGCCTGCGCCTCTGATTGCGCGCGGAGCGCCGCACGCGCCACTACCGCGGCAGGAGAAGTGAGACACGCAGGCGAACACCCCGCAGCGAGTAGACGCATCACTGGCGCGCCATCCGGCGCCGCATCGCCCGTCGTCGCGCGGTACATCGGACCTTCGTCGAACCATGATCCGGCTCCAGGGCGTCACCAAACGTCATCCCAACGGACTCATCGCGCTCTCCGACGTTTCCCTCTCCGTCGCGGAGGGGGAGTTCGCCTTTCTGATCGGACCGACGGGCGCGGGAAAGTCGACGCTGCTGCGCCTGCTCTACCGCGCCGAGACGCCGACGAGCGGGCAGGTCTTCGTCGGCGGGAAGGACGTCACGCGCCTGCCCGCGCGGGCGGTCCCGGCGCTGCGGCGCAGCCTGGGAGTGGTCTTTCAGGACTTCCAGATCTTGCCGCGCAAGACGGCCTACGAGAACGTCGCCTTTGCCCTGCAGGTCACGGGCACCCCCCCGGTGGAGATCCGCCCACGCACGCTGGCCGCGTTGGAGCTGGTCGGCCTGGAAGGTCGGAAGGACGCCCTCCCCTGGCAACTCTCCGGCGGAGAGCAGCAGCGGGTTTCCATCGCGCGGGCGCTGGTGCGCCGGCCCCCGCTCCTCCTGGCGGACGAACCCACCGGAAACCTCGACCCCCGCACCTCCTGGGAGATCATCCAGTTGCTCAGCCGGATCAACCTCCGGGGGACCACGGTCGTGGTGGCGACCCACAACAAATTCGTCGTGGACATCCTCCGCAAGCGGGTGATCGAGCTGGCCGGCGGAACGGTTGTCCGCGACGAGGCCAACGCCCTCTATGCCAGCCAGGCGTGAGGCCCGCGCCCCGCGGCGAGGCTGGGCCCCCCCGCGGGCGGCGGCGGCGCTGGGCTATGGTGCCGGCGAGGCCTGGACGGCGTTCCGCCGCAACGGCCTGATGAGCCTAGCCGCGGTGCTCACCATCATGGTGACCCTGCTCCTGGTGGGAGCCGCGGCCGCCGTCGCGGCGAATCTGCGCCTGATGGCGTCGACCCTGGAAGGCCAGGTGGAGGTGATCGCGTACCTGCGCGAGGGGTTGGCTCCCGCGGAGATCGATCGGACGATGGGCGCGGTGCGGACGCTGCCGGGTGTGCGCACGGTTGCGCTGGTTGGACGTGAGGAAGCGCTAGGGCGGCTGCAGGCGTTGTTCGGCGACCGCGTTTCCCTGCGCGATATGATCCAAACCAATCCCCTCCCCGACTCGCTGGAGATCGCGCTGACGAACGCGGGGCGGGCGCGCGAGGTGGCCGCCGCCGTCGAGCAGATGGCCGCGGTGGAGGAGGTAACCTCGGGCGGCCAGGTCTTGGACCGGCTGCTGGCGGCCACGCTGCTCTTGCGCGGGGGCGGGGCGGGCGCGGCCGCGCTGCTGGGCGCGGTGGCGCTGGTCATCATCATGAACACGATCCGGCTGACCATCTTGGGCCGGCGCCAGGAGATCGACATCATGCAGCTCGTCGGCGCCGGAGGCTGGTACGTGCGGGCGCCCTTTGTCCTCGAAGGCGCGCTGCAGGGGGCCCTCGCCACCGTGCTGGCGGGGGTGCTCCTCGTCCCCGGCTATCTCCTCGTCCGGGGCCGCCTGGAGATGCTGCTGCCATTCCTCCCAACGGTCCACCCAGACGCTCTGCTGCCGGCGTTGGTGGCGGCGTTGGGGGCCGGGGGTGTGCTGGTCGGCATGAGCGGCAGCTCCCTGGCGTTGCGACGCTTCCTTCATGTATAGCCGTGACCTGGATTGGCATGTATAGCCGTGACCTGGATGGGCATGGATAGCCCTGTGGGCATGAGGCTCCGGCTGCCGGCGCTCCTGGCGGTGGCGGCACTTCTGCTGCCGGCCGCCTCGGCTGGGGCGGGTCCGGCCGCGGCGCCGGTTCCGACGGGGGGGGCCACCCAGCGCAAGCTGCAGCAGGTCCGCGAGGAACTGCAGGAGCAGCGGCAGCACTTGAGATCGGTCCGGCGGCAGGAACGGCGTGCCCTCGCCGACCTCGAGACGATGGACCGCCGGCGCGAAACGGCAGAGCGCGCGGTGGCTGACCTGGACTCGGATCTGCGCCAGACCCGCGCCCACGCGGCGGCGACGGCGGCGGATCTGGCGGAGACGCGCCGGCGGCTTGCCGCTCAGCGGGCCCGCGTCGAAGGACGGTTACGGGGGATCTACAAGTGGGGGCGGGGCGGCTATCTCGACCTCTTCCTCGACGCGGCGAGCTTTCCCGAGTTGGTCACCCGGGCGCACTTCCTCAGCGCGGTGATGCGCGCCGACGCCCGCCTGCTCGCTGACCACGAGGCGGACCTTCAGGAGTATGGGCGCCTCTATGACGAGTTGCAGGGGCATCAAGAACGCACCACGCGTCTGATCGCCGAGACCCGAGCGCGCCAGAGCGAACTCACCGCGGACGTCGAGGCCAAAACCGCCCTGCTGGGCCGGATCCAGCGGGAGCGCTCGCTCTACGAGCAGGTGGTCGAGGACCTGGAGCGCACCGACCGCGAGCTGGTGGCGATGATCCGGCGTCTCCAGGAGGCGCAGCGCCCGGGCACCATCCCCTCCGCCCGCTTCCGGGATCTGCTCCTGCCCTCACGCGGCCGGTTCACCTCGGGGTTCGGGATGCGCCGGCACCCCATCTTCGGGGTGCGGCGGATGCACAGCGGCGTGGACATCGCCGCCCCGCGCGGCTCCGCGGTGCTGGCCGCCGCCTCGGGGATCGTCGCCTATTCGGGATGGTTCGGAGGATACGGCAAGATCGTCATCATCGATCACGGTGGGGGACTCTCGACGCTGTACGCGCACCTCTCCAGCATTCTCACCGCCGCCGGGCAGCGGGTGCTCAAAGGCCAGCGCATCGGGCGCGTCGGATCGACGGGCTACTCCACCGGTCCCCACCTGCACTTCGAGGTCCGGGTCAACGGCACACCGGTCAATCCCCTGGGCCAGTAGGGGCCCCACGCCGCCGATAGCGCCCGGCGACATCCCTCCGCTATGCTAGCTGAGGTGAGGTGATCGCCGTGAATGCCGCGCGTAATCGTTCGCTCATCGCCCTTCTGCTGCTGGCCCTCGTCGCCGGCGCGTTCGTGGCCGGCTATGGGTACGGCCAGGGTCGCGCCGTCGCCGGCGCCGACGCGGACAGCCGGGGCTTCGCCCTGCTGCGGGACGTCCTCCATCAGATCCGGTCCACCTATATCCGACGCGATGTGGACAGCGACGCGCTCTTTCACGGGGCGGCGCGGGGGATGCTGGAGGCCCTCGGCGACCCCTACTCCCGTTTCATGGATCCTTCCGGCTACAAGGGGTTCCGGGAGACGCTCTCCGGCGTCTTCTCGGGGGTGGGCATCCTGATCGACCTGGCCGACGGCGGCCCCGTGGTGGTACAGCCGATCCCCGACACTCCGGCCGGCCGCGCCGGCATCCGCCCGGGCGACCGCATCGTGGCCGTGGACGAACGCAAGACTGAACGGATGTCGCTGGAGGAGGTCGTCTCGCGAATCCGTGGACAGGCCGGGACGAAGGTCACACTGACGCTGCAGCGCGCCGGAAAGCGGTTCGACCTCACACTCACCCGCGCCCGCATCGTCAACCAGACCGTGCGGGGGGAGCGCTTCTTGGAAGAGGCGGACCGCGCCGCCCTCCGGTCTGCGAGGGTGGCCTACCTGCGCATCGTCAGTTTCGACGAGCCGACGGCGAGCGCCTTCGGGGCCGCCCTCGACGGCGTGCTTCGCGGCGGCGCCCGCGGCCTGCTGCTCGACCTGCGCACCAACGGCGGCGGCTTGCTCGACGCGGCGGTGACGATCGCCGACCGCTTCGTGCCCGCCGGCGAGGCGATCGTGCACACGGTGGACCGGGACGGGCGGCGGCGCACCGAGCGCGCCTCCCGCGGACCAAAGGTGCAGATTCCCGTCGTCGTGCTGGTGAACGAATTCACCGCCAGCGCCTCGGAGATCGTCACCGGCGCTCTGCGCGATCACGAGATCGCCCGCATCGTCGGCGTGCGCACCTTCGGCAAGGGCGTGATCCAGCGCATCCTGTCACTCCCCGGGGGCACCGGGGCGACGCTGACCAGCGGCCGCTATCTCACACCCGACGGCCACGACATCCACGGCAAGGGCCTCGCCCCAGACCTCGCCGCCGGGCGGCGGCTGGAGGGGCGCTCCGACCTGGAGATCCGGCAGATCGACGCGGCGCAGTTCGGCGCCGCCCTCACTGTGTTGAAGCAGCAGATCGCGCAGCGCCGCTGATGAGTTCCAGGCGGCGGGGCTCGGGGCGAGGGCGAGGGAGGGCCTTCTGGCGAGTGGCATCGATTGCCGTCGCGGCCATCGGCGTGGCCGCAGGATTGTGGGCCGCGGCGCAACCCGCGGTGCGTCTGCGGGCCGGCCCCACCGTGGATGCATCGATCCGTGCCACGCCCGTGCCCGCGCCCACGCCGCGATCCGGGCCGCCGGGTTCCGGCCGCCAGCCGGGGGCGGCGGTTCCTTCCCCGGTCCCTCCGACGGGGGTCGCACGGCCGACGCTCCCTCCGAAGGGCGTCGTGGCGCTGATCTTTGACGACGCCGGAGCCACCCTGGCCCAACTCGATCCCATCCTTGCGCTGGGACGACCCGCCACTGTGGCCATCCTGCCGGGACTGCCCGCCTCGGCGGCGGTGGCGCAACGCGCGGGGACGTCCGGCCTGGAGGTCATCCTGCACCTCCCGCTGGAGGCGGAAGAGGCAAACCACGCCCTCGGTCCTGGCGGCGTGACGACGGCGATGAGTCCCGACGCCATCGCGGCCCAGGTGCGCGCCGGTCTGGACGGGCTGCCCGGTGTCGTCGGCTTGAGCGGGCATATGGGCTCGCGGGCCACCGCCGACCGGCGCGTCATGACCGCCGTCCTAGGGGTCGTGCGCGAGCGTGGGCTGTTCTTCGTGGACAGCCGCACCACGCTGGACTCCGTGGCGGCCGCGGTGGCGCGGGAGCTGGGCATCGCGGTGGCGGAGCGGGCGGTCTTCCTGGACAACGAGGACGACCCGGCCTACATCGCCGGCCAGGTGCGCCGCCTCCTCGAGGTGGCGCGGGCGAAAGGCTCGGCGGTGGGCATCGGGCACGTCCAGAAACAGACGGCAGAGGTCGTGCGCAGTCTCCTCCCCGAATTTGACCGGGCGCGCATCGTCCTCGTGCCGGTCTCTGTGTTGGTGCGCTGAAGACCGGACTCCACCCGGCGCGCGATTCGCAGTGATTCTGTGTGCGGCTTCTGGTCGCACGCGTCTGTCGAGGAGGTCACGATGAGCGCACAGGCCCTCGTCATCACCCCGAAAGAAGACCCCTGGGAGATGGCCCTGCGGCAGTTCAACGAGGCGGCGGAATTCCTGCCGCTGAAACGGGGCATCCGCGAGTATCTCGCCTACCCCAAGCGGGAGTTGACCGTCAACTTTCCGGTGAAGATGGACGACGGCTCGGTGCGCCTCTTCACCGGGCACCGCGTCCACCACAGCACCGTGTTGGGGCCGACGAAGGGCGGCATCCGCTATCACCCGGACGTCACCCTGAACGAGGTGCGCGCCCTGGCGATGTGGATGTCCTGGAAGTGCGCGGTGGTCGGCCTGCCCTACGGCGGCGCCAAGGGCGGCGTCATCGTCGATCCGAAGGTGCTCTCCCAGAACGAACTGGAGCACCTCACCCGCCGCTACGCCACCGAGATCAGCATCATGATGAGCCCCGAGGGCGACATCCCCGCCCCCGACGTCGGCACCACGCCGCAGGTGATGGCGTGGATCATGGACACGTACAGCATGCACCGCGGCTACTCGACCCCCTCGGTCGTCACCGGCAAGCCGATCGAGATCGGTGGTTCGTTCGGCCGGGTCGAGGCCACGGGGCGTGGGGTCATGCTCTCGGTGCGAGAGACCGCGAAATTGATCAACCTCCCCCTGGAAGGCGCCACCGTCGTCATCCAGGGGTTCGGCAACGTGGGGGCGGTGGCGGCGGTGCTGCTGCACGGACTGGGCTGCAAGATCATCGCGGTCAGCGACACCCGCGGCGGTATTTCCCATCCCAAAGGGTTCGATCCGGGCGCAGTCCTGCGGCACAAAGAAGCGGCCGGGTCGGTCGTCGGCTACCCTGGCAGCGACCGCGTCTCCAATGAAGAGCTGCTGGAGCTCCCCTGCGACATCCTCATCCCCAGCGCGCTGGAAGGGCAGATCGACGCAGAGAACGCCCCGCGGATCACCACCCGCCTGATCGTCGAGGGCGCCAACGGCCCGATCACCCCTGACGGGGACGCCGTCTTCGCAGACCGCTGGATCCCTGTCATCCCCGACATCTTGGCCAACGCCGGCGGGGTGATCGTCTCCTACTTCGAGTGGGTGCAGGGCCTCCAGCAGTTTTTCTGGACTGAGGAGGAGGTCAACCAGAACCTGGAGCGCATCCTGGTGCGGGAGTTCCACCGGATCTGGCAGACCGCGGGCGAGTACAAAGTCCGGCTGCGGGTCGGCGCGCTGATCCGCGCGATCAACCGGGTGGCCAACGCGCTCTACATCCGCGGCATCTACCCGTAGTGCTGCGCGGCGCCTTCATCCGGCTGTCTGAGAGTCCCCGCGCGCAGGCGTTCGTGCTGCGCAACGGGTTGGCCCGGCGGGCGGCGCGGCGCTTCGTAGCCGGCGAGACCCTCGCCGAGGCCGTGGCGGCGACGCGGGAGGTCAACGCGGCGGGCGCTCACGCCAGCCTCAACTACCTGGGGGAAAAGACCACCAGCCGGTCCGAAGCGGAGGGGGCCGCCGACCGATACGTCGAGATCCTGCGCGCCATCACCGCGGAGCGGCTGGACTGCAACCTTTCTATCAAACTCTCGCAGCTGGGGCTGGCCCTCGACGGAGCGCTGGCCGAAGGACTGGTCCGCCGCATCGTCGGGGCGGCCCGCGGCGAGTCCATCTTCGTGCGCATCGACATGGAGGAGTCGGCGCTGGTCGAGCCGACGTTGGCCCTGTGGCGGCGGCTCTGGGGGGAGGGCTTGACGAACGTGGGGCTGGTGATCCAATCCTACCTGTACCGCAGTCCGGCAGACGTCGAATCGCTCGTCGCCACCGGCGTCCGCATCCGTCTGGTCAAGGGCGCCTACCTGGAGCCCCCGGCGGTCGCCTTTCCGCGCAAGGCGGACGTGGACGCCGCGTACCGCGCGCTCACCGAGGTGCTGCTGCGGCGCGGCACCTACCCGGCCATCGCCACGCACGATCCCCAGATGATCGCGCACGCCCGGGCGGTGGCAGAGCGGGAGTCCATCGGGCGAGATCGCTTCGAGTTCCAGATGATCTACGGCGTGCGCCGGGACCTCCAGCAGGCGCTGGCCCGGGAGGGGTTTGCCGTGCGCGTCTACGTGCCGTTCGGCGAGCAGTGGTATCCCTACTTCATGCGCCGCCTGGGGGAGCGCCCGGCCAACGTCTTCTTCGTCCTGCGTTCGTTGGCCGCGGAATGGCGCTAGCGCCGCTGCGGATTCTCAGCGCCGCGGATCTGCGCCGGCTGCTTCCTATGGCGGAGGCGATCGACCTCGTGGGGCGGGCCTTCATCGCCCTCTCCCGCGGGCAGGCGGAGGTGCCTCCGCGGACCCACCTGGAGGGGGGAGGAGGGACCGTCCTCTACATGCCGGCCCGCCTTTCCGCCATGGGCGCCCTCGGGGTGAAGGCCGTGTCCGTCTTTCCGGGCAACCCCTCCCGCGGCCTGCCGACGGTCACCGCGGTGGTGCTGATCCAAGATCCCGCCACGGGCGCCCCGGTGGGGGTGCTGGAGGGGGCGTCGCTGACCGCCCTGCGCACCGGCGCCGCCTCTGGGCTGGCGACCAGGCTGCTCAGCCGGCCCGAGGCGATGATCTGCGCCCTCTTCGGCACCGGCGTCCAGGCGCGGACTCAGCTGGAGGCGGTCTGCGCCGTCAGGGAGGTGACGCAAGTGCGCGTGGTCGGGAGGGATGCGGCACGCACGGAGGCCTTCGTCGCCTGGGCGCGGAGCCAACCGTGGCTGCGCGGGGCGACCGTGATGCGCGCGCCAGCCGCTGCCGCGGTGCGGGGCGCCGACCTCATCATCACCGCCACGACCAGTCCGACCCCGGTCGTGCCCTCAGCGGAGGTGTCGCCGGGGGCGCACCTGAACGTCGTCGGCGCCTTCACTCCCCAGACTCGCGAGGTAGAGGGGGTCCTGGTGGGACGCGCCACGGTGGTGGTGGACTCCCGGGACGCCGCGCTGGCGGAGGCCGGGGATCTGCTCCTAGCCATCGCGGAGGGCCATTTCGCGCCTGACCGCATCCACGCCGAGCTCGGGGAAGTGGCCGCCGGCGATCAGCCCAAGCGGCGGAGGCCCGAGGAGGTAACCCTCTTCAAGTCGGTGGGGACCGCCGCCCTCGACGTGGCCGTGGGCGCTGAGGCGCTGCGGCGTGCGGCGGGTGAGGGGGTGGGGATCGCCGCAGCCCTGGACTGATCCGGCCGTGGATGGGGTGGTGGGGGTGATCGGTGGGGGAGTGAAGGAATTGTCCCAAGAGCGAAGAACCTACTTGCAACCAGCACGTCACAACATATAGGCTGAACACAGCCCATTCCCACGAGTAGGAGATCAAAGGGGGGAGAGAATGGCATGAAGCACATGCGACTGCCAGTGGCCGTGCTCGTCGCCTTGCTCCTGGCGGGCGGAAGTTACTTTGTTCCGTCCGCGCCGGCAGCACAGACGCTGGGTCCGGTGACCGACGCCATCGGCGTCGTGAAGATCAATAAGGGCCAGCCGATCACCATCGCCTACTGGCTGGTCATCGCCGGCCCCGACGCCAGCCTGGGTGTGGACAGCCGGCGCGGTATTGAGATCGCCATCGACGACGCCAAGGGCACGGTCGTCGGGCACCCCATCAAGTTGATCGGCGAGGACTCCGGCTGCAATGCGGAGGGCGGCACGACCGCCGCGACCAAGCTGGCGGCCAACAAGGCGATCGTTGCGGCGATCGGGTCTTCCTGCTCCAGTGAGGCCCGTCCCGGCGCGCCGATCCTCTGGAAGGCCGGCCTGGTCACCGTCTCGCCTTCCAACACGGCACCCGTTCTGACCGCCCCTGACCGGGGACCTGACTATGGCGGCTACATGCGCACGGCTCACAACGACAGCGTGCAGGGACGCGTGGCCGCGGAGTTTGTCACCAAGGTCCTGAAGATCAAGAAGGCGGCCACGATCCACGACGGCTCCCCGTACGCCGAGGGGCTGGCCAACGTCTTTGCCGATGTCTTCAGCCGACTGAACGGGGCGGGGTCGATCACGTCACGCGAGGCGATCTCCCCCACCGACACGGATATGCGGCCCGTGCTCACCAAGATCGCGGCGGGGAAGCCTGGGCTGATCTACTTCCCGGTCTTTATCGCCGCGGGCGGCTTCATCGCCCGCCAGGCCAAAGAGGTCTCGGGGCTGGGGAGCGTCAAGTTGATGTCCGCAGACGGCACCTTCTCGCCCGACTTCCAGAAGGCGGGTGGAGAATCGGTCGTCGGCATGTACAACTCGAGCCCGGACCTGTCCCCCGAGGCGCTCGGGCCGGGCTATAAAGTCTTCCTCGACAAGCACAAGAAGAAGTACGGTGGCAACCCGCTGTCGGCATTCCACCCGCACGCTTATGACGCCGCCAACGTGATCTTCGCGGCCATCCGCAAGGTGGCCAAGAAGGACGCGGCGGGCAACACGTACATCGGCCGGCAGGCCCTCCGGGACGCGCTCTTTGCGACCAAGGGCTACAAGGGGCTGACCGGGACGCTGAACTGCAACCAGTTCGGCGACTGCGCCGACCCGAAGATTGCCGTCTACCAGACCGTGTCGGTCGACCCGGCGAAGTGGAACCCGGGGACGAACCCGAAGAAGATCTATCCGTAAGAGGCCTCACGGCCTGGAGTCTGCCTGGGGGATGAGCCGGGGAACGACCTTCGGCTCATCCCCTTCTTAGGTTGGAGGCGCTGATGCAACGCAGCCGGCTGCGGCGGCTCCCGATCATCGATATCTTTCTCTGGGCGGTCCGCATCGTCGTGATCGCCGTGGTCCTCTACGGCAGCTTCGGCACATTGAGACAGGGAAAATACTCTGGCGAGGTCTGGATCGACTTCGTCGTCTTCGGCCTCTCCCAGGGCAGCGTCTACGCGCTGATCGCGCTGGGCTACACGATGGTCTACGGGATCCTGCGCATGATCAACTTTGCCCACGGCGAGGTCTTCATGAGCGGGGCCTATACCGCCTATTTCGTCGCCGCGGCGTTCGCCGGAGGAGGCTTCCTCAATCGCCAGCCGGTGATCAGCCTGCTGGTGGTGCTGGGGGTGGCGATGCTCACCTCCACGGTGATCGCGCTGCTGGTCGAGCGGATCGCGTACCGTCCCCTGCGGCGGGCGCCCCGTCTGGTGCCCCTGATCGCGGCGATCGGCGCCTCGTTCTTCCTGCAGTACACCTTCCGCGGGTTCTTCGGCTCGGGCTTCCAGGCCTATCCCACCGTCAACGTGCTGAGAGGAGAGTGGGTCCTCGCCGGGATCGGCATCCTGCGGACTCAGGCGGTGGTGATCGTCGGCGCGGTCCTGATGATGCTGGCCCTCTATCTCTTCGTCCAGCGCACGAAGACCGGCACGGCGATGCGCGCCGTCTCCGAGGACATGGAGGTGGCGGCGATGATGGGGATCGACGTCGACCGCATCATCGTCATCACCTTCGGCGTCGGGGCGGCGGCGGCGGGCGCCGCGGGCGTCCTCTACGCGCTGGTCTTCCCGCAGGTGCATTTCTTCATGGGTTTTCTCCCGGGGATCAAAGCCTTCACCGCCGCCGTCCTGGGAGGGATCGGCAACATTCCCGGGGCGATGGTCGGCGGCCTCTTCCTGGGGATCTTTGAGTCGGTCGGGCCCACGCTGTTCCTGGAAGGGCTGACCATCCCCGGCGTCTATCCGGCCGGCATTCCAGCCCCCTACCAGCTGAAAGATGTGATCGCCTTCGTCATGTTGGTGATGGTGCTGATCTTCCGGCCGTCGGGAATCCTGGGCGAACGGCTGGCCACCAAGAAGGCATGAGCGGCGCACTCCGCACCGGACTGATCTGGGGCACGATCGGCGTCTTCCTCTCCCTGGTCGGCATGGTGGAGGCCTTCGCGGCGCGCCAAATCATCGTCGGCGTCATCTCGCTGGGGCACCTCCTGTTGCTGCTGATCGCCTTCGGCGCCGGCAACCGGGCGGCGCGCCTGGGTGCGGCCGCCCGCGGCCGGGTCGCCCCGACGCTCCTGCGCGGGCTCGTCGCGGGCCTGACGACGGGCGTCGTCGTGTCTGCCTTCTCCATCGCCGGCCCCGCCGTGAACCTGCGGGCGATGTTCGTCAGCGCCACCTCCGAACTCTTCGCCTTCCTCTCGTTTGGCCGGGGGGCCGCCGGGATCCCGTTGCTGCTGGGGGCCGCGACCGCGACGGGCGTCCTCGGGGCCGCGATGAGGCTGCTGCCGTCGGTGATTGCCCGCCCCCTGGCCGTGGGGGTGGCGACGGCCCTGACGTTCGGGCTCTTCCAGGAACTGCTGCAGATCATCCTGCAGGAAGGGGTGATCCGCACCGCCGTCCGCGGTCTGCTCTTTACGTCGGATGGACTTCCGCCGCGGGGCGCTCTCATCGTCTTTGCCGTGGCCGCGGGCGTCTCGGCGCTCCTGCGCGGGCGCCGCGGTGGGGTCCGGGCGTGGACCGCGCACCGGCCTCCCCGCCAGCGCCGCGTCCTGTCGCTGGCGGCCCTCGCCCTGGCGGTCGTGGTCGCGCTGCTTCTGCCCGTCGCCGGGGGGTTGTTCATTTCGCAGGTGTTGGTCCTGGTTGGCCTCTACGTCTTGATGGGCCTGGGGCTGAATCTGGAGGTCGGCTTCGCCGGGCTGCTCGATCTGGGCTTCGTGGCGTTCTTTGCCATTGGCGCTTACACGGTGGGCCTCCTGACCTCCAGCGGAGAGCACGCCATCGCCCACATCTCATTTTGGGCGGCGGTGCCGATCGCCCTGGTCGCCTCGCTGATCGCCGGGTTCCTCTTCGGGTTACCGATCCTGCGCATCCGCGGGGACTACCTGGCCATCGCCACGCTGGGCTTCGGGGAGATCATCCGTCTGCTCTTTCTCTCGGACGCCCTGCGCCCCTGGTTCGGTGGCTCGCAAGGCATCCTGGGGATCCCCAAACCCGCCGTCGGAGGTTTCGAGTTCGCCGGGCCACAGCAGCTCTATTATCTGACGCTGGTCGCTTCGGCCTTCATCGCCTTCGTCGCCTCGCGATTGCGCGATTCTCGCCTGGGGCGCGCCTGGATGGCTCTGCGGGAGGATGAGGACGTCGCCGAGGCCATGGGCATCAACCTGGTCAACGTCAAACTGCTCGCCTACGGCATCGGCGGGGCGTTCGCCGGGATGGGCGGCGCCATCTTCGCCGTGATGCTGGGATCGATCTTCCCGCACAGTTTCAACCTGCTCATCTCTGTGAACGTGCTGGCGCTGATCATCGTCGGCGGGATGGGCAGTCTGCCGGGAGTGATCGTGGGGTCGCTCTTTCTGATCGGCCTGCCGGAGCTGTTGCGGGAGTTCTCCGACTTCCGTTTTCTGGTCTACGGTGCCGTGTTGGTGCTGATGATGCAGGTTCGCCCGGAGGGGTTGTGGCCGGCCGCGGCGCAGCAGCGGGAACTGCACGAGGAACGGGCGGACATCGTGCTGGTGCCGTCCACTGAGGCGGCTCCCGGAGAGGCCACGGCGGAAGGTGGAGGATCCTGATGGCGATCCTTACCTCTAGGCGCCTGACGAAACGCTTCGGCGGGCTGGTCGCGATCAGCGCGTTGGACCTCGACGTGGAGGAACGGTCGATCCACAGCATCATCGGCCCCAACGGGGCGGGCAAGACCACCTTCTTCAACTGCGTCACCGGCTTTTACCGCGCGGAGGACGGGGGGATCACCTTTCAGGGTGAGCCGCTCGAGGGACTGACCCCAGACCGGATCACCCAGATGGGCATCGCCCGGACCTACCAGAACATCCGCCTCTTCGCCACCATGACCTGCCTGGAGAACATCCTGGTAGGGATGCACCCCCACCTGCGCGCCTCCTGGGTCGGCGCGATCGTGGGCAGTCCTCGGACGAGGCGAGAAGAGGTCGAGGCGCACGAGGAGGCGCGGCGGCTGCTGCGTTTCGTCGATCTGCGCGGGAAGGGGGACTATCTGGCGAAGAACCTCCCCTACGGGGAACAGCGCCGCCTCGAGATCGCCCGCGCCCTGGCCAGCCGGCCGACGCTGCTCCTGCTGGACGAGCCCACCGCGGGCATGAACCCGCGGGAGTCGCTCGACACCATGGCCTTCATCCGCCGGCTGCGCGACGAGCTGGACATCACCATCCTGCTGATCGAGCACAACATGCGCGTCGTCATGGGCATCTCCGAGCGCATCACCGTGCTGGACTTTGGGGAGAAGATCGCGGAAGGGGCGGCCGACCAGGTGCGCAGCGACCCGCGCGTGATCGAGGCCTACCTAGGCACGCAGCGCGGCGCCGCGGAGGTGGGGGTATGAGCGGGCCGCGGCGGCCGCTGGCGGCCGGGGCCCGCTGATGGCGCTGCTGGAGGTGGAAAACCTCCACGTCCACTACGGCAAGATCCACGCCCTCAAGGGCATCTCGCTGACGGTGGAGGACGGAGAGATCGTTGCGCTGCTGGGCAGCAACGGCGCCGGCAAGACCACCACCCTGCGCACCATCTCCGGCCTGCTGCGTCCGAGCGAGGGGACGGTGCGCCTGCGCGACGAGTCCATCGGCGGTCTGGCGCCGCACGTCATCGTCTACAAAGGGGTCGGCCACGCCCCGGAGGGACGGCGCATCTTCGCGCGCCTCAGTGTCGAGGAGAACCTGCGGATGGGGGCCTACGCGCGCGACGACCGGGCGGGCATCGACCAGGACCTGGAGCGCGTCTTTACCCTCTTCCCCCGCCTGAAAGAACGCATCAGCCAGGTGGCCGGGACGCTCTCGGGCGGGGAGCAGCAGATGCTGGCCATCGGCCGGGCGCTGATGGCGCGCCCGCGCGTCCTCCTGCTGGACGAGCCCTCGATGGGTCTAGCGCCGGTACTGGTGGAGCAGATCTTCGAGACCGTCCAGGGCATCAATGCCCAGGGCACCACCATCCTGTTGGTCGAGCAGAACGCCTACATGGCCCTCACCATCGCGCGGCGCGGCTATGTCCTGCAGACCGGCGAGATCGCCCTCTCCGGCGCGGCCTCCGACCTGCAGGCAAACGAGGAAGTCCGCCGCGCGTATCTGGGAGGATAAAGCGGAGGGGCAGACCCTTCCCGAAACCGGACTACTGGATACGGTTTCGTCCAG
>JBOGSD010000040.1:0-38339 GCA_050695215.1 bacterium
GCACAGGTCGCCCTGCCAGGCCAGCGGCTTCAGGAGCGTGCCCCACCCCGAGCGGAGCGCGTCACCGACGTGACCGAGCCCGCGTTGCGCGATCACCGCGGCGACCAGCTCGTCTCGGGTGAGGACCCTACCGTCGAGCGCCTCGCGGACGGCTTGGCGAAGGGCATCGAGCTGCTTCGGGGTGACGCCGAAATAGCGCTGCCAGCTCGGCCGCTCCCATGATCGTCCGGACGCCATCAGTGAGAGGAAGGCACCGGCGTCCTCAGGGGTGAGCAGGTGGAGCGCACCCCGCATCGCCCACGTCTTGATGAGGCGGCCTTCGGTCAGGGCGCGCGCGACCTCGCCGCGCCGCGAGGCCTTGCGCCGGACCCGGAGGGCGAGTTCGGCCGACGACGCCACCTGTGCCTGGACGCCGCAGAGCCGCCGGACGACCTCCGGCACGGACCACTGTCCGATGGGATCGAGGAAGTGGCGGCGCATGCGCCAGGCGAGGACGTGGCGCCAGGTCAGCACAGGAAGCCGCCTCGGGCTAGCCGATCGTTGCCGCCGCTCGACGCAGTTCT
Source organism: bacterium (assembly GCA_050695215.1). GTDB lineage: Bacteria > Sysuimicrobiota > Sysuimicrobiia > Sysuimicrobiales > Humicultoraceae > JACQGZ01. The sequence goes on from JBOGSD010000040.1 coordinate 564, forward strand.
GTGCGGGCCTCGTAGTCTTCCACCGCGACCTTCAATACACCCACGGCACACGTCGAGAGGCGAACGCTGTTCACGCCGCCAGGTGCTATCTCTGGCAATATCTTCCTACCTCCCCAGCATGAATAGGCAACAACAAGGCAACACGCACTAACGCGGGCTACGGCTGAATCGCCGAAACCCGCGTCAATCCTGGTCGGGCCCCCGGATTTGAACCGGGGGCCTCCTGAACCCCGCTTCCCTTTGCGGTTTGACCCGCCGCGAAGCAGAGTGGCCAAGAGTCGCGCCCTGTGCGGGTTTCCAGGCACCCGACCCCTCGCGCCTTCTCCTCCCCTAACCCCCTGTAAAGGCACGTGAAGCGGGGTGTTTGTAGAAAGTATTGTAGCAGCCTCTTCTTCCTCCGGAGTTCGGAATGAAACGACGGTTGAAGAGGCACCCTGAAAAGCAAGCTGCTTCCCAAGGTTGTCCGCAGGTCACTAAAGCGATTTCCGAGGAACTCCCGGAATTGTTGAGGGCGGCCCGCCGCCGAGGTTAGTAGCCGCCGCCGTAATCGGCTGGATCGCGGTCCCCCGAACTCTGCGCCTCGACGACGACCTGCCCCCGCATCGACGGGTGGATCTCGCAATGGTACTCAAACGTCCCGGCAGAGGTAAAGACAAAGGAAAACGTCCTGCCAGGGGAGAGTTGACCGGCGTTGAAAGCCCCGGCGCGATCGGCGGTCACTGTGTGTGTCGAAGGGCCGTTGTTCACCCAGCGAACTTCCCGCCGTACGCTGTCCCCGCTCGGCGCCATGACGAGCAGCCTTCCCGGGCGGAACTCGAAGTCTTGGATGGTGACGGCGGCGGGCTGCTGAGTCCGCCCTACGCTTGGCACCAGGAGCGCCAGCAGGATCGCCGGTAATGCAACCTCGATGGAAGACCGCATGTCCGTCCCTCCCGCACAACCGCAACAACCTTTTGTCTAAAGGTTGCGCCTGCGCGTAACGCGCCTGTCACGCGTTCGGTGGAGCGGACGTCAAATCCCCGAGAGGATCTATGGCGTAGTCCCAGCCACCGCTCCCCCATAAAGGAAGCGGGTCTGTAGCAGATCTGGCTACTAACTGGCCTCTGTCGTCGGAGGAAGCAGCAAAGGACGCGAGCCGAAACCCGCGCCCCGTCTGGCTTTCAACTGGTCGGGCCGCCCGGATTTGAACCGGGGACCTCCTGAACCCCATTCTCATGGCCGCCTTCTTCCAGTGTTCATACGGGTTTGCGACGTTTGCGACCGCCTGAACTGCCTGAGAGGAGGCCCTTGGCGTGGGCCTGCTCCGGCCTCCGTCAAGGTCTCCCACGCATACTGCCTCACCGTCGCAAGGAGACGAACAAGCGCTCGCCCAGCTGTTGAAGCAGGCGAGTCGATCCCTCGATGTCAGGGAAGAGAAAGGTGACCGTGCCCTTCGGCAAGCGACGCATGGGAGGTCTCCATCACGGTGCAAGAGGGCGAGTTCGACGAGGGTCGCTCATGTCCCCTCAGGGGGTCGCCAGTAGTCGCAAGAGACCCGAGAGGGAACTTCTGTGCCCGTCGCTCCGTGTAACTCCCGGAGGGGATTCTCATGGGTCAGAACCGCAGGAACTCAATAGTGTCCGTCATGATCATGCTCCCCGTTGCCCTGGCCGTGGCCTACGGCCCTGCAGCGGGCCAGCGAGGCCACACGGCGGAAGGGAGCGCTCAGACCACTTCGGTCGAACCGCGATCGGGGACTGTCCCTGAGGCTGTCTCTCCCTCGGCGCCAGCCCTGTCGCAGGAAGCCGATCTGGGAGTGCCCTTCAAGACGGAGCCCGGGAAGGTGAGCGTCCTCCTGGGTCCATCATCGTTCCGAGAAGGGGAAAAGATCCAAGTCACTATCGCCAATGGTCTCAAGCAGTCCATCTACACGGAAGACTCAAAAACGGACTGCTCGATCATCATCTTGCAGCGTTGGCACGGCAACACCTGGCAACCGGTGCTGGGCTGCGTGTTGGGGCGGGCGCCCATTGTTGTGGTGATCGGGTCCGGTCGAGCACGGCTGGTCACAATCAACCCGTTCAGCGTGCACTTGCGCGCGGGGACGACAGAGGGATCGAAGCCGGCACTACGGGTGGGGCCCTACCGGATCAAGTTTGCCTATCGACTCAGACCCGGTCCGGAATTCGAAGAGCCATACGCAGTGTTTTCGCCGACGTTCCGGATCCGACACTGAGAACTGCCGCTAGGCATCAAGCCGCCGCTAAAATTGGAGTGGCCCTGGTTCGAGACAGGGCCACTCCCTTTCTGGGAACAGATGGCGGACTCGTTACTCACTCAACGGGCGCAAGGTCCGGAAGTCCGCCCAGCACCGCTGGTAGCGATTCCGGCCCCACTCGACCCACCGGGAATCCAGGTTGGTCACGGTCGTGCCACCCTCGAAGCCAAAGCCCGTGGACTCAAACCACTTCTCGCACGGCTCGTCGGGGTGGATATTGAAGTAGTCGCCGTAGCGAGTCGGGTTGTGAGTGGAAGCGATACCGGGATAGAAGAACACGACCAGGGGGTTCGTCAGGGACGTAAAGTCGTCCGCAATGCCGGCGGCCGGAGTCACTGCCGACCCGCCTCCCCCGGCCCTGCCCCCGAATGCCACCGCGAACCCGAGGTGGCCCTTCTTGTTGGCGGTGACGTGTGGGAATCCGACGCAGGCTGTGCTGTTGGCGAGGGCCGTCGAAGCGATAAGCGTGCTAAGGGTTGGAGCCCCCGTCCCGATCGAGGCTAGCACTCTGCGCAGATAGCCATGGATGTGGCCTTGGGTGTGAGCGGCATCCGGGTCGACCCCGTAATATGTGCCGACCTTGTTGTCAGCGATGACATTCCGCCGCTGGAAACCGTGAATGCTGGAGTTGAGGAAACCCCAGAAGTCCGCGTTGTTCGTCCCGCCGCGGCAGTCTGCGTTGGCGCTGGTCGTCGCGTAAGTGGAGGCAGGAACGGACAGTGTTGAGTTCACTGGGGCCGCGGCCGTGTCCGTCCAGAGGAACCACCTGTCCACCGTACTGCTGACCCCGTGGCTCCAGACCATGTATGTTCTGATGTTCGCCCCCTCTGCCGGGACCCACACCTTCTGGCCTTCGGTGGTGAATGGCCACTGGAAGAAGGTCTGTGTCGGCGTCGGGACGCAGTCGAAGATCTCCCCGAGGTCGACTCTGTACATCCGCGCGCGCTGGGTGGTTCCCCCGACGATCTCGTTGGTGGCGATCCAGAGGTTCTTGTCGGTCAAGCCAATGTGCGGGTAGTCGGGCAGAATGTTGTTGGCGGTGCCGGCCGGGTCCAGGAAGTAGGAGCAGGCGGGCACGGCGCTGAAATTGCGCCGGATGTCCAACCGGACCACGCCGTTTGACGCCGTGGAGTTGATGTAGAGGTAGGAATGGATCCACAACCGCCGGGCATCATCCTTCATGACGTCGTGGTCGCAGCAGAGGATCGGCGCGTCTGACGGTCCTGCAGGGAGGACGATGGAGGTCCATGTCAAGCCTCCATTGATGGAGCGCTCCGCGTGGGCGAAGTTGCCCGCCATGAAGACATCCCGTGCATTGCCCGCGCCCGCGGGCTCGGCGAGGGCGCTGTTCCCTGCGTTGTCGGCAATTACGTTCTCGAAGCTGCGCCCGAAGACGAACGCGCTCTCAACCCCATGGACCTGGGCCGCCAGGTTGCCGAGTTGCAGCTCGGGCCCAGTGGGAGGTACCCCGGCGGGGCCCGCCGGAGCACTGCCGCTGCTGGCAGCGATCCGCTCACGAAGCTGCCAGATACGTTCCTGGAGCGCCTCAACCTCCTGAGGGGAGAGTTGGGGTGCTGCCGCCGAACTATCGCCAGGTGTCGCTAGCCTGAACACTGCTTCGCCCAGGGTGACTCCGGACGCAACCTGGGCCGCCGGTAGGGGAACGGAGTTCAGGGGCAGGAGGAACAGTGTCAGGAGTAGGGCGCTCAACATCACAAGGGACCTGAATTTCCTCATCAATCCACCCCCCACACCGAATCCAGGATAGATCAGATGCCGTGCCTGCTACCTCCCACGGACGTTCGCGATATCACCTCCTCGCCGGTGAATTCGTGGTATTGCTCCGCATCGTGCTGAGGGGAACCAAAAGGTGGTCAACTCGCCCGATAACATCGTTAGAAGGCACGAAAACCGCAGATCTTTGCTCGTTTCAAGGAGATGATGGAATCTGGAGATACCTTCTCCCGGTATTTCAACAAACCCTTCCCGCTCTTGGCAAACTTGCTGGAAAGTCAAAGAAATCTATCGTTTGAGCGAGTTTCCAACCCTCACGTCCCGAGAGGAAGGGCTTCGCGCGCACCTCCAGAGAGGATCGCCCATCGCCTCGCTCGATGCCTCCCGGGCGCCTCCTGGGCCCGCGGCGAAACGAGAGGACTACTGAGGCAACTCCTCCCACCGAGCCACCCATGCCGTCTCGGGAGCCCCGCCAGGAACACGCAGCCCGGGGGTTCCCAGCACCGCCGGGTCATACCGGATCACGGCAGCGGCACCGAAGATGCTGAAGCTGAAGCCCGGACCATTCGCCAGCACGCTGCCGACAATGTCCACTTTTGCTCCGGGCAGCACGTCGAACGCTCTGGCGGCGTAGGTGAGACCGTGCACGCGCAGGCGGGCGCCCTGCGAGACGATCAGATCACCCTTGTCCAATGTGATAATTCCCGGGAACGTCCGGGTCGCTGCCGAATGGGTAACTTCCAGCAAGGCACCCTGCTCAAGGTGCACCGAGGCTTCCGCGATCAGCGCACCATCAGTGATGTGCAGTTGCTGGCCTGGGCGGAGCTCCACCCCTCCCTTGACGTAGATCACACCTCGTAGCGGGGGGGCCCGGAAACCCGCATTCAGGTACTCGTGCAGTTGCTCGAACTCGAGCTGAGAGTACAGGCTGTCGCGCTTGTGAGCAAGATCAGCGTTTGCGCGAAACTTCCCCGCCGCTTCGTTGAGACTTGCGTTCTCGACATTGGCGGCAGCCTGACTCTGGTAGAAGGCACGATCCACGTCAGGTGCCGCCGGTATTGCTTCCGTCAGCAGCACCTTGCCGTCCATGTTGATGCCCATCGCGCGTAACTCTTCACCCTGGGAGACTTTGGTGTACTGGTCAAGCCGCAATCCCGCGCCGCGAGCAAGTAAAATGCGAACGGGTCCAGTGGGGGGTGACGGTGTTCCGTCAGTGGCGTCGAGCGGGACATCGACAGGCCCCACGGCGGCGTGGAGCGGTACCGAAGGGTCGTTGATGCGGACCTCCGCGCTGGCAAACCAGATCCCGACGCCGGACGCGAGATGAATCCAGGGGTGGTCTGAGATCGCGCCATACGGCAGGATAGAGATCGCCGCGGGCGGGTTCTCGAGGCGGATGATGCTCGTCCCATACAGTGCCACGAGCAGCGCAGGCGATGTAAGGTAAACCCTTGCCCGCAAACGCCGCACTTCGCCGCCGACCTCACCGACACTGGTGACAACAATGGCCCCATCGGCGGCATCGGCGAGGGACACCGTGAACTGGGCCTCGAATGACCCGACCCGCATCTCCTCGGCATGTGCAGTGGGGCGCCAGGTCCGGCCAGGAAAACGACCGTCCGGGGTCCTCGTTTCGAGGATCGACAGGGCCCGGTACACGCCCGCTTCCGCCACCGCCATCGCGGCCGCGGCTCGATAGCGGACACCCGCCCGAGTCTGTTGCTGATTCATGAACCAGATAAACGAGACGGACGATGCTGTGATTGCAAGCAGCATGACGAGCACGACAAGTAGGGCGGCGCCTCTGTCGCGGTTCAACACTCGCAGCGACTCCGCGCGTCTCATGGATTCCGCGGTGTGCCGGTCGCGTGAGTCTGGGCAATGGCCGTGCCGCGCCGGACCTCGACCCCGATGGTCACGCCGTAGTCAACCGGTACGGCCGACACCTTGGTGATGCCCCTCCCGACCACGCGAGAGTCCCGCGTCCCTATCCTCCCCCCTGAGGGTGCGGTGAGGACATACCGCAGCACTTCGCCACGCGTTGAGAAGAACAGGTAGAGGATCCATGCCGGACTCTCATCGGGAATGGCCGGCGCCCCTTCGCTGATCAAGAGAATGGGCTCACCTTCGCCCAGAGCGACTCGGGGCCTGATCGCCACCCCGGTTGCTCTGTTGGCGTTGCGGACGTCTCGGATCATCAGATCCGCTAAGCCAATCGCTTGAATTTGAGCTTCCCGCAGGTCCCGGCCGCGACGCCAGGCGGATAGACTGCCTACGAAGATCGACCCCACCAGTCCCGTCACGATCGAGGCCAAGGCCAGCGTCACGATGATCTCAATAAGGCTAAATCCACGATGGTCCTGGCGCATCATTGCCCGAGCCCCCTGCAGGCGGCCGAGGGATAGCGAAAAGTCTTCAACATCACACTCCGGGAGCGCCGCTCTTGCGTCCACGACACGGTTACGATGAACTCCCATAGATTGGTGCCGCGCAGTGGGGAAGCCAGGAGTTCACGGCGATAGCGTCTCAGGCGGGGGTCCTCTGGTTCAACCGAAACGGAGAGACGGAATGACGACCCGCACGGAGAGGCCGTTACTATGGCGAGCGCCTCCTGCGCGAGGCCCGTGGCAGTGTTCATCGCATCGGCCAGAGCCGCGGCCCGCAGTCCGATGCCAAAGGCAGAGAAAACGACGAGAGCCGTGACGCTCAGCACCATCGCGGCGAGGAGGACTTCCAGAATGGTCATACCCGACTCAGGGCTCGGGTGCCGGCCCACGCTCGCTCTCCGACTATCGTCCCTCAGTAACGACTCCTTGAACCTACGCTAGATTAGCAGCCCAAAGTCCGCAATAGCTGATCCTACGTCTGGTCGTTGTGGCTGCGGGCGCTACTTTGACAGCGGCTCTTCCCCCTCCTGGTCCAATGTCGAGAAATATGGGGGCGCTGATATGGGTGCTCATGAATGCCAACGGTCTGGAAGGCCCGCCTACGTCAGCAACGTCTTTCTGCGCCACCTCAGGGCGGCGGCGATCTCGCCCGTGGGGATCCATGCGCTGCGACACAGCTGCGCCACTCTGGCGATCGCCGCGGGGGAGCACCCCAAGGCCATCCAGGTTCGGATGCGGCACAAGGACTTCGGCACGACGATGGACACCTACGGCCACCTCATGCGGGGCGCCTTCGAGGGTATGGGGCGCGGCTAGAAGCCTGGCTGGAGGGGCAGCGGGCCGGAAAAAGTTGGCAACAACTCGGCAACAGAGCCCGCGGACAGCACGAACGCGAGTCCCACCCGAAGGCTAGAACCCCCGTCCCGTCTGGCTTTCAACTGGTCGGGCCGCCCGGATTTGAACCGAGGACCTCCTGAACCCCATTCAGGCGCGCTACCAAGCTGCGCTACGGCCCGACGTCTCACCAAAGTATAGCATCGCCGTCCGCGGGCAGGCAGGGAAAAGAAGACGCCGACCGCAAACGACCTTGGGCGTGGGGGGTGCCGCCGAACTGCTCGATCCCTGCCGCGCGGTGTGGACGCGCGCGCTCAGCGTTTCGCCATACGCCCTGCGGGAGACGTTGCTGGGGGAACTCGCCGCGTACTTCGGGCTGGACCGGCGTGAAGCGCTGCGCCGGTGCCGCGCTGCGTCCGCCCGCATCGCCGCTGCCTGGCACGACGCTGCGCCGCGCTCGGCGGCCGACGTTCAGGCCTTCTATCGGCAGCCGCTCGACTACGCCTTCGATCTGCTCTGGTGGCATAGTCTGGCCCAGGGCGACCGCGGCCTCCTCTGCCCCCTCCCCGGCATGCGCGCCGCCTACCGACTGGGGGCCCGCCGCGCCCTCGACTTCGGCGGCGGCGGCGGCTCGCACGCGCTCGCTCTCGCTGCCTGCGGCTTCGACGTGACGCTGGCCGACGTCTCCGCGGATCTGCTCGCTTTCGCGGCCTGGCGGGCGCGGCTGCGCGATCGCGCGCTGCAGATGCTCCTGCTGCCCCGCGACCCGCTGGGAGGCCCCTACGACCTGATGCTGGCGGTGGACGTCTTCGAGCACCTTCCCTCGCCGGCCGACACGCTGGCCGTCCTCGCCGGCCATCTGCGCGAGGGAGGTTTCATCTTCATCAACATGGCCGCCGGCCCATCGGCGGAGGCGCCGCAGCACATCAGCTTCTGGGGCGAGCAGCTCGTGATCGAGGGCGGGTTCAGAGAGGTGCTGGGGTTCGGTCCCGGCAGCGTCCTGCTGCAACGGATGGGGCCGCCGCGCCTGCGGGGGACGCCGCCGCGATACGAGCAGGCGCCGGCAAAGTCACGACCGGGGGTGCCGGTGATCTCGCCCGCGCTTTGGTGGCAGCAAACCGCGGCGTGGCGGGCGGCGGGGCGCCTGCCGCGGAGCCCTGTCCCCCTCACTTCGCCGTAGCCCCTCCGCGGGACGTTGACTCCGCGCCGGCGCTCTCCGGCGCGGCGCGCCGTCTCCCCGCGCGCGGAGGACGAACCGGATGGGCGTCCCCTCTAGAGGAAAAGTCTCACGCAGCGACCGCTCCAGATACCGCAGGTAGGCGGGGGGCATGAGCCGGGGGTCGTTGACGAACAGGACGACCGTGGGAGGCGCGGTCTGCGCCTGCGTGGCGTAAAGGATCTTGATGCGGCGGCCGGCGGGATCCGCGGGCGGAGGGGTGGCCGCCTCGGCTGTCTCCACCGCCCGATTGAGCGGCCCGGTCGGCACGCGGGTCACGTAGGCGTCGGCCACCCGCCCGACGGCACCCAGCAACTCGTCGATGCCGGCCCCCGCGGTGGCGGAGACGCGCACCACGGGCGCGAAGGCTACAAAGCGCAGGGCATGGACGACGCGCCGGTCCAGCGTCGCGCGGATGCGGCTATCGGAAGGGATGAGGTCCCACTTGTTGAGGGCGATGACCAACCCGCGCCCCGCGTCGGCGATCTCCCGAGCGATGCGCTGATCCTGGTCAGCCATCGCCGCGGTCGCGTCCAGTACCAGCACGGCCACGTCGGCACGCGCCAGGGCTGTGCGCGTGCGGGTGACGCTGAAGCGCTCGATGCGGTCCCCCACCCTCGCCCGGCGGCGCAGCCCCGCCGTGTCCACGAACACGAAGGGACGTCCCGCATAGGTGAGCGGCGTGTCCACGGCGTCGCGGGTGGTCCCCGGCGTCTCCGCCACCAGCACGCGATCGGTCCCCAGCACGGCGTTGACCAGCGAGGACTTCCCCACGTTGGGGCGTCCCACCACGGCGACGCGGGTGGATGTGCGTTCGGGCTCGACGGCCCCCGGCGGCGGCAGCAGGGCGACGACCTCATCCAACAGGTCCCCCGTGCCGTGCCCGTGGAGGGCGGAGACCGGGAGCGGGGCGCCGAGGCCGAGCCCATGGAACTCATACATCCCGCTCTCGTGCTTGGGATCGTCGACCTTGTTCGCAACCAGCAGGACGGGGCGGCGGGCCTGGCGCACGATCCCCGCCACTTCCGCGTCCTCGGGCAGCAGCCCGGCGCGCGCGTCGACGACGAACAACAGCACGTCCGCCTCTTCCACCGCCCGCAGCGTCTGGCGGCGCACGTCCGCGGCGAGGGCCTCCGCCGGTCCGGAGATCAGGCCGCCCGTATCAACGAGGGTAAAGGCGCGGCCCGACCAGTCCGTCTCGGCGTAGAGACGGTCGCGGGTGAGGCCCGGCGTCTCCTCCACGATGGCGAGGCGGCGTCGGAGGAGGCGGTTGAAGAGTTCTGATTTGCCGACGTTGGGACGACCTACGATGGCGACGACGGGAAGGCTCACATCTCCTGGAGTCGGTGCAGCACCTGGGTGATGATCCAGTCGGGCGTCGAGGCGCCGGAGGTGACGCCCACTTTGTCCACGCCCGCGAACCAGGCGGGGTCCAGCTCCTCCGGCCCCTCAATGTGATAGGTCGGCAGCCCGTGGGAGGCTCCCAGTTCGGCCAGGCGGGTCGTGTTGCTCGATCCGTGCCCGCCGATGGCCACGAGCGCGTCTACTTCGTCGACCATCTTTTCGACGTCCTCCTGGCGCACCGTAATCGCGGGGCAAAGCGTGTTGAGCACCTTCAACTCTTTCGTCCGCACCGCGAGGTCGGCCACGATCTGGCGGAAGTTCTCCAGCGACTGCGTGGTCTGGGAGAGAATCCCGATCTTGCCGCGCAGTTTCACCGCCGCCGCTTCCGCGCGCGTGTGCACGATCGTCACCCGGTCCCCCAGGACTTCCTTCAGCGTCACCATCTCCGGGTGGCCGTGATCGCCGACCACGATCAACTGATAGCCCTCGTCGGCCAGTTTGTATGCCAGGGAGTGCGCGCGGATGACCACCGGACAGGTGGCGTCCACGATGCGCATGCCCTTGGCGTGGGCTTCGTCCAGGACGGCGTGCTCCACGCCGTACGCCGAGACCACGAACGCGTCCCCGTGCAGGTCTTCCAGGCGCTCGGTCACCTGGACGCCGCCGGCCTCGAGCCGGTCGACGACCTGCGGGTTGTGGATCAGCGGCCCCCAGGTGAACACCGGCCCCGCGGCGCCCTGCGCCGCGCCGGCCGCCATCTCGACGGCCCGGCGGACGCCGCCGCAAAATCCCATATGCTTCGCAACGAGAATCTCCATGGACAGCATCTTCAGGATAGCAGATCCATCGCTCGCCCGCGGCTGGACCGGGATGCGCCGATCACGCCCGGGTGAGACGCTGCTCGATGCGCCGTGTCAGTTCATCTGCGTCCCATCCGGTGTACCGCTCGCCCCCGATCAGGAAGGTGGGAAAGTGCCGGACGCGGTAGCGCGTGACCTTGAAGAGCCCCTGCAGCGAGAACGGATCGACCAAGTAGACGACGATGCGGCCGCGGAAGCGTTCGGAGATGGCGTCCAGGAGCAGCAGCAGCCGGTAGTAGTCCTCCCGCGCCTGAGACCACTCGCGCACCCGTCCGGGCGTCCAAGCCGCCAGAGGAGGGGCGAGGACCTCGAGGCTGAGGATCTCTTCCCCTGCGCGTCCCATCGGCCCATACGATAGCAGAGCCGGACAGCGCCCCGACATTTCCCGTATAATCCTTCATATGACCGAAGGTCAGGCACCCCGCCCCCGCTCCGGCATCCGCGGCGTGGTCCGCATCTTCCCCGACCTCGAGGAGGACCTCCTCCTCAACCTCTTCCACAAAGCGGCCAAGGTGCAGTGGACCTCCCGGGATCTGGACTGGAGCGCCGAGATGCCCATGACGCCCCGCCAGAAGGAGGGTCTGGCGCACATGCTCACCCCGGTCTACCTGGGGGAGCAGACGGCCATGGTGGGCGCAGCCTCAATCCTGCCCCAACTGATGGAGGCCGGCGAGACGACGGCGCAGCTCTACCTGGCGTCCTTCCTCATGGACGAAGCGCGGCACTTCGAAGCGCTGACCAGGCTCTACAAGGCGCTCGGCTACCACCCCGTCGGGCTGCGTCAATTGCCGGAGATGCTGCGCTACCACCACCGCCTGCGCACGGGGGACCGTGTCGACTGGGTCTGGGGCATCCTGATCAGCGACCTCTTTGCCAAGCTCTTCTACCAGTGGTGGTCGGACGCGCAGGGCGAGGCCCTCTTCGGCCGCATGTCGGCCAGGATCATCGTGGACGAGTCCCGCCACCAGGCCTTTGCCGAGCACTACCTGCGCCGCAACATCCCCAAGATGGACGCTTCCCGGCGGCATGGCCTGGTGGACATGCGGGACGAACTGTACCGGATCATGCAGGCGATGAACGACCGGCTGCGCGCCGATTGTGAGGCCGTGGGGTTCGACGGCGATGCGTTCCTCGTCCGCCTCTGGGGAGAGCTCGAAGCCTTCAGCGCGCGCATCGGGCTGAGCGGCGGCGGCCCTCCCGGCGAGCCTCCCGAGGCCCCGCGCGAGAGCGCCCCCGAGCGCGCCTCCGGCGAGAAGCCGGAGGGTCCCGAGCCGCGCACCACGCTGCACCTCGGGGCGCTGTCGCTGCCGCGCTGCTTCGGCTGTCTGCTCACGATGATCTGTCACCCCGGCCCCCAGACGCGCGCCGCGCCCGCGTGAGCCGCCGGCCGAAGCCGCCCTCCCCCGCAGACCCCGCCGAGCACCGGAGCCCGGGCTCCGACGCCGACCGGCGCCGGCTCTGGCCCCGCAAGAATACGCCCGAGCAGATCACCGAACGCCAGGAGACGATCCGCGCTCTCCCGCACTGGCAGGCCGGCCACGACTTCGTCTTTGCGTGGCCCCAGCCGGTGGAGGCCTATGCGGGGGCGCAGGAAGCGCTCACCGCGCACATGGTCCTCCCCGTGGCCATCGTCGGACCGCTGCGCCTCGCGCTGGGCCGCTACGCGGTCGATCCCCAGGACGGCCGCATCGTGGAGGAGAGCCGGGCGGCGGAGGAGCTCTTCGTCCCCCTCGCCCACACCGAGGGCGGGCTCTCCGCCTCGATGCTGCGCGGCATGACCGCCGTCTGGGGCGACGGCGGCGTCCGGACCTTCGTCCTCGGCGACCGGATGACCCGCGATTCCGCGTTCGTCTTTCGCAGCACCGAAGAGGCCGTCATCTTCTCGCGCTGGGTGGCGGTGCACGCACCGGCGATGCGCGCCTGGCTGCGAGACCCGCAGAACCCGTTCGCCGGCGAGCGGATCGGCGGCGTGGCCCGCCTCAGCCGCCATGCCCTCCTCTGGGAGGTCGACACCCACGTCATCGGCCCGGTCTGCCACGTCCTCTACCGCTACACCACCGGGGACGCCTGCGGGCCTAACATGATCACGCGCAACTCGCACGCCCTCAACCACGAGTTCATTCTGAAGCGCTTCCCGCCGGAGACCGGCATCCAGCCGGTGCGCCTCTTCTTGGAAGCCAACATGGGCGGGGACAAGAAGCCGAGCGCGCAGTACTTCATCGCCGGCGGCCACGGCAAGACCGTGCTCGCCGAGGCCACCGTCTCGGAGGACACGCTGCGCCGCGTCCTGCGCACCACGGCCGACGATCTGGTCGCCCTCGAGCACGCCGGGCTGCACGGCGCCCATGCCAGCGATATGCAGTCGGTGGCCTTCACGCCGGCCTCCGCCATCGCGGCGACCTTTGCCGCCACCGGGCAGGACCTGGGAATGGTGGGCACCAGCAGCATGGCGCACGAAATCCTCGAGCGCACCCCCGAGGGGGTCCACCTGGCCATCCGGCTGTCCGGGCTTGAGGTCGGGACGGTGGGCGGGGGCACCGGACTGCCGCACGCGCAGGCCTATCTGTCGCTGCTGCGCTGTGCGGGGCCAGGCAGCGCCTACCGCCTGGCGCAGATCATCGCCGCGGCGACGCTGTGCCTCGAACTCTCCGCCTCGGCCGCGATGGCCAGCGCCGGCAGCGAAAACTTCGCCCTGGCCCATCTCAAGCAGAGCGGGCGAGGCTAGCGTGCGCGCCCTCGCTATCGTCAACCCCGCCGCCGGAGGGGGGCGGGCCGGCAAGGTCTGGCCCACCGTGCGCCCCCGCTTCATCGCCGCGGGCTGGCGTCTCGACGAGGTCACCGGCGCCGGGACCGAGGCCGTCGAACACGCCGAGGCGGGCGCGCGCGCGGGCTACGAGGTCATCTTGGCGGTCGGCGGCGACGGCACCGCGCACTGGGCCGCCAACGGCATCCTCCGTGCCGGTGCAGGCGGCGGCGCAGCGCCCGCCCTCGGGGTCGTGCCGGCGGGGACGGGAGTCGACTTCGCCGCGGTCCTCGGCTTTCCGAAGAACACCTCCGCGGCCGTGGACGCGCTGCTGCGGGGGGGGCGGCGGCGGATCGACGTGGGGCGGATGAACGCCCTCAACTTTCTGACGATCGGGATGGTCGGCTTCGGCGCGGAAGTGGCGCGCCAGGTCAACGCGTGGCCGCGGCCGCTGCCCGGGCCGGTGATGTACGTCGCGGGCGTGCTGAAGATGCTGGTGGCGTACACCCCCACGGAGATGGACGTGACGCTGGATGGGGTTTCGCGCCGCCAGCGCCTCTTCATGGTGGCGGTGGGCAATTCCCTCCGCGCCGCCGGGGGGATGAAACTCTGCCCGGGCGCCGCGCCCGACGACGGCATCTTCGAGGTCGTCCTGATCGGGGACGTGACCAAAGTGGAGGTGCTACAACTCCTCCCCAAGACCTTCTCCGGCCGGCACGTCGGCCATCCCAAAGTCGAGGTGATCCCCGCCTCAGCGGTCACGATCACCAGCGCGGCGCCGCTGGCGGTGCAGGGGGACGGTGAACTTGCCGGGACGGTGCCGGTGACTTTTACGGTGATCCCGCTGGCGTTGGAGGTGCTGGCGCCGGCGCGGTGAGCGGGTCCGGCAGCGGCTGCTGGTCAGGCGGCAGCAGCGCCGCCACCGCCCGCTCAAATCGCCGCGTCCACTCCATGATGGTCTGCCGGGTTAGGCGGCCCTCGGCCTTCGGCACCTCGATGGGGGGACCGATGCGCACGAGCACCGGAGAGCGGCGCCGCGGCCACTTGCTGCCCTGCGGCATCGTGCGCTGGCTTCCCGCGATCCCCAGCGGCAGCACCGGCACGCCTGCCCGCAGGGCCCAGTAGGCCGCGCCCTCCTCAAACGGCCGCAGGTGCCCGTCCGGGCTGCGCGTTCCCTCGGCAAAGATGGCCAGGGCACCTCCCCGCCGCAGGATCCCCAGCGCCATGCGCACGGCGGCGCGGTCGGCCTCGCCCCGCCGCACGAAGAACCCGCCGACGGAGCGAATCCAGGCCCGCACCGGGGCCAGCCGCATCAGCTCCGTTTTTGCCGCAAAGGCGAGCGGCGTGCGGATGGCCGCCGTGACCAGCGGGATGTCCACGGCGCTGGCGTGATTGGCGATGACAATGAACGGCGGGGCCGGTTCGTGGACGCGCCCCTCGACGCGGAAGCCGAAGTGCAGCTGGAACCAGATCGCGAAGAACGCGCGATTGAGACGATACCACACTAGGATGACCGCTCCGCGACGCTGCGGCGCTGCGCCAAGGCCAGGATCTCTTCGGCCACCTGGCCGGGGCTCTTGCCGGTCGTGTCGATGATGAGCGCGTCCGGCGCCACGCGCAGCGGGGAGTGCGCGCGTTCGCGGTCCCGCTGGTCCCGCGCCTCCTCCGCCGCCCGCAGGGCCTCATAGTCGACGGGGGCGCCCCTGGCGCGCAGTTCCTCGAACCGGCGGCGGGCCCGCTCCTGTGGCGTGGCGTTGAGGAAGACCTTCACCTCCGCCTGGGGGAAGACGACGGTGCCGATGTCACGTCCTTCCATCACCACGCCGCCGGCGCCGCCTAACTGCCGCTGTCGTGCCACCAGGGCGTCCCGCACCGGAGGATGGACGCTCACCAGGGACGCCGCTTCTGAGACGGCGGGATCGGTGATCGCCTCGCTCACGTCCTCCCCCGCGACGAGCAGCCGCTGGCCCCCGGGCGACTCCACGAACTCCATCGGCAGTATCCGCGCGATCGCCTCCAGCGCGGCGGCGTCCTGGGGATCGACGCCCCGGCGCAGCGCTTCCCGCGCGACGGCGCGATACATCGCCCCGGTGTTGATGTAGCGGTAGCTTAGCCGGGCGGCTACGGCGCGGGCGACCGTGGACTTGCCCGATCCCATCGGGCCGTCAATGGCGATCACGAGCGGGCGGGCGGCGGCACCGTCCGGCATGGCCGCAGAGGCACTTCCCCCACCCGCAGAGGCGATCCTCCCCAGGACCGTGACCAGGGGCCGCCCGCCGAGCGGGTGGGGACGCACCAGAAAATCCGCCCGATAGACCGGCCCAAGGATCTCGGCGGTGAGCACCGCCTCGGGGAGACCATCGGCCACCACCCGGCCCCGGTCCAGGAGCAGCACCCGCCGGCAGAATGCCGCCGCCAGGTTGAGATCGTGAAAGGCGGCCACCAGCGTGAGTCCGGCGCGGTGCAGGCCGGCGAGCACCTCCATGATCTCCAACTGCACGGCGACGTCGAGGTGCGCCGTCGGTTCGTCCAGCAGCAGCACGCGCGGGTCCTGCGCCAGCGCCCGGGCGATGAGGACCCGCTGGCGCTCACCACCGCTGAGCGTCTCGACGAGCCGCCCGCCCAGCGCATCGACACGCGCCCGGCCCATCGCGCCTTCCACCGCGTCGCGGTCCGCCGCCTGCGGCGGCCCCAGCCGCCGCAGGTGGGGCGTGCGTCCCATCGCCACCGCTTCCCGCACGGTGAATCCCGGCGGCGGACCCTCCACCTGCGGCACGACCGCCACCAGACGCGCACGCGTCCGAGGGGCCAGCGCGGAGACCTGCTGCCCGTCGACCCGCACCTGACCCGCCACCGGCCGCGCCAGACCGGCCATCGTCCGCAGCAGGGTCGTCTTGCCGGCGCCGTTGGGGCCGATGATGCCGGCGAAGGCTCCCGCGTCGATCTGGAGCGTGACGCCTGCGAGTGCGGGGGGGCTGGTGGAAGCGCCCCTCCGGGGCGCGCCATACGTGGTGGAAGCGCCCCCCCGGGGCGCGCCATACGTGACGGTGACGCCGGCCAGTTCGATCATCGAGGCTTCGGGGGGGTGGGCGCGGGCAGGGGAACCACCTGCGGGTGCAGACGGGCGGCGATCAGTTCGAGGCCGTCCACGAGCCGCGGACCCGGACGCGAGACCAGATCGGGGTCCAGCTCGTGCACCCGCCCCCGGCGCACGGCGTCGAGGCGCGCCCACCCCGGGCGAACCGCCAGCCGGCGCGCCCCCGCATACGTCAGGAGGACCACTTGCGGGTCGCGCCGCAGGACCACCTCAGGAGAGATCTGCGGCCATCCTCGGAGATCGGCGAAGAGGTTGCTGCCTCCGCCTCGCCGGAGGAGGTCGTCGATGAACGTTCCCCCGGCGGCGGTCTGTGGGGGCTCCCCCCAGATCTCGACGTAGACGCGTGGGCGAGTCCGGCCCGCCACGCGGCGGGCGACGCTGACGGTGCGGTCTTGCAGCAGGCGCACTCCCCGCTGCGCCGCCGGGACCGCATCCATCACCCGTCCCAGCAGCGCGATCTGCGCAAAGGTCTCCTCCAGGCTGCGCGCGTCCACCGCCAGCACGGGAAGGCCCAGCCG
Organism: bacterium; assembly: GCA_050695215.1. GTDB lineage: Bacteria > Sysuimicrobiota > Sysuimicrobiia > Sysuimicrobiales > Humicultoraceae > JACQGZ01. The sequence goes on from JBOGSD010000040.1 coordinate 17,554, forward strand.
GATCAGACGGTCGAGCTGGGCGCGCTGCAGGCTCGCCACCCCCACCACCACGTCGGGGCGGAGGCTGAGGATGCCCTCGGCGTCGAGGATCACCCCACCCACCCGGGTCTTGCCGCGCACACCCGCGGGGGGATAGTCGTCGGCGTCGCCGATCCCCACGAGGCGCTCTCCGGCACCGATCGCAAAGAGGATCTCGGTGACGCTGGGCGCCACCGAGACGACGCGCCGCGGCGGGCGGACGATCGTAACCGGGCGGCCCAGCGCGTCACGGATCTCAAGGGGAAACGCAGCGCTGGACGCCCCGCGCGCCGGCAGGGTCCATCCCACCGAGAGGATGAGACCCAGCGCGAGGAGGAGGCGCACGGCGGGCCGCGCCACCCTGCTGGAACAGCGCCCGTGAACGGGAGGGCAGGGATTCATCGCCAGCCGAAGTATACGCCCTGGCATGGACCAGATAACCCTCGAGGAGTTTGAGCGCGTCGAGATGCGCGTGGGGCGCATCCTTCAGGTCGAGGAGTTCCCCACGGCGAGAAAACCGTCTTACCGGCTGACCATCGACTTCGGGTCCTCCGGGGTGCGCCGTTCATCGGCGGCGGTGCAGCCCTTCTATCTGCGCGACTCCCTCGTCGGCCGCCAGGTCGTCGCGGTCATGAACTTCCCGCCGCGCCGCATCGCCGACTTCGAGAGCGAGGTGCTCGTCCTCGGGGCCGTCGAGCCTGGCGGCCGTGTCATCCTGTTGCAGCCCGACGCCGACGCCGAGCTGGGCGCGCGCATCGCATGATCCCGCGCCAGACCCTGGACTATTTCAGCGCGGTGCCGGACGAACTACTGGCCCTGTGCGCACCGCACGACTGGGACGCGCTGGCCTCGCCTCCCGGAGAAGGGCTCCGCTCAATCAGGGACATCCTCGTGCACATGGTGGGGGCTGAGAAGCATTGGATCCAGCACGTCATCGTGGGCCAGCCCCAGACGCGCGACCAGCCAGAGGCCTTCGGCGACCTCGAGGCGATCCACCGCGTCTGGCGCCCACAGCGCGACGCGACCGTGGCGCTGGCCGAAAGGCTGACAGCGGAGGAGTGGCGCTCGCGCCGCCCGCTCCATGTTGATCCTCGGCGGACGGACACGGTGGATGAGATCTTCTGGCACGTCGTCACGCACGAGCAGTACCATCGCGGTCAGATCTTCACGCGCCTGGCCCTGCTCGGGCGCCGTGACCTGCCAGACCTTGATCTCTTGGCGCGTTGAGCAGAGGGGCGAGACAGCCTGCCGGCGAGGAAAACGCCGTCGAGCCGGATGGCTGTCTCGCCCCTCGCTCAGATACGGCCGGGGCGGAGCAGCAGGATGATGAAGCCCACGGCGATCAGGGTGAGGGCGGCGAGCCGCTCGGCGTCGACCGGCAGCAGCCCGAACGTACGGATGAGCAGGTAGACCCCGCCCAGCAGCAGGATGACCCCGAGGAGGCGCACCCGCCGCGCCTGGGGGTCGTCCGCCCCATGCTCCTGGGGGATATGCGGGTCGGTGACGATCTGGCCGGTGGGCTCCTCGGGCACGATCAGGATCATGATCAGGTAGATCAGCACGCCGACCCCCTGCCAGAGGCTGAGAATGATGAAGGCGATGCGCAGCGGCAGGGGATCGATCCCGAAGAAACGGCTCAGCCCGCCGCACACCCCGGCGATCCAGCGGTCTTCCTTGGCACGGTAGAGGCGCCGGAGCTCCACTAACGCCCCCCGATCAACCCCCGCATCCAGAGGGCGACCTGTCGCCACACCGAGCGGGCTTCGACCTCCCCGAGCGCGACGATCCCGGCGCGGCCGACGAGGGCGCCGTCTGCGGTGACGAGCAGTTCACCCACCGCCTCGCCGGCGCGGATCGGCGGGTGGAGTCCCGCCCGCAGCCGCACCTCGCGGCGCAGCGCGGCGGCCGCCGGGGCCACCACGAACAGGTCTGCTGACAGCGCCGCCACCAGCGGCGCGTCCGCCCCCGTCAGCTGCTGGTGGGTCACCACCTCTCCACGACCGCCGGCACGGCGGAGACGATAATGGGCAAAGCCGTACTCCAGCAGGCGGGCGGCGTCGCCGAAAACGTCAACACTGTCCAGCACCACGGCAATCAGCTGGCGCCCCTCCCGGGTCGCCGAGGCCACGAGGCACTGTCCCGATTGCGCGATCCATCCGGTCTTGACCCCGTCGGCCCCGCGGAAGGTCCAGAGCAGCCGGTTCCGGTTGACGACCACCCGCGGGGGGAGACCGTGCCGCTGCCAGGTAAAGACCTGCTCGCGGGCGAGGGCGGCGAAGGTGGGGTGGCGCAGCGCCTCCCGGGTGATCAGCGCCAGGTCGCGGGCCGTCGTCAGATGAGCGGGATCATAGAGCCCGTGCGGCACGACGAAGGTGCTGCGGGTCGCGCCGGCGGCGCGCGCGCGCTGGTTCATCAACACGGCGAAGCGCTCCACGGACCCCGCGACGGCCTCGGCCAGCGCCAGCGCCGCGTCGTTGGCGGAACCCACCATGAGGGCGTCCAGCAGCTGATCGGCCCGCCACAGCTCCCCCAGTTCCAGGCCGATCGCTGATCCCGATCGCTGCGCGGAGGCCCGCCGCGAAATCGGGACCATGGTGTGGGGACGCAGTCGCTCCAGCGCCAGCAGAGCGGTCAATACTTTGGTCGTGCTGGCGGGAGGGCGGCGCTCTTGGGCGCCGCGGTCAAAGAGGACGGTCCCGGTCTTCCCCTCGATCAGGATGGCCGAGGCCGCGGTCAGCGGGGAAGGCCCCGGCGGCTGCGGTGCGCCGGATGCCGGGAGCACGCCGAGCAGGGTCGCCGCCATGGCGGCGAGGGCGGCCGCGCCCCTCATGTTTCCGCGGCAGACGCGGTCAGGCCGAATTGCGCCAGCGGCGGCAGGTCCCCCAGATCACCCAGGCCGAAGTGGCGAAGGAACGCCTCTGTCGTCGCGTAGAGCATGGGGCGCCCCACCGTCTCCTTGCGCCCCACCACCCGGATCAGACGCCGTTCTTCCAGCCGCTCGAGAATGTAGTCGCTGCGCACCCCGCGCAGCCCATCGACCTCCGGGCGGGTGATGGGCTGCCGGTAGGCGATGATGGCCAGGGTCTCCAGCGCCGCCTGCGACAGCGGCTCACGCGCCGCCGCGCCGAGGTAGCGGCGCACCGCCTCCGCGTAGGCGGGACGGGTGCCGAGCTGATACCCCCCGGCGACGGTCTGGACCTCCAACCCCCGGCCGGCGTACTCCGCCCGCAAGATCCCCAGCGCGGCCGCCACGATCTCTGGGGGCACCTGCGCGGCTTCTGCGAGATCTTCCGGCCGCACCGGCTCGCCGCTGGCGAACAGGATGCACTCGATCGCGCGGACCGCCTCGCGCACCTGCGTCTCCTCGGCCGCCGGGAGGGGAGCGCCGGCGCCGTCGCGATCGTTCACGCCGCATCGCCGGCGCGCAGGAAGATGCGGATCTCCCCGCCCGGCGTATCCCGCCCCACGCCCACCCGGAGCATCCGGATCAGTTCGAGCAGCGCCAGAAACGTGACGACGATCTCCAGCCGCGTCGCTTCCGCCGGAAAGAGCGCCGCGAAGATCACGCCTCTGGCGGCCTCTTTCAGCACCCCCAGCAGCGTGGCCATACGTTCGGCGACGGTGATCGGCTCGAGGAGGATCTCCGAGGGCCGCTCCCGCCCGCGGGCGAGCACCTCCTGAAACGCCCGCATCAGATCGGGCAGCGCCACGCCGGTCAGGAGTGCGCCCTGCGGTTCCTCTCCCGGTCGCCGGAAGACCCGCTGCTGGTAAGCCTCCAGCGCGCGCATCGCCGTGGCGGCGTCCCGGAAGGCGCGATAGGCGGCCACCCGCTCCTCCATGGCGGCGTCGAGATCGCCGGACTCTTCGGGCGGGGGCGGCGCCTCCGGCGGGGGCGGCTGCGGCAGCAGCGCGCGCGCCTTCAGTTCGACCAGGGCAGCGAGGGCCCAGAGGGCCTCGGTGGCCTCGTCGACGTCAAACTCTCGGCGGGAGTGCGTCAGGTAGTCGGCAGCGATCTCCGCGAGAGGCAACGACGCCGCGTCCACGTCACCCTGCTGGACCAGGCGGAGGAGCTGCTCCAGCGGTCCCTCAAACGTGGCGGTGTGGACGACGTATGGGACGGATCGGGTCTCGGTCACGGTGAGACGGCCCACCACGGGCAAACGTCCTCGTCTAAGGGTACGAGGACCACGGGGGGAATCCCTGTCGCGCCGCGGTCAGAACCCGAGCCCGCCGCCCAATCCGGTGGCCTGGCGGACCAACCAGGCGATGCCGGGAAACACGATCTGGTCGGTGATGCGGAACGACACGAGCAGGAGCAGAATCAGAATCCCGTAAGGCTGCAGCCGCGCATAGGCCAGCCCGAGCGGTCCGGGCAGGAGGCCGATGAGGATCTTGCTGCCGTCCAGCGGCGGGACGGGCAGTAGATTGAAGATCGCCAGCACGGCGTTGATCAGCACCAGGGTGAAGAGCAATTCCCCCAGAGGCCCCACCGCCCCAGCGAACGGCTGGATGAGACCCAGCTTGAACGGCAGCCCGAAGAAGAGCGCCAGGATGACGTTGGCCAGCGGGCCGGCCGCGGCGACCACGATGAGCCCGCGCCGCCAGTCGGCAAAGTTACCGGGATCGATCGGCACCGGTTTGGCCCACCCCAACCCGAAGAGCAGCAGCAGGATGGTTCCCAGCGGGTCGAGATGCGCCAGGGGATTGAGCGTCAGCCGCCCCAGACGGCGGGGGGTCGGATCACCGAGCCGGTCGGCCGCGTAGGCGTGCGCCGCCTCGTGCAGCGGAGCGGCCACGAGCAACGCGAGGGCGCGGAAGAAAAGAACGGTGAGACTGGGGACCGACACGCGTTAGCCCGTCCTCATGCCAGGGCCCGGTCCTTGCGGATCAGATCTTCGTAGGTTTCCCGCTCGACCACTAGACGCGGTGCGGCGTCCCCGGCCAGCACCACCGCCGGCCGCGGAAAGCGGTTGTAGTTGCTGGCCATCGAGTACGTGTACGCGCCCGTCGAGAACACTGCCAGCCGGTCGCCGGATCGAAGCGCCGGCAGCGGCGCTTCCCAGATCAGCACGTCGCCCGATTCGCAGCAGCGCCCGGCAATGGTGACGATGCCGTCGGGCGGAGCCTCGGCGCGGGCGGCGAGGGCCGCCGTGTAACGGGAACCGTAGAGCGCCGGCCGTGGGTTCTCGAACATCCCTCCGTCCACGGAGACGTAGGTGCGGATCCCCGGAATGGTCTTGATCGCGCCCACGGTGTAGAGGGTCACCCCCGCCGCCCCGACGAGGGAACGGCCCGGCTCGAGGGAGAGCAGCGGAAGGGGCAGCCCGTGACGGTCGAGCGCCTCCCGCAGCGCGCCCGTCACCGCCCGCACGAACGTGGGGATCGCGGGGGGGGCATCCTCCGGCAGATAGGCGATCCCGAGGCCGCCGCCCAGGTTCAGTTCGGGAAAGGTGAGGTCCAGCTCGCGCCGCACCTGGGCGAGAAAGTCCGCCAGCGCCCGCGCGGCCAGGCGGAACGGCTCCAGATCGACGATCTGTGACCCAATGTGACTGTGCACACCGCGCAGGTCGATGCCGGGGATCTCCAGCGCCCGCTTAATCGCAGCGACGGCCGCGCCCCCCGCGATCCCGAAGCCGAACTTCGAATCAACGCCGCCGGTGACGATCGCCTTGTGCGTGTGGGGCTCGATGCCGGGCGCTACGCGCAGCAGGACCGCGGCGCGGCGGCCGAGGGGGCGGGTCAGCTCATCGAGCAGGTCGAGCTCATAGTCATTGTCGACGATGATGCGACCCACGCCCTCCTCCAGGGCGAAGCGCAGTTCCTCGGGGGTTTTGTTGTTGCCGTGGAAGTGCAGCGCCTCGGCGGGTACGCCGGCCCGCCGGGCCGTATAGAGCTCCCCGCCCGAGGCAACGTCCACGTGCAGCCCTTCGTCGTAGGCCAACCGGCAGGTGGCCATGATGCACAACGCCTTGGACGCAAAGATGGGCTGGCTCCGCGGGTAGCTCTCGGCCAGCGCCTCCCGGTAGGCGTGCGCCGCCCGACGAAGGCGCTCTTCGTCGAGGACCAGCGTAGGGGTCCCGAACTCCTCTGCCAGGTCGACGGCGCGGCTGCCGCCAATCAGCAGCGCGCCGCGATCGTCGACGCGAAAGTCGTGCAGAACCATTGGGCAATACTCTACCAGAGGAGCGGGAGCTTCTCCTCTCATGTGGAAAGGAACCTTCGATGCGCCCTCCTCTCGCACGAAGATTCTCGTGCCCTCGCCACGAGGGAGCCACGCTCCTGGAGATCCTGGTGGCCCTGGCCATCGCCGCCGTGGCGCTGGCGGCGATCTACGGCTTCGTCATCTCCACCACGCGCTCGTTCGGCCTGGCCGAAAACGTCATCGAGGCGCAGCAGACGGTGCGCTTCATCGCCGACCGCATCAGCGAAGAGGCGCGGTGGGCCGAAGAGGTCGCCCCCGATGGGCGCTGCCCACCCACCCTCCTGTGCGCCGACCGCGTCACCCTGCGCATCCCCGGGGCCAACCCGGTGCGGCCGGGTGTGTCGTATGAGGTCACCTTCGCCCACGACGCGGGCGCGGCGGTCGCCGTACGGCGGGGGAACCGCACCGAGCAGGTCATCGGGGACAAGGTCCGTGTCCTCGCGTTTCGCTACCTCACCGCGGATGGGCAACCGGCCGAGGACCCCGGCGCGGTGGCGCGCATCGCTCTTTTCGTCACCGCCCGCCCGTCGGCTCGTGAAGAGGAGCGAACGATCCAAACCGACTTCCTCTTGAGGAATCTGCGGGCCCAGGGGGCAGAGCCGGTGCCCGCACCCCCTCCCCCGCCTCCCGCTTTCCGGCCGGCTCCATCACCTCCGGCCGGGTTCGGTCCGATCGGCGGCGCCTCCCCTCCACCGGCGGCCAGGGGCGCGCCGGCCTCGCCCCCGGCAGGGACCCCCGGCGGACCACCCGGTCCCGCTGCCGCGCCCGGACAGCCTGCCTGCCCGCCGGCCCCGGGGGCGCTCCTTCGCCGCCCGCCCCCGCGGCCTGAGGTCCGAGGCGCGCTCGTGGAGATTTCGGGGTGGGAGTTCGCGCGCGCCCCCAGCGGCGCGCTCACCATCGAGGCCGACGCGAACAACCTCGCAACCCACCCCGTCCTTGGCGTCAGGATCTCAGCGACCGGCTACGGGACCGCCGGCGCCGTCGTCGCGACGGCTGCGGCGACCGTGCCGCAGGTCGACGAAGCGGACTTTGAACCGTTCCAGATCACCCTCCCGCCGGGCCCCCCGGTGCTCTGGGTCATCCTCAAGGTAGAGCAGTATCTCCCCCGCCCGACCGCGCCGCTCTACGCCGTGCTGGCGGAGGTCGGTCTGGATCTCTACGGCGAGGTCGCCAAAGAGCGGGTCATCGTCACCGCCACCGTCGTGCCGCCAGGCCCCGCCGCTCGGGCCGTCGCCTGCGTGGCCATTGCGGATCCGGCGGGTCTCCCGGTGACGTCGGCGCGGGTCACCGTCGATGTGGCCGCGGTGGGACAGCGCACCATCAGTCAGATTCTGGACGTGCCGGCGGGGAAGATGGTTGCTGTTCCGCTCACGTGGACCGCGCGCGTCCTGCCCGGCGTGATCGTGAAAGTGGACGAGGTGCGGCTCGCTCCGTAACGGTTACGGGGCGGAGACCTCCTGCCAGACGGGCTTGAGGTAGAGGCCGTCGCCCCGCGGCCGCCTCGCCGCGTACCGGTCGGCGCGCGGGAAGAAGGGCGGCATCGTCTCGCTGAGCAACCGCTGATCGTACCGCAGATCCAGCCGGTAGCCGCGCGGGGTCCCGCTATCCGGATCGACCATCCCCACGGCGCCAAACTCCTCCGCAGTCATGCCGCCGAAGATGTGGAGCGTGCCGCGGTCGCCCAGACCGGCGAGCCCTTCGGTGCGCAGACCTCCTTTGGGCGCGAGGAGGACCGCGTCCACGTACAGGTCGGCCGGGGCCGCCCCGTCGATCTGCAGCGAGCCCTCCTCCACGTAGAGACCGAGGAGATTGAGCGCTTCCTCGCCTCCGGCCGCCGGCGGATGCTCGTACACGACGTGGTCGGTGATGGTGATCGCCTTGCGCGCCACCACCGTCAGCAACGCGCTGCGCGCCACCGTGCCGGAGAACGACTCGATGACGCCGTCGACGTAGATCAGGCCGTTGAACCGCCCGCGATAGGTGCGGGCGGGAGTGTCAGGTCCAGAGAGCACCAGCGCGTCGCGCTCTGGAGCAAAGACGATCTTGTGGATCACCGCGGGGCCGGAGGATCCGCTCAGGCGCAGCAGCAGGGCCTGGCGGCCGTCCTCGACTGCCAGGGCCACGATGTTGACGTTGCCGCGGATGTAGACGCCCGTCGGGCTGCCCGTGCCGGGGTGGCGCAGGACGCCGCCGTCATTGGCGATGTAGACGCCGGGCGGCGGGGGCACGCCGGGTTTGACCTGATCGGCGGCGGCGCGGGCCAAGTCACTGTCGCTCGGGGGGGGGCCGTCAGGGTCAAGCCCGAGGGCGGCTCGCGCCAGGCTGGGTGGGGCCTCGGGGAACTCCACCGGCCGGACCCCGCGTTCCAGCTCCCCCGCCAGATAGCGCGGCTGATCCCCGGCGCATCCGGGGGGCGCACCCGGGTTCGTCGCCGCGGCGAGGTCCACCTGGCGGCCACAGTTGTGAAAGACCACCTCGACGGCGCTGCTGCTGATCGGACCGTGAAAGGTGGGAGCGGCGGCGATGTGCCAGCGGTCGTTCGTGTGCGCGGGGCCTTCGAGGATCGTCTCGGCGGTCAGCCATTGCTCCGATCGCTGCAGCAGCAGCAGGGCCCAGCGGGAGAAGGAGGCGCGCTCCACCGCCAGTTCCAACGGCGCCGCCGCGGGGTTGGTGAGCTTCACCGAACGCCGGGTGTTGCGCGCCGCGCCGATGGCAACGATCTCATAGTCCAGGAACATGCGGTACTGCTCCGGCGAGGCCGCCCCCGGCCGGCGGCAGTCCGCGCGCATCCCCGCGGCGGTGGTGCGGAGCCGGATGGTCGCCGTGAACTGTCCCGTTTCCGACCCTCCCCCGGCCCGCACGCTGATCGGCCGGCCGCCGTTGAGCCGCAGGACCGCCTCTCCCGTTGCCGGATCCTCCACCCAGTCGGTCGTCCCGCCCGGGTGAGCGAAGGCGGCGGCGAGCCGCCAGCCTTCCTCATTCTCGCAGGCGGCGATGACATCGGCGCCTTCCACCTGATCGATCCGCGCGGCTAGATCCACGAGGAAACGGTGGCGCAGTTCGGCGAGGGCACGGTATGCTCCGGCCTCCGCCAGGAAGAGCGCTTGAGTGCCTCCAGCCTGCTGCTGGGAGATGGCCCGCTCCCCCATCGTCGCGAAGACCAGGGCGGCCACGAGCACCGACACGATCACCATGACGCCGAGGACGGCCACTAGCGCCGCCCCCCGCTCGGGAGGCACGCGGGAGGACGTCTCCCTCGGGTACGTGACGAGAGGGTCGCGCCGCATCGGGATTCGGTATGTGGGGTTCGTCACCCCGTTCGGACGGGCCTGCCGGTCTCCGTCCGGGTCCCCGTGTTGCCAGGCCGGAACAGCGGGGAACATAATGAAGATACACATCCAGCAGTGCTTTCGCGTGAAAGGGGTGGATGGATGCCGGTAGGTGACGTGATGATCCTCAGCGCCGTGCGGACGCCGATCGGCCGGTTCCTGGGCGGGCTCTCCTCCATCCCGGCGCCGCGGCTGGGCGCGGTGGCGATCCGGAGCGCGCTCGCTCAGGCCCAAGTCAGTCCCGATCAAGTGGACGAAGTGATCATGGGCAACGTCCTGTCGGCGGGATTGGGCCAGGCGCCGGCGCGGCAGGCGGCGCTGGCCGCGGGCATCCCCGAGACCGTCCCGGCCACGACCATCAACAAGATGTGCGGCAGCAGCCTCAAGGCGGTGATGCTGGCCGCGCAGGCGGTCCAGAGCGGCGACGCCGAGGTGGTCGTCGCCGGTGGGATGGAATCGATGAGCCTGGCCCCCTACCTGCTCGATCGGGCGCGCACGGGGTACCGCATCGGCGACGGCGCGATCGTGGACTCGATCCTGCGCGACGGTCTGGTCGACGCCTATAAGCGGATCCACATGGGCAGCTGCTGCGAACTGCTCAACCGCGAGTACCGCTTCACGCGCGAGGAACAGGATGCCTACGCCGTCCAGAGCTACCGCCGTGCCCTCGACGCCATGACCAGCGGCAGGTTCACCGCCGAGGTCGTGCCCGTGGAGGTGGCGCAGCCCCGCAACGGCGCCTCGACGGTGAGCGCGGACGAAGAGCCGCGGCGCGTGAACTTTGAGAAGATTCCCACGCTGCCCGCGGTCTTCGAGCGGGACGGCACCGTCACCGCGGCCAACAGCAGCAGCATCAGCGACGGCGCGGCGGCCGTGGTCGTGGCGGGAGCAGACGCGGCGCGGCGGCTCGGCGCGCGCCCCCTGGCCCGCATCGTCGGCCAGGCGGGAGCGGCGGGGGCGCCGGAGTGGTTCACCGTGCAGCCGTCCGCGGCCATCCGCCGGCTGCTGAACAAGGTGGGCTGGTCGCTGGCCGACGTCGATCTGATCGAGATCAACGAAGCGTTCGCGTCGGTGGTGCTGGCGGCGACGCGCGACCTGGGCATCGACACCAAGAAGGTGAATATCCACGGCGGCGCCGTCGCGCTGGGACACCCCATCGGCGCCAGCGGCGCCCGCATCCTGGCCACACTGCTGCACGCCCTCCCGGAGGTGAACGGCCGCCGCGGGATCGCCGCCATTTGCCTCGGCGGCGGGGAAGCGGTGTCCCTGGCGGTGGAACGGGTCTGACCCGGCGGGAACCTGCGGGAATCCTCCTCTGGATCGGCAGGTCTCGGGGAGTAGAACGCGGCCTACCTGGGAAGATGAGGAGGGAGCCTCTACTTCGAAGGAAAGATTGACACCAGGAAGAGGCGCCTCCTATACTAGGTGCCCGTCTCTCCGAGGGTGCGCCGCAACGCCGGAGCGAGAACACCAAGCACGAGACCTCAGTTCCGGCCCAAGCGCGGTGAGCCCCTCACGGACGGGTCTTAGGGACCGCGGTCGCGACTGCCGGGAGATGTCCGCATCACCCGGCGGGGATCGCGGTCCGACTTTTTCTGCAGGATGGGGTCGCCCGGCCTAGAGGGTGGTCAGGGTCCCGGCTCGGGACCGGGCCGGGCGTGACGATAGAGCAGGGGTCCGCGGTACGCCTCTTGCCGGATCTGCGCGCGCCGCTGGACCGACGCCGACAGTCCGATCGATCGCAGCCCTTCCACGAAGCCCCCACGCAGCCGCAGGGCCGTCTGCAGCACCGCCGGCTCCCCGATCGCCGCGACCAGGAACGGGGGGCGCATGGCGACCGTCCCGACGATCACGTCGTCGGCGTGGTCGCGAAACCCGGTCGTGGCGAGGGTGCGGTGGCCGTTGACCGACACCGCCTCAGCCCCCGCCGACCAGAGTTCGTTGACCAGCCCGGCCAGGTCTGCGGCGCGGATCTGCACCGGGAGGACACCCCCCGGGGCCCCCGCCCCGCTCAGCCGTACCTCGACCCCGGGCCCCTCCACCGGGACCAGGCCTAGGACCAGGCGCAGCTGGGCGAGTTCGGCCGCCATGGTTTCGGCGGCCCCCTGCCCCTCGGCCACGGCATGCTCGTAGGCCAGGGCCCGCTGCCGGAGCTGGGCGATCTCAGCCTCCAGGGCAGCCTGGCCCTCTTCCTGGCGCTTCACCAGGAGCGCCAGTTGCTGAATGCGGGGTGCCGGCAGCTCGACCTGGGCCCGCAGAGGCCGTCCGGCATGCCACTGGGAGGCGGCCAGGAAGCCGGTGAGGAGGAGAAAGGACCCCAGGCCGGCCTGCCACAAGGGAATGCGCATGGCCCCACTGTACACCCCGCGGTGCTGAGGCGTCAGGGAACGCCTGGAGAATCTTGACCCCGGCGGCAGTTCGCGTATTCTTATGGAGGATTTAGCACTCTCAGTGAAGGAGTGCTAATGCCGATTCCCCGACATCGCCTCTAGGAGGACAGAGTATGCCAGCCAAGCTGCTGCTGTACGACGAAAGTGCACGGCGCGCGCTCGAGCGCGGCGTGGAGAAGGTGGCCAGCGCGGTCCGGGTCACGCTGGGGCCGAGAGGGCGCAACGTCGTCCTGGAAAAGAAGTGGGGCTCCCCCACCATCACCAAGGACGGCGTCACGGTGGCCAAGGAGATCGAGCTGGAGGACCCCTATGAAAATATGGGCGCTCAGCTCGTCAAGGAAGTGGCCAGCAAGACCAACGACGCCGCCGGTGACGGCACGACCACCGCCACGGTGCTCGCGTCGGCCATGGTGCGCGAGGGGCTGAAAAATGTGGCCGCCGGCGCCAACCCGATGCTGCTCAAGCGCGGCATCGACAGGGCCCTGGACGCGGTCGTGGAGGAAATCAAGAAGGGCGCCATCCAGGTGGAAGGGCACAGCGACATCGCCCACGTCGCCGGCATCGCCGCCAATGACGCTGAGATCGGCGAGATCATCGCGGACGCCATGGACAAAGTGGGCAAGGACGGCGTCATCACGATCGAAGAGGGCAAGAGCATCGAGACCACCGTCGACGTGGTCGAGGGGATGCAGTTCGACCGCGGCTACATCTCCCCCTACTTCGTCACCGACCCCGACAAGATGGAGGCCACGCTCGACGACCCCTACATCCTCATCACCGACAAGAAGATCTCGGCCGCGCGCGACATCGTCCCCGTGATGGAACGGGTGATCCGCCAGGGCAAGCCGCTCGTGGTCATCGCCGAGGACCTCGATGGCGAAGCCCTCGCCACCCTGGTGGTGAACAAGCTGCGCGGGATCCTCAACAGCCTCGCCGTCAAGGCCCCCGGCTACGGGGACCGCCGCAAGGCGATGCTGCAGGACATGGCCACCCTCACCGCCGGCACCGTGATCTCCGAAGACACCGGGCGCAAACTGGAGAACGTCGACCTGGACCTCCTGGGCCGCGCCGACCGCGTGAAGGCGGAGAAGGAGGACACCACGGTCATCGGCGGCAAGGGCAAGAAGGCCGACATCCAGGGGCGGATCAATCAGATCAAGGCCGAGATGGAAGAGACTACTTCCGACTACGACAAGGAGAAGCTGCAGGAGCGGCTGGCCAAACTGGCCGGGGGGGTGGCCGAGGTCAAGGTCGGCGCCGCCACCGAGACGGAGATGAAGGAGAAGAAGCATCGCTTCGAGGACGCCCTCAACGCCACCAAGGCCGCAGTCGAGGAAGGCGTCGTCGCCGGCGGCGGCACGGTGTACATCCGCGCGCTGGACGCGCTGGGCAAGGTGGAAGCCGAAGGTGACGAGGCGGTCGGGGTGGCGTTGGTGCGCCGCGCCGTGGAAGAGCCGGCCCGCCAGCTCGCCGCCAACGCCGGAGCCGAAGGCAGTCTGATCGTCGAGCGGTTGAAGCGGGAGAAGGGCCGCACCGGCTACGAAGTAATCTCCGGCGAGTTCACCGACCTGGTGAAGGCCGGCGTCACAGACCCGGTCAAGGTGGTTCGCCTGGCCCTCCAGAACGCCGCCAGCGTCGCCGGCCTGCTGCTGACGACGGAGGCGCTGGTGGTGGAGAAGCGGGAGAAGAAGAAGGCCGCCATGCCCATGCCGGGCGGCGGGGGGATGGACGAGGACTTCTAAAGAGGCAGCGGGGGCGCCACCGTCCCACTGTGCGGGGGCGGGCCGATCAGGCTCGCCCCCGTGGTCTTGTGCGGAACCTCGTCTAGATCTTTCCGCGTTCGGGCAGAAACCTCCCAGAATGCTCCAGGGACACGTCGGTAGTTTTCCCATCTGCCTCTTCCTCGACGTCCTCGAGACGGGAGCCCTGGGAGCGTTGCTCTTCTCGGGGAATGAGGGCAGGCTCGTCTCCCACCCCCTTCGCGGTGACGCGGAGGACGGGTGGCGTTCGCTGCTCATGCGGCTCAGAGAGGCGGAAGGCGTTGCCCCCACGCTCATCTGCTGCAGTGGTGACCCCGCGGCGATCAGGGCCATCCGCGCGGCCTATCCCGATGCGCTGATCCAGATCTCCCTCTCTCATCGCCTCCTGGTGTTGGGAGGCCAGCTCAGCCCTCGATCGCGCGGCCAGTGTCTGGCCGAAGGACGGAGGATCTTTTCGGCGCCAGACCGGGCCTCCGCCGTCGTGCGGTTCAGAGCGTGGCGCGATCTATGGTTGAGCCGGGGGGAGCAGGGCGTGCGCTCGCTGGAACGCGATCTGGGTTGGTGTCTGACCTTCTACCGGTTCCCGCCGGATCTGCGGCGGACGCTCCGTTCCCTTCGCCTGCTGCGCCGGGCGTGCCGGGCCGCACGCGCCGTGCAGGCCCCCTCCCCTTCCCTTTCAGACGCGCCACCGTCTGAGGGCCACCGTGACGTCGCCTTGTCTCACCCGTCCGAGAGCGATGGGATCCTCGTGCTTGCCGACGATCTCATCACGGATCCTCCCTTCGCGCAGCGGCTCCAGCAGTATCGCCGCGATCGGCTGCAGGTCGCGCAAACGGCTTCGGCCCTCGCCTCCGCGGTCGGTCTGGCGGCCCGGCTCCTGGGGCGCGGGCAGTGAACGCACGCCTTCCGTCAGCGGTAGCGTTCGTCACCTGACCGCACCGAGCACTGCAGCCCCGGCGTCCACCGTCCCGGCCACGATCACAGCCATGATAGAATGATCGATGGATCGTGGTGGCCGTAGCTCAGCTTGGTTAGAGCGCCTGGCTGTGGCCCAGGAGGTCGCGGGTTCAAGTCCCGTCGGTCACCCCAGCTGAAATCCACTCCCTGCAAGGATTCCCGCCGATCTCCCTACCGACCACAAACCGCCTTCGGGCGGTTTGTGTAGCCATTGTGTAGCCAAACTCCTTTCCTGCCGATTCAAAGGGGGGCCCCATCCACCCGAGAAATGCGGTGTACTATTCCATCGGTCAAGGGGTTTACACCTTTACGCTCCGGCCACCGGCGGCGGTCGCCTCTACGTCCGAAGGATTGACCCGTTCGGCACGAACGGCCCTACCGTGAAGGCGATGGCGCGTTTCATCTCCGCTGTGGTTTTCGCTGGCCGCCTCCACGTCGGCGGGGTGCCGGACCGCGGCCCGTGGGATGCCCGGGCGCTGCTTCACTGGGAGGAGGCCCAAGTGAATGCCATCCTCAACGAGCGAATAGGAGACCGGAAGGTGCGGACCCCGGAGGAGTTGCGGGCGGCCGTGGCGGTCTCCCGCGTCCGGCATCCGGCGGTCAAGGTCTGGATCGCCGAGGGGCTGGAGGGGGCGGCTCAGTCGGTTTGGAAGGCGTCGTAGGCAGGGATTCCCGAGGTTTAGGCGTAGGTTAGGACTACTGACCACTCGACGACTCCTCGAAGCAGGCTTCGCAGCGTTGTTGTTTTGCATTCACATTACGTCGGCGTCCCTTTCATAGCGTCTGGAGGTGAAGTGCTTGAAGCGCTTGTCTTGGCGCACGGCGCACTCGGGGGCGATCCACCGGTTCGCAGTCGCTGCCATCGTGGTCTTGGCGGCGAAAGAAATGGCGTTTACGCAAACTCCGAGTCCGGCTCCCCTGCCAGCACTGCTTGAGCCTAGCGCGCTCAGATTTGACGTCGGCGTTGGCGTACCGGAGGACGAAATAGAAGTCATCAAGTCAGGCATCGACATAGCCCGTCTATACCTCCAAGAGTTGATAGGCGGCGACATCCCGTCAGATGTTCGACGCACGATCACCGTGAAAATTGTGGCTACCGGGAAGGGTAACCAAGACCCCGGCGGCGGGGGCGCATGTTGTACCGGCCTCGACACCAACGGTTTGGCGCGCTTGTTCATCGACGTCAAACATCCTCACTATGATGTTGCACGCCCAGCTGGCCCGTGGTCGGTGAGGGCGAACAAGCAGAAGAGTGCGGCGCACGAGTACACCCACGCCTGGCAGAACTGGCTCGGATGCCTGGGAAAGAGGTATGCGAGCGAGTGGACGCGTTTCGAGGGGTGGCTTGTGGAAGGCGTGGCGGAATACGTTGCTTATGGTTCTCTGATCCGCGTCGGAGCGATGCGAACCGAAGACGTCGGGAGATCCCAACTTACTGCTGCCATCTCTTCTGGGCAGATGGGAGCGGGGCTGCGAGGCCTTGAGTATCTGAAGCAGACCTACGTTATCTGGCCCGGGAACCTGGGGTATCTTGCAGTCGAGATGCTCGTACGCAACGCACCAGCGGGCCCCATTTCGCTGCGGCGTCACTGCCTGGAAGTGAGGTCGCAGGGGGGGGTGGATCAAGCCTTCGTGCGGGCCTTCGGCACCTCTAAGGCGGCTTTCTACCAGAGTTTCGCAGCGTACGTAAACGAATTGGCGAAGCCAAGTACCTCGAGCCCAACAGCCCAGGTTCTCGACCAGAGGCTCGTTGTAGCGGGAGAGGGAATTGGCCGGTGGACACTCGCCATGACAATCGAAGACCTGGTCCGCATGAACGGTCCGCAAGAACTTGGTGGCGCGCCAGCAATTCGGCTTGCTGCCTCCGAGAGGGCCGATCAGCACCCGGACATCATGCTTCACTCGTGGGGGAGGCTCAGGGTAGACGCCGGCAGCAGGGATGGCCGAGCGCTTCTTTATCTCGCCATCCGCACAGGAAGCGATTATCGCACCGCGCAGGGTATCACGTTTGGCGCCCGCCGGAGCGACATCGAGGAGAAGTATGGTCGGCCTCCCGTTATCACTCAATGGGGGACTGGATCGCAGCAGACCATGATCTATGATGCGAGAGGTCTTGCGTTTGAACTCGATGGCGACAGCGGAGTTGTGGCGTTCCTGGTCTTTCGCCGAGGAACTGCGAATAGTATCTGGAAGATCTAGGCGGTAATACACGGTTGATGGACGAGTTCGTTTGGCACCGCCCCGAAACGTCCATCCCTTAGCGTGAAAGTGCACGGACATCCTACTTGAACTCCACCGCTGTCCCGTACATTTGCAGATAGAAGAACTGAAACGTATTGGTATCGAGGTCGATGTCTTGGCGCATACCGATAACAGCGTTCGCACCCAGGATAGCGGCGCGTTTCTTTAGCTCCTGAACCGCAATGAAGAAGGCCTTCTCGAAGTCGCTCTGACCAACACTGAACTCGCCGTACAGAAATCCCCAGTCCCTTCGTGCCTGACTAATCTGTCCCTGCTTCTTCATCTGCGCGAGTTCCAGCCTCGTATTGCTTCACCAACTTGGAAAGCGCGCTGGAGAAGATGCCCTTGTTCGACACCTGAAAGTACACCGGCCCGAGAATCTGGTAGTCCTGCTTCAGGTCGCCGGTGGTCACGGATATGTCTGGAGTCATCGCATTTTCCTCCCGATTGGACACGCTTGGTATGCAGCCTAACGGTCGAGCTCAGTGGCCGGGCGGATGAAGGCCAGCCCACTCGTCCATTCAAGCCCTCGCGACGGAGCTAACTCAGAACTGTCGCCAGTTAGCCCGGTCCGCTGCAGCGCTTCGTTAGGCCGCGCTTTCTTGTTCAAGTTGTGGCCTTATCCCCTTCTTCGCCATCCAGAGAGCATAGGCTTCGTTATTGCATGAAGCTGAATTTGAATTTCGCCACAACCGCACCTTCCACAGCAAATTCCACCTGCCATTCTCCGATTGGTTGTTGGACCCTACCCTCGAAGGACGGAAGCGGACGCCACGCTGATACCGTCGTCAGTCCTTCTCTCGTCGGTCCAAATTGCCCTGTCCCTTCTAGTACTTCGCCGGAGGGCGACGTCCATTTCCAGACAAATGGCACCCTTATACCGGCTCGGCTAGGCGGGATAGAAAGCTGAACGAAACTATACACAGTCTCGCCGAGCTTGAACTCAGTTGTCTCGCCTACTGGCCTACCTGACTCGATGCTTTTTGCGGTCACTGCCGTGATAAGGCCAACAACACCAAAGGATGGGACCCAGAACTTCGGCTCGCCTACCAGAAGAAGCGTGAACTTCGAAGAGCCAACGAGACGACCATCGACGAACGCGCGCACCGTCCACTCGCCGGGAAGTGTTTCCGCCCGTTGGCTTTGGATCGTCAGTTGAAACCTCCACCGAAAAATGCCGCGTTGATCGGTACGAGCTGTCCTCGTCGCGTAGGTGGAGCTATCAGGGGCGATCCACTCGATCTTGACCTCGTAAGGACCAGGTTGCGCGACTGAAATCATCACCCAAACAAATGGCGAGTTCGTTGGAAACACAGTGCCAGGGCCAACGCAGTTGAAATCAGGTGGGATATCTCGACAGAATTGAAAACTAGCCTGAGTACCTGCAGATGGAGTCAAAACGACGAAGAAGAGGACGAGAAGGACAATGCTCGTTATCCTCATGTTGCGCTTTGTGACATGGCCTCGCTCCTCCAAATCCGGGCGAGCCGCGATCACCCCATGAAGCCGCCTAACGGCCTCGAGCTGAGCCGCCCGGACGCACTTGGCTCACCCCTCCCCACTCTACAGCAACTTCAAAAGCCAGGCTTAGTTTCCATTTTCGGCCGCGGTCCGGGTCGGCTCCAGCGAGTTGTTAGGCGCCGAACATTTCCTGTGCCAGGCCTCAGCGGGGCCCGCGATCGAGACTTTCATTCGCTAGCACTGAGTAGTTGTCTGAGGACGCTGACGCGCCGGGGGGGTCCTTTAAGAACGGCTTGGGCTATTCCTCGGTCATCCCGGCAAGTTACGGGGGTGGCGCAAGATCAAACTGGGACTGACAGCCTTCTCTAGCGCGCGGCCGCCAAGGAACTAGCAAGTGATTCGAGCTCCGACAGACTTGGTCGCCCGACCAGTGCAATCTTGCCGTCCACGACGAGGGAAGGCACGGCTCTGACGCCGTAGGATGCAGCCAACTCGCAGCACGAGCCATCCACGCATTCGGATTGACGATGCACGATGATTGGGAAACTGGGGAGAGCAGCGTACAGTGAGTCGAGTGCTGAATTGCACAACTTGCACTCAGCACTGAAGAATTCGAGTTTCATCCTTCACCTCGCGGTCGAGAGCATACAACGATTGTAATGCCAGAGTGCCTGAACTGAGACACAGCCTTGCGTGAACGTCGAGGCGCCTAACAAGAATTAGGCGGAACTGCGTAACACTGCCAACACAGCGATCTGCAGCCTAACACCTATCAGGGTGAGCTTATTGATCCTCCCCACTCCCTGCTGCTTCCTATAAGTCGCCTACCGCGACACACTGACGGCTGCTGTGATAGGCAGACCTGCCTAATTCGCCGCCTACTGGTTCCGCCGATGGCCCCCTTCCAGCGCAGCAGTGCCCTTGGCTCCCATTATCGACCGCCCGCCATGCCTCCGCAATCCTGGAGGAGCCCTCCCTGGCCGTCACCCCGTTGGGGGTCGCCTCGCATCCGCTATGGCCCGGATAATCGATCGGCTGGGCTGCGGACCGCCCCGGGGCCGCGGTTCAGCACGTGCGTGTAGATCATGGTCGTGATCACGTCCCGATGCCCGAGCAGCTCGGTCAAACCCTCCCTTACGACTCCCACGGCGATCCCTCCAACCTGTCAGGCGGGAACCCGCGGTCGGACCAGAACTCCCGTTCCCTCTGACTCGGCCCAGTGAGATGCGCTGTGACGCGCTCCGGCCCGAAGAACGTCAGCTCTCGGACGTTGAAACCCGTCGGCCAAATGTCTATTCCTGTACGCAGCCGCTCCACCACAAGGGACCACTCCGTCTCCGTCAGTGCCGTGCTCGGCACCGCCCGCAACGGCCCGGCGTCGCGTCTCAGCCCTAGGGCGCTCCTGACGGAAAGCATCAGCGCGATGGCCAGGTCGTCGTGCGAGTGCTCGTCGTGACGGATGCTCAACGTCCCCCCCTCCGTGAACGTCATCCGCAACCCTGCCAGCTGCCGCAGGAGTTCGGGCTCGCGGGGGAGCACCAGGCGCCGCTGCTGGAGCAACACCTTCACCACGCCGTAACCCTCGACTTTCAGCCGTGCGTCCGTCCAGATGGGCGTCACTGGCAGCCTGTGCTGGCCGATCAGCTCAATCACCGCGTCGCCCACCGCGTTTGACTCGGCGGCGACGTCCAGGATGTGAAACGCCTCCGCCATCGTGGCCAGCCGCGCCACGGCGTCCACATAGCGTGTTCGACGCAGCAGCTCGATGCCGGCGACGACGAGCATGTCGGGCTTGGCCAGCCGGGCGACGGAGACGAACGCCGTATCGTCCGCACGCTTACCCCAGTCGGCGCCCACAAAGATGGCCGGCTTTCGCGCCACCTCTGGCTCGGCCTCCGACGTCGCGGCTGCCTCGGTCAGGAACCGGTAGTCGGCCACGCACCGCTCCAGCAGGTCGGGCGCAAAGTACGCGGCCTCGTCGGGCGCCCACTGCGCCTCAAGTTCTGCGAGGCGCTCGTGCTCGGGCAGCGTCTCGGCCAACCGCGCATAGAACGCGTTGCCCCTCAGCAGCGGGCTCGCCTCCCAGGTGAAGCGTAGCGCCAAGATGTCCGGGTCGCCGTTCTGCCCGCGCTCGAAGAGGTCGGCGAAGAAGTGCCGCGGGTTCCACGGCGTCGAGATCAGCACCACTTGCCCCCCGGGCGTGGCCAGAGCGCTGTAGGAGACGGCCCGCCACAAGTCTGGCGAGGCGAAGCTCGCCTCGTCCACGACAAGGAGCGACACATCGCTAAACCCTCGGACCTGGAACGGGGAATCTGGCAGGCAGTGAATCTCGGCTGCGTTCGAGAAGCGGATGCGTGTCTGGCTTTCGTCGATGACGCTGCCGCGGAGGGCGGGTGCATCGGTCAGGAGTTGCCGGACGGTCCCGAAC
>JBOGSD010000041.1:0-2556 GCA_050695215.1 bacterium
TCGATGCCGACGGTGGGTTCGTCGAGCAGGAGCAGCTCGGGCCGGTGGATCAGCGCGCAGGCCAGGTTGGTGCGCTGCCGCATCCCCCCGCTCAACTGGTGGACGGGGGCATCGGCCTTTGCGGTCAGGTCGACGCGGGCGATCAGATCTGCCGCCCGCCCCGCCGCCTCAGCGCGGGTCAGCCCGTAGAGACGCCCGAAGAAGATTAGGTTCTCGCGGGGCGTCAGGTCTTCATAGAGGGCCGCCGACTGCGTCATGTAGCCGATCCGCGCGGCGATCCCCCGGTCGGGGATGCGGTGCTCCAGCACCATCACCGTGCCTGCGCTGGGCCGGAGCAGGCCGGCGATCACCCGGATGAGCGTGGACTTGCCCGACCCGTTCGGGCCGAGCAGACCGAGGATTTCGCCGCGGCGGACGATCAGATCCAGACCGTCGAGGGCGCGCACCTTGCCGAACGTGCGCACCAGCCCGGCGGCCCGCACCGCCGCCGCCCCCCCGTCCGGGAGCAGGGCGGTCATCGCTGTGTCACGGCGGGCCGACGGCCGCGCGGACGGCGCGCAGATTGGCGTCTGGAGCGTCGATGAGCGTGACGCACCCCGCCGCGACGATCAGCCGCCGGCCGCCGGTCTGGGCGACGGCGTCGCGCACCTGCGCCGTGCAGTCGGCGGAGCCACCTTCCGCCAGCGGCCCGCTCTCATCGACTCCTCCGGCGAGGCAGCCGGAGAACCGCTCCCGCGCCTCGGCCAGCGAGGGCGGGGTCTGGCGGTCGTGCCAGTTGATGGCGTCCACGGGATAGTCGGTGACCAGATCGAACATCACGTTCCGGCCGTGCAGGTGCAGGAGGCGGAACTCACCCAAGGCCGCGGCGTCAAGCACCTGCAGGTCGTAGGGGCGGCCGAACTCCTCGTAGCGTTCTGCGTCGAGGTAGTCCGTGCTGGCGCACTGCGTCGCAAAGAACACGCCGTCCGCCCCCGCGTTGAGGGCCTCGACGGCGAACCGCTGCGTCACGTCGGTAATCACGGCCAGCCCCTGGTGCAGCGTCTCCGGCGCCTCCCGCAGGTAGCGCAGCAGCGCTTGGTCGCCCGACAGCGTACGCGCGATGCTGAGGGGACTGAAGACGGTGGCCAGGATGACCTCGTCGGCGAGCGCGGCGCGGATCAGGTGCAGGGCGTGCAGTTCCCGGCCGTACGCGCCGGTGGTGACGTCGAGTGGGCGCAAGGCCGTCCAGTCGGCGGCCTTCTTGATCGGACGGTCGGTGTAATGGCGGGTGCCCTCCCGGTTGGGGCGGTACCCGGCACGCAGCCCCCAGTCATCGCCATAATACCCGCTGGCCGGGGTGACCTTCAGGAAGTCCCACGCATGGGCGCGGAAGAAGCGGACGTGGGCCTCGGCCAGGCTGTCGGCGCGCGCGTCTTCCTGCGGGAAATGGCGCCACAGCGCCACCGGCGGCCGGTCGACCTCGCCGCCGCCGATCGCCGCCCCCAGCCGCTCCCGCCTGGTCACCGCGACGGTTCCTCCGCCGCGACATCCGTTTCCGCTTGCAGGAGATGGCGCTCGTCGCCGCGCGTCTCCCCCAGCCGCAGCTCCTCCGGCAGGCCAGGCAACTCCACCGGCGCCAGCGTGGCCAGCCGTTTGTTCAGCAGAATCCGCTCCCGCATCCGCCGGAGGCGGGGGCCGTGGCGCGGCACTTCGTCGAGATGGTCCAGCAGGGCTTCCACCGTGGGATGCACCCGCAGCAGCGCCGCGGCCGTCTTGGGGCCGATCCCGGGCACGCCCGGGATGTCGTCGCTGGCGTCGCCCGCGAGCGCCTTGAAGTCGGGCACCTGGGCCGGCCGCACGCCGAACGCCTGCTCCACGCCGGCTGTGTCCACCTCCCGCATCTCCCGCGTCCCCCGCACCGGCGACAGGACGCGCACGCGCTCGGAGATGAGCTGGTAGAAGTCCCGGTCGCTGGTGATGATGCGGGTTTCCGGGTCGGGGTGGCGGGCCACCAGCGTGGCGATGACGTCGTCCGCTTCGAATCCTGAATAGAGGAAGGGATGCACGCCGAGGGCGGCCGCCCACCGCATCGCGTAGGGGATCTGCCGCTTGATCTCGTCGGGGTGTTCGTAGTGATTGATCTTGTAGTTCGGGTCGAGGGCGTGCTTGCGCAGCGGGGGGTCGGCGGTGAAAGCCACCGCCGCGTGGGTGGGAGGCCCCACCCGGAGCAGCCCGCGCAGCATGCTGACAAACCCGCGCAGCCCGTTCATCGGAAGCCCGGCCGCGGTTGTCTCAAAGGGCAGCGCGTTGGCGGCCCTATACAGCAGGCCGTCCCCGTCGATGAGATAGAGGAGGGGTCGCTGCACGTGTGCTGTCGACTCTAGGACTTGCCGTATCTCCGGCGCATGTAGTTGATCACTTCGCGGTCTACCTGGTCGTCGTCACGCCATCGCTCCTCGAAGTTCTCGACGCTGACGAAGCGGCGGAACGCGACTTTCGTGGACTCATCGTACGTGCCGGTCACGTCACCCTGGTAGAAGCCGAGGCCGCGCAGGATCTCCTGCAGCTCCCGCGCCA
>JBOGSD010000042.1:0-23236 GCA_050695215.1 bacterium
GGGAACGTCTGCACGCGGAACTGCTCCTATTGCGCCATCGCCCACGGCATGCCCTCCGAACTGGATCTGGCCGAACCGGAGCGGCTGGGACGGGCCGTGGCGGCGATGGGGTTGCGTCATGCCGTCGTCACCTCCGTCAACCGCGACGACCTGGCCGACGGCGGCGCCTTCATCTACGCAGAGACCATCCGGAAGATTCGCGAGCATGCCTCCGGCTGTACCGTTGAGGTGCTGATCCCCGACTTCAAAGGCGACGGACCCGCCCTGCAAACGGTGCTGGAAGCCCAGCCGGAGATTCTCAACCACAACATCGAGAGCCCGAGGCGGACCTTCAAAATCGTCCGCCACGGCGGCAACTACGAACGCTCGCTGGAACTGCTCAGGCGGGCCAAGGAGTGGGGGTACACCTGCTTCACCAAGAGCGGCATCATCGTGGGCATGGGGGAGACCCGCGATGAACTGCTGCAGACGATGGACGACCTGCGCGCGATGGACTGCGACGTCCTGACGCTGGGGCAGTACCTGCGCCCCGGACCGGATTACCACCCCATCGACCGCTACTACACTCCTGAAGAGTTCCGCGCCCTCAAGGACGAAGGGTTGCGTCGCGGCTTCAAATATATCGAATCGGGCCCGCTCGTGCGCAGCAGTTACCACGCCGACGAGCAGGCCCAAGCGGTGCTGACCTACCGCAACGGCGGGTAGCGAGTCGCCCCGATCTTGATCAATCGCTCCACCTCGCCCTCTTGGTTGTCAGTGACGTCTGTACGTTCCTGAGCGCAACTGCCGGGTTTCCCTTTTCTGGTCAGGTGGGCAGGGTCGCGAGCCATCCCGTTGACGGCAGGAGGCGCCTGCGCCCAGGGTCGGGGGCGAGGGCGCACTCTTCGAGTGTGACCGCGCCCAGGAGTGGGGTGGTCCCCGCGTCCCCGAAGATGCACAGCGTCGGGACCGTTACGCCTTCAACGGTGACCAAAGCAAATCCGGATTCTCGTTCGACAATGTGCCCGTTGGCCAGTTCGAGGCGTCTCCGGCCCGACGGGTTGATTCCGAGGCGATCAAGAATCGGCCGGGGGATCCAGGTCCAGGTGGCCCCGGTGTCGACGAGCGCTTCGATGGTCTCTGGTTCTCCGCCCTCGAGCCGTCCCACCTGAACGGGGACACGAAAAGTGCCCACTGGCTGAACCCTCCTCGGCCTCATGGGAGTATGGTACCAGAGCTCTCATCGGTGGCGTTTGCCCGCTTTGAGGTGCTGACCCGAGAATTCAAGGGGCCGCCGCGCTGGTCCATCCAGAGAGCGGACGCTATGATTTCGTCGGCGGCTTGCCAGGGAGGAGAGGGCCGATGAACATCTCTCATGTGCTCGCCCGCAAGGGGGCCGGAGTGATCACCATCCGGCCGCAGCAGTCGATCCGGGAGGCGCTGGCGGCGCTGGCGCAGCATAACATCGGCGCGCTCGTGGTCGTCGAGGCGGAGGCCAGGCCGGTGGGGATTCTCTCCGAGCGGGACATCGTGCGCGCGGCGGTGCGAGACGAGCGGGTCTTCGACCGCGCGGTGCGTGATCTGATGACCACGGACGTCATCGTGGCGACGCCGGAGGATGACCTGAAGGCCGTGGCCCACACGATGACGGAGAAGCGCATCCGCCATCTGCCCGTGGTCACGGGAGACCGGCTGGTGGGCATTGTCTCCATCGGCGACATCGTCAAGGCTCAGCGTGACGCTTACGAAGGCGAGGTCGCCACGCTGGAGATGCGCATCCCGCCCGAGGAGACTTAGGGGGAAGCGGCAGCCGCATGGCCGGACCGGGATCCGAAGCGCAGCCCCTGCGGGTGGCCGTCATCGGGGCGGGCCCGAGTGGGTTCTACGCCGCCGACCATCTGCTCAACGCCAAAGGGGCGATCGTCGAGGTCGATCTCTTCGACCGCCTGCCCACTCCCTACGGCCTCGTCCGCTACGGCGTGGCGCCCGATCATCAGAAGATCAAATCCGTCACCGCCGCCTACGACAAGACCGCGGCGAATCCGCGCTTTCGGTTCTTCGGCAACGTCGAGATCGGCAAGCACCTCTCCGTCGAGGACCTCTCCCGGGTGTATCACCAAGTGCTCTTCACCACAGGGGCGCAGACCGACCGGCAGCTGGGTATCCCCGGGGAGGATCTGGAGGGGTCGTACGCCGCGACCGAATTCGTGGCCTGGTACAACGGCCATCCCGATTACACGCATTACAAGTTTGACCTGAGCCAGACCGCCGCAGCGGTGGTCGGGGTCGGTAACGTCGCCGTGGACGTGACGCGCATCCTCCTGCGCACGCCGGAGGAACTCGCCACGACCGACATCGCCGATTATGCGCTGGAGGCGCTGCGGGAGAGCCGGGTCAAGGAGGTGCACATGCTCGGGCGGCGCGGCCCCGCGCAGGCGGCTTTCACGAACCCGGAGATCCGTGAGCTCGGGGAACTGCCCGCCGCCGACGTCGTCATCCGCCCCGAAGAGGCGGCGCTGGACGACCTCAGCAAGGCGGAGCTGGACCGCACCCGGGATCGGACGGAACTGCGAAAGGTGGAAATCCTGCAGGAACTCGCCGCGCGGCCGCTCACCGGGAAGCCGAAGAAGCTGTTCCTCCGCTTCCTGGTCTCGCCGGTGGAGCTGATCGGCACGGACGGCCATGTGGCCGGGATGCGCCTGGTGCACAACGTCCTCGTGGCCACCGCCGCGGGGTCGCTCTCGGCGAAGCCCACCGACCGCTTTGAGGATCTGGCGGTGGGGCTGGTCTTCCGCTCCGTGGGGTATCGGGGCGTTCCGCTCCCCGGGGTGCCTTTCCACGAACAGTGGGGCGTCATCCTCAATGAAAAGGGCCGGGTGTTGGATCCGGCCACCAAGCAGCCGGTGGCCGGTCTCTACGCCGCAGGGTGGATCAAGCGCGGGCCAACGGGGGTGATCGGCACGAACAAGCCCGACGCAGCGGAGACGGTCCAGCAGATGCTGGCGGACGCCGCGGCCGCCAAGACGTTCACGCCGAACGAGGCCACCGCTGCCGCGGCGGAAGCGCTGCTCCGCGAGCGGCAGCCGCAGCTCATCACCTTCAAGAACTGGCAGCGCCTCAACGAACTGGAAGTGGAGCGCGGACGCGCCGCCGGGCGCCCACGCGTCAAGTTCACCAAAGTAGAGGAGATGCTCGCCGCCCTCAGTTAGGGAGACGGCAGGTGGGGCGCCCTCCTGATCTCAAAGCCATTCAGTTGACAATTTCTATTAACAAGTTGACAATATGCGGAGACACCAATGCCGATTCACATTGAAGTCCTGGACGCAGCGGTGCGCATCTGTCGCGAGCGACATTCGTGGATCTTCTCGCCAGAGGAGATCGTACGCGCGCTGCCCCAGCTCAATCCTCACTCGGTGCGGACGCACGTTGTCAGTCGCTGCTGCGTCAACGCTCCCAAGAATCATCCACATAAATGGGATTACTTCCGCCGGCTGGGGCGGGGGCGCTATGAGATTCTACCGGCGCACCGCCGGCGGCCTAGGGCCCGGCACCCCATCCACCCGCCTCCTGGGCGCGTCGCCGAGGCGCGGACGCCGTACTCTTCCCAGGGTGCACCGCGAGGCCGGGACACAGTTCACGCGTTCGTGCATCGAGACAATGAAGCCTATGTCGCCGAGTGTCTCGAGGTGGCTGTCGTCACGCAGGGCCGGACCCTTGACGAACTGGTGGCCAACCTGGGGGACGCCCTGGCGCTTCATCTCGAAGGAGAGGAGGCGACACTGCTGGGAGTCGCACCCAACCCCCGGCTCGTCCTGACCTACGAGACACCGCTGGCCCTGGATGTCGCGGGGCGTTAGGTCCCTGACGAGCCGCGAGGTCCTTCGCGTTTTGACCGTATTCGGATTCGAGGTGGTCGCCACTCGTGGCAGCCACGCAAAATTGCGCCGCATCCTTCCTGGCGGGGAGAGGCAGGTTTTGACGGTGCCTCTGCATCGCCACCTTGCCCCGGGGACGCTGCGGGCGATCGTCCGTCAGGCGACGCGGTACATCCCTGAGGGCGAACTGCGCCCATTGTTCTTCAAAGACTGAATCTGCGCTTTCTTGACCCCCCTGCTGGACTCTGGCATCGTAGACGGTATGAAAGATGAGTGCCGTACTCAAGAATGGAAGGCGCCCCTCGGGGCAAGGTGACAGGCATGGCAGTTCAGGCACAGCGGCGGGCTCCGATGCTCACCCGCGAGCAGATGGAGCGCTACTCCCGCCAGATCCTCCTGGAGGAAATCGGGCTGGCCGGGCAGCGCCGCCTCCTGGAGAGCCGGGTCCTGGTCGTCGGCGCCGGGGGGCTGGGCAGCCCGTCGGCGCTCTACCTGGCCGCGGCGGGGGTCGGGACGATCGGCATCGTGGACGGGGACCGCGTGGAGTTGAACAACCTCCACCGCCAGATCCTGCACACGACCGCCGGCATCGGGACGGCCAAGACCGAGTCCGCGCGCCGCACCATTGAAGGGCTCAACCCCGACGTGACCGTCCGCCTCTTCCAGACCACCCTGACCAGCGAGAACGCGCTGGAGATCATCGGCGCGTTCGACATGGTGGTGAACGGCAGCGACAATTTTCCGACGCGCTACCTCGTCAACGACGCGTGTGTCTTTCTGAAAAAGCCGCTTGTCGATGCCAGCATCCTGAGGTGGGAGGGACAGGCCACCACCTTCCTGCCGGGGCAGGGCTGCTACCGCTGCCTCTTCCCCACGCCGCCGCCGCCGGGGGTCGTGCCGTCGTGCGCCGAGGGCGGAGTGCTCGGCGCGCTGGCCGGGTTCATGGGGACGCTGCAGGCCACGGAGGCGGTGAAGGTGCTGCTCGGACGCGGCCGCACGCTGGCCAACCGGCTGCTCCTCTTCGACGCGCTGGAGAACGACTACCGCGTGGTCCGTTGGGCGCGCAATCCGGCCTGCCCGGTCTGCGGCGACGCGCCCACGATCACCGCCCTGATCGACTATGAGCAGTTCTGCGGGCTGCCCGGCCGGCACGCCGTCGTCGAGGAGATCGCCGCGATGGCGCCCGCCCTCGAGCCGGAGGAGGCCCACCGCCTCGTCGTGGGGGGGGCGCAGCTGCTGGACGTGCGCGAGCCGTGGGAGTGGGCGCAAGCCCGCATTCCCGGCGCGACGCTCATCCCCAAAGCGGAAGTGCCGCAGCGGCTGACGGAGATTGATCCCAACCGTACTGTGTTGGTCTACTGCGCCGTGGGCGCGCGCAGCGCCGACGTGGCGGGACTGCTCCGCCGCGCCGGGTACGGCAAGGCGTTCAACGTGCGCGGCGGCATCATCGAGTGGATGAACCAGCGCTTGCCCATCGAGACCGCCGACGGGTAGCGCCCCGTGCGCCAGGCCGTCCTGAGATCCCCCAGAACGCTCGCGCTTGAAGACCGGCCGGTCCCCCAGCCCGCGGCGGGCGAAGTGCTCCTGCGCGTGCGGGCGGCTCTCACCTGCGGGACCGACCTCAAGACCTACCGGCGCGGGCACCCGCTGCTGCCCGCCGGTCCCTTCGGACACGAGTGCGCCGGTGACGTGGTGGCCGCGGGGCCCGGCGTGGAGGGGGTGGCCGCCGGAGAGGCGGTGATGTTCGTGCCTACGGCCCCCTGCGGCCAATGCGTGGCCTGCCGGGGAGGCGCGGAGAACCACTGCGAGCGCCTCTTCCGCGACATCGTCCTGGGCGCCTACGCCGACTACCTGCTGATCTCGCCCCGCGTCGCGGCGCGCCACCTCTTGCCCAAACCCGCGCATCTGAGTTACATCGAGGCCGCCTTCCTCGAGCCGCTGGCCTGCGTGCTGCACGGCTGGCGGCGCCTGGCGCTGCCCCGGTCGTCCACGGTGGCGGTGGTAGGCCTGGGGTCGATCGGGCTGCTGCAGATCCTGACAGGCCGGGCGATGGGGCATCGCCTAGCGGCGCTGGGACGCCGGCCGGAGCGGCTGGCGTTGGCGCAGCGGCTCGGCGCCATCCCGGTGCAGATCGAACAGGGCGAGATCCGCGAGCAGCTGGCCGCGGCCTTCGGCGCTTCGCCGGACGCGATCATCGAGGCCACCGGGACCGCCTACATCTGGGAGCGGGTTCCTCACTGGCTGCGTCCCGGAGGGCGGGTCCTGCTCTTCGGGGGACTGGCCGGCGGCAGCCGGGTCACCTTCGACGCGGACCGGCTGCACTACGGCGAGATCGATCTGATCAGCGCGTTCCACTACACGCCGGCGGACGTGTCCGAGGCCGCCGCCTGGCTGGCCGATCGGCGCATCGACGTGCGCCCCGTCATCAGCGACGTACGCCCCCTCGATGACATCGTCGGCGTCTTTGCCGAACTCGACCGGGGTGGCCCGGTGAAGGTGGCCCTGATGCCGGAGGCGGCGGAGTGGTGCTGACGCTGCCGGCGGTGACCCGTGCGGCCGTCTACCACGGCCCCGGCGACATCCGCATCGAGCGGCTGCCGCTGCCCGCACCCGCCTCCGGAGAGCTGCTCGCGCGCATCCGCGCCTGTGGGTTGTGCAGCAGCGAGACGATGGCCTGGTACATGGCGCGCAAGGCGCCCGCCCCCCTCGGGCATGAGCCGGTCGGCGAGGTGGTGGCGGTTGGCGCGGGAGTGGCCCTGGCGCCGGGAGTCCGCGTCTTTATCCACCATCACGCGCCGTGTCACGGCTGCCGGGCCTGCCGCCGCGGCGACTTCGTGCACTGCCTGACCTGGCGGCGAACGCGCCTCACCCCTGGAGGGCTGGCGGAGTTCGCCCTGATTCCCGCCGAGGTGGTCTCGGCCGATCTGCTGCCGCTGCCGCCGGAGGTCGGCGACGAGGCCGCGGTCTTCGTCGAGCCGCTGGCCTGCGCCGTCAAGGCCCTCCGCCGCGCGCGGATCCGGCCGGACGACCGGGTGGCCGTCATCGGACTGGGGGTCATCGGCCTGCTGCACGTCCTCCTCCTGCGCGCCCGCGGAGTCGAGCAGGTCGTCGGCGTCGATCCCCTGCCGGACCGTCAGGCCGCGGGGCGGGAGGCGGGGGCGACGGTCCTCCCCGGCGGGGGGGCGGACGCGGCCGCGTCGGTGCGTGAGGCCACCGGCGGGGGTGCGGACCTGGTGATTGTGACCCCGGGGTCCGTTGAGGCCCTCCGCCTCGGCTTCGAGTCGGCGGCGCCGGGGGGGAGGCTGCTGCTCTTCACGCCGCTGCCGCCCGAGACGACCTGGCCGCTGCCGGTGCACGATCTCTTCTTCCGCGAAATCACGGTGATCCCGAGCTATTCGGCCGGGCCCGATGACACGAGAGACGCACTCGGCCTCCTGGCGGCGGGGCTGCCGGTGGAGCGTCTGATCACGCACCGGCTCGGCCTCGACGACGCCGCGGAAGGCTACCGGCTGATCGCGGCGGGGCGGGCGCTGAAGGTGGTGGTCACGCCGTGAGCAACCGGGTCAAGGAGGTCTCCTCCTGCGAGGTCCCCGATCCGCAGCGCCGTCCTCAGCGCACGCTGCAGCGCTTTGATCCTGCGAGCTTCTCCTGGGACGGCGTGGGCCGGTTGGCCTACAAGCCCGCGGTGGAGTCCGCGCTGGCCTGGGAGGGGGTCACCCGCCAGACGCTGATCGGGGCCGCCGGCGAGCCGGTCGCGTTTCACCTCCGCTATTTCGAGCTGGCTCCGGGGGGGTTCAGCAGCCTGGAGCGCCACCGCCATGCCCACACCATCGTGGTGCTCCGCGGCCGCGGCCGCGTGCGCGTGGGGGAGGAACTGCTGGAGGTCCGTCCCTTCGACACGGTCTTCGTGCCGCCGGACGTGCCCCACCAGTTTCTCAACCCTGACGCCGGGGAACCCTTCGGCTTTCTCTGTCCCGTGGACGCGGAGCGCGACGCCCCCCGTCCGGTCGAGGAGGGGCCGCCGCCCGCCACCGGCATGCCCGGGCGCATGCTAGAATAGGTCTATGGCGATCACCCAGGAGTCTTCCATCAACATCACGGCCGAAGCGGCCTCCAAGGTGAAGGATCTGCTCGCCCAGGAGGAGGAGGGGACGGCGCTGCGCCTCTTCGTCACCAAGGGCGGCTGCTCGGGGTACAGCTACGGCATGGCCCTGGATAGCGAGGTCCGCGAGGGTGATCAGGTCGTGGACCAACACGGGGTGCGCCTCCTCGTCGACGGGCTCGCCGTGCGGCTCCTGCGCGGCGCCCAGATCGACTACACGCGCACGGTGATGGGTGAAGGGTTCACGCTCCGCAACCCCAACGCCGTCTCCACCTGCGGCTGCGGCCACTCCTTCACCACCGCGGACGATCCGGGGATGGCCGAGCCCTGCGACGACGCGGCGGAGACACAGGCGTAGGAGACGGGCGTGGCGGACGCGTTGGATCTGGTCACCGGCGGGGAAACCGCGGTCAGCCCTGACGAGGCGCTGAAGCCCCGGGTGGAGGCGGTGCTGGAGATGATCCGGCCCGCCGTGCAGGGCGACGGCGGCGACATCGAACTGGTGGACATCGTCGACGGGATCGTGCAGCTGCGCCTGGCCGGGGCCTGCGTGGGCTGCATGCACTCGATGATGACGCTGCAGGTCGGGATCGAACGAATGCTCAAGCAGGAGGTCCCGGAGGTCAAGGCCGTGGAGGCGATGCCCTTCTAGGGCCGCCCGCGCCGCGATCCCCGGGCCCCTCATGGCAGCATGGGGGGCCTTTTCTTCGGGGCGGCGCAGCGTGAGCAGGCAGAGAGGACGCGACCATGTCGCAGCCCGAAGAGCGCGCCGAAGGCTCGACGCCCTGGGCGCGCGTCCTGCGCAAGATCGACGACTATCGTTGGGAGATTCCCACCACCTACAAACCGGGCATGCGCGTGCCCGGCCGCATCTACGCGGACGAGCGCATGGTGCGCCAGATCGTCGAGGAACAGGCGCTGGATCAGGTCGCCAACGTCGCCACGCTGCCCGGGATCGTCGGGTACTCCTTTGCCATGCCGGACGTGCACTGGGGCTACGGCTTTCCCGTCGGCGGCGTGGCAGCGTTTGATCCGGATGACGGCGTGATCTCGCCCGGTGGTGTTGGGTACGACGTGAATTGTCTGAGCGGTGACAGCCGGGTCCTTCATAGGTTTGGCTACCATCGAAGTATTGAGGATTTCAGCGATTGTTGGACACAGCAGCAAATCAAGTGCGTTAATCCACACACTGACCTCAAGGATACCGCCATCGTCGCTTTTCTCAGGGCTAATCCTGCCCCGGGAAACGTGTTTCGTCTCGTCACCGAATCTGGTCGAGAAATCGTTGCCACCGCGGATCATCCCTTCCTGACGCCCGACGGAATGGTTCCATTGTCAAGGGTGGCTGCGGGTGACCGGGTTTCTGTTTACCCCTTCGAGGGAGTCAGATATGAATCCCCGGGCGATGAGGTTATCGTCACGGAGCATGACGTCGCGGTGGCTTACCCAGGGAACAGCAATGGACTTCACCAGATCATCGCCACTCTGCGCAAGAGATCACTACTCCCTTTGCGGATGGATCATCCCGCCCTCCCGCACATCGTTCGGCTCATGGGGGTTATCCAGGGCGACGGGCATCTGGAGGTCATCAAAAACCGTGCCGTACCCGTGACGGTCTATGGCCGCCCCGAAGACTTGGAGGACATTCGGCGAGATATTGCCGCGATTGGATTTTCTGCTTCACGCGTCTACAGGCGCACCCGATCGCACAAGGTCAAGACCCGCTACGGAATAGCACATTTCACTCACGAGGAATGCTCCATCCATGCTGGATCGCCCGGACTTGCCGTCCTCCTTCGCTGCCTCGGGGTGACCGTGGGGACAAAGGCTGCCCAGGATTTTGACGCGCCGGCTTGGCTTGACCGGGCCCCGCTCTGGCTGCGCCGGCTCTACCTGGCGGCGCTCTTCGGGGCCGAACTCAGCAGTCCGTCAATCGTGACCGGTCATGCGCGGTCCATGCAGAGTCCTCTTCTGTCTATGAACAAGCGGCGCGGTTACGAGGAGAGTGGTCGCCGTTTCCTGCTGAAGATTGGCGAGTGGCTGCAGGGGTTTGGGGTCCAAAGCGCTCTTCTGCGCAGTGGCGAGGAATACGTGAGTGAAAGAGGAGACGTGTCACTCCGCCTTAGACTGCAGATCTCGATGACTCCCGAAAACCTCATTCGCCTCTGGAGCCGAGTCGGTTTTGAGTACAACCGGAGGAAGCAGTACCTGTCTAACGTTGGGGTGCAGTACCTCCGCCTGAAGCAGACCGTCCTCGCAGAGCGTGAGCACAGCATCGAGGTCGCAAGGAGGCTCAAGGCCGAAGGCCAATCCGTCGAGCACATCATGGACCGGGTGACGTCCGTACATGTCAATCGGTGGTTTGTGGAACGCAGCCTCTGGCGGCCACGAAAGACCAGCGTGAGGATCGGCGCAATCTTCGCGGGGTATCGCGAATTTCTGGAGGACAGGACGAAGGGACTGGGGGAAACGGGCCAGGTCTGGGATGCGGTGGTGCTCAAGGAGGCAGTGCACCGGACTGGACTCGTCTACGACTTCACGGTGGCTGATCCGAACCACAATTTCATCGCAAATGCATTTGTCGTCTCAAACTGTGGAGTTCGGATGATTCGAACTGGGCTCACAGAACCTGAGGTGCGCCCAAGGGTCGAGAACCTTGTCGAGGCTCTCTTTCGAGCCGTGCCGTCGGGCGTCGGTTCGGGAGGACGAGTTCGGGTGAGTATGTCCGAAATAGATGCAGTGCTGAAGAACGGCTCTGGTTGGGCGGCCGAAGCGGGTTATGCTTGGCCGCGGGATCTTGAGGTCACCGAGGCCAATGGCGCGCTGCCGCAAGCCGATCCCGATCAGGTGAGCCCCGAGGCCAAGCAGCGCGGGCGGGGACAGGTCGGCACGCTGGGCTCAGGCAACCATTTCTTGGAAGTACAAGTGGTCGACGAGATCTTCGACGAGCCCGCGGCGGAGGCGATGCGTCTCTTCCCCGGCCAGGTCGTCGTCTTCATCCACTGCGGGTCGCGCGGGTTGGGGCATCAGGTGTGCACCGACTTTCTGCGTACCTGCGAGCGGGCCAATGCCCAGAAGTACCACATCACCCTGGCGGACCGGCAGCTTGCCTGCGTGCCCTTCGGGTCGCCTGAGGGGACGGCCTACTTCGGCGCGATGTGCGCGGCCGCCAACTTCGCCTGGGCCAACCGGCAGGTGATCACCCATTGGACACGGGAGGCGTTCGCGCGGGTCTTCGGCCGGAGCGCCGAGAATCTGGGCATGGACCTGGTGTATGACGTGGCGCATAACATCGCCAAGGTGGAGGAATACGATGTGGGCGGGCGGCGCCGGAAAGTCGTCGTGCATCGAAAAGGGGCGACGCGCGCGTTTCCGCCCGGTCATCCGGAGGTGCCGGCGCGTTACCGCGGCGTCGGCCAGCCGGTCCTGATCCCGGGCGACATGGGGCGCTATTCGTTCGTCGCCGTGGGGACGGCGGGCGCCGTGGCAGAGACGTTCGGCTCCACCTGCCACGGGGCGGGGCGGGTGATGGGCCGCAAGGCGGCCACCCGGGCGCTGGCCGGTGTCGACGTGGCCGCGGAACTCCGTCAGAAAGGCATCGTCGTGCGCGCGCAGGACCACTCGCTCCTCGCCGAGGAGGCGTCGCAGGCCTACAAGGACGTGGCCGACGTGGTCGAGGTGTGCCAGCAGGCCGGCATCAGCCGGCGGGTCGCGCGGATGCGGCCGATCGGGGTGGTGAAGGGCTGACGATGGACTTCTCCCTGACCGACGAACAGCGTCTGATCCACCGGACGGTCCGCGAGTTCGCCGAACGGGAGCTGCGCCCGCACGCGGCGGAGTGGGACCGCGACGGCGTCTTCCCCCGCGCGCTCATTCCCGCGATCGCGGATCTGGGTCTGTGGGGGATGACCGTCCCCGCGGCCTACGGCGGCTCCGAGGTCGACATCCTGAGCCTGGCCCTGGCGATCGAAGCGCTCGCCTGGGGCGACGGTGGGGTGGCCCTGGCGGTGGCGTCCCACAACTCCCTGTGCAGCGGGCACATCGCGCGGTTTGCCAGCGAGGAACAGAAACGCCGGTACCTGCCGCGGCTCGCCTCCGGCGAGGCCCTGGGGGCGTGGTGCCTCACCGAGCCCGGCGCGGGCAGCGACGCCGGCGCAATTCAGACGCGCGCGGACCGCCGCGGCGACGAGTGGATCCTTACCGGGACGAAAGTCTTCGTCACCCAGGGGTCCATCGGCGGCATCTACGTGGTGATGGCCGTGAGCGACCCGGCGGCGGGGCGCGACGGCATCTCGGCGTTTGTCGTGGAGCGCGACAACCCCGGTTTGCGCGTGGGCAAGAAGGAGGACAAACTCGGCGTGCGCAGCAGCGACACCGCCGAGGTGGTGTTTGATGAGTGCGTCCTGCCCGACGCCGCGCGGGTCGGCCGCCCCGGGGAGGGCTACCGGCAGGCCATGCGGGTGCTGGAGGGCGGACGCATCGGCATCGCGGCGATGGCGGTGGGGCTGGGCCGCGCCGCCCTTGACGCCAGCGTCTCCTACGCGCAGGAGCGCCGGGCCTTTGGCCGCCCCATTGCCGAGCACCAGGCCCTGGGCTTCATGATGGCCGATGGGGCCGCCGAGCTCGACGCGGCGTGGCTGCTCGTCGCGCGGGCGGCCACGCTGGCTCAGGGGGACCGCCCCTTTCGCCGCGAGGCCTCGATGGCCAAACTCTACGCGGCAGAGGCCGCGGCGCGGGCCGCGGCGCGGGGCGTGCAAATCCACGGTGGGTACGGCTTCGTCAAAGGGTCGATCGTCGAGCGCGTCTACCGCGACGTCAAGCTCACCGAGATCGGCGAGGGGACCTCGGAGATCCAGCGGATCATCATCGCCAAATCGCTGCTCGAGGACTGAGATGGCAGACGCCCGGCCTGGCTCCGTTGACGCGTTCCTGGAACGGCTCGACCGCGGCCCTCTGCTGGCCGACGGGGCCATGGGCACGATGCTCTACGCCCGCGGCGTGGCCTTCGACCAGGGGTTTGACGCACTCAACGTCGCCCACCCCGAGGTCGTCACGGCCGTCCACGCCGAGTATCTGGCCGCCGGCGCCGAATTGATCGAGACCAACACCTTCGGCGCCAACCGCTTCAAACTCGCCCTGCACAACCTGGAGGATCAGGTCGGGGCGGTCAACCGGGCGGGCGCGGCGGCGGCGCGCAGGGCCCGCGAGGCCGCCGGCCGGCGGGTCTGGATCGCCGGATCGATCGGCCCGATCGGCCGCCCCCTCGCGCCCCTCGGCGGCACCAGGCCCGCGGAGGCCCGGGCGGCGTTCGCCGAGCAGGCGGCCGCCCTCGCTGAAGGGGGCGCAGACGCCCTGATCTTTGAGACCTTCAGCGACCTGCGTGAACTGGCCGAGGGGGTGGCCGCCGCCCGGGCGGCGACGGCGCTGCCGATCATCGCGCAGATGACCTTTACCCATGAGGGCAAGACCCTGCTCGGTCACGCCCCCGCCGAGATCGTCGCGCGCCTGGAGGATCTGGGCGCCCACGTCATCGGCGCCAACTGCAGCGTCGGCAGTCAGGGCATCCTGCAGGTGATGGAGCAGATGGTGCTGACCAGCCGCACGCCTCTGTCCGCGATGCCTAACGCCGGTTTTCCGTCGTATGTGGATGGACGGATCATCTACTTCTCCACGCCGGCGTACATGGCCGACCATGCGCGCCGCATGGCGGAACTGGGCGTGACCATCATCGGCGGCTGCTGCGGGACAACGCCCGAACACATCGCCGCGATGCGGGACGCGCTCGCCGCCGTCGAAGCGCCGCCCTCGCGGCGGCTGGCCGTGTCCCTCCCGGCCGTCCCCGCCTCCGCGCGGACCGCGCCCACGCCGACGGCGCTGGCCGCGCGGCTGGGCCGGCGTTTTACCATCGCGGTGGAGGTCTCCCCGCCGCGGGGGACCCAGGAGGGGCCGGAGTTGGAGGCCTGCCGCCTGCTGGGCCGCGCCGGGGTAGACGCGATCAACGTGCCGGACAATCCGATGGCGCGGCTGCGCATGAGCCCGTGGGCGATGTGCCTGCGCATTCAGACCGAGGCGCGGCTGGAGACGATCCTGCATTTCACCACGCGCGACCGCAACCTGGTGCGCGTGCAGTCCGATCTGCTGGCGCTGTGGGCGCTGGGCATTCGCAACATCCTGGTGCTCCGCGGCGACCCCCCCCAGCTGGGCGATTACCCTACGGCCACCGCGGTCTCCGACGTCAACCCGTCGGGCTTGATCCGTCTGATCAAAGAATTCAACCAGGGACGGGACCTGGCCGGAAATGAGCTGGGGCAGCCCACCGGGTTCCTGGCCGGGGCGGCGCTGAACATGGGCGCGCGCGACCTCGACCGGGAACTGCGGACGCTGGAGCGCAAGCTGCGCGCGGGCGCCGACTTCCTCTGCACCATGCCCATCTTTGAGCCGGAGACCCTCGACCGCGTCCTCGACCGTACCGGACCGCTGCCGGTGCCGCTGCTGGTAGGCGTCCTGCCGCTGCACGGGCTGCGCCACGCGGAGTTTCTGCATAACGAGGTGCCGGGCATGGTGATTCCCGCGCCGCTGCGGGCGGCGCTGGGGGAGGCCAAGGACGCGCGGGAACTGGGCGTGCGCCAGGCCGCCGAGCTGCTGGCGGAGATCCGCCGCCGCGCCCAGGGCACCTATCTGATCCCGTCCCTGGGACGGTACGACCGGGTCCTCCACCTTGTGGAGTCGCTGCGCAAAGACGAAGCCGCGCCCTCGCCGGGACCGTGAGCGCCGCACAGAAACCCGTCCGGGTCGAGCGCCAGCGCGCCATCCGGGCCCCACAGCAGCGCGTCTACCAATTGCTCAGCCGCGTGGAGGGCCATCCGCGCTACGCCGACCTGTGGCTGGCCGCTGACGTCCTCGAGCACGGCGGGGGCCAGGTGGTCGCGGAATTCCGCGGCTACTTCGCCGGACTGCCGGTGGACTCGGTACAGCGGCTGATGCTGCGGCCGCCGGCGCGCCTGGAGTTCCGGCAGCTGCGCGGGACGTTGAAGGCCCTGCGCGGCGAGTATCTGATCGAGCGCGACGGCGCGGGAGCGCGGCTGACCGCGCGGATGGAGGTGGAGGCGGGGATTCCTCTTCTCGATGAGGAGGCCGTGCGCACCGTGCTCACCACCGCCCTGACCCGTCTGGTGGGGAAGGTCAAAGATGCGGCGGAGCGCGACCTCCCCCGGCTGGTGGCGCGCAGGCCGGGCGCGGCTGGGCCCGGCACCGCCGTGTCCCGGGTGCCCGTCGACGGTGAGGAGGGTCCGCCGGAGGAAGCGTTGGATGCGCAGGGCGAGGGTGAGGAGGCTCCGCGGCTAGACCTCGAACCCCCAGAGACGGCGACGACCGCGCCGTCGCCCCCGGGAACGCTGCCGGCCTCTGAGAGAGCGGGGGAACGCCGCACGGGCACCGAGCGCCCGGTCCGTCGCCGCCGCCGCCGCCGTCATCGCCGCCAGAAGGGACAGGAAGGGGGAGGAGGGGCGCCATGACCCCCAGGATGGTCACGCCCACGGAGGTCGGCAGCGTCATAGAAGGGGCGCTGCGCATCGTCTGGTCCGACGGGCACCTCTCCCGGTACGGCTGGCACGCCCTGCGGGTGCATTGCCCCTGCGCGGCGTGTAAAGGGGAGTGGACGACGCGCCGCACCGTCGATCCCGCCTCCATCCCGCCGACGGTGCGCCCGCTGCGGATCGAGCGCGTAGGTGCCTACGCGCTGCGCCCCATCTGGTCAGACGGGCACAGTACGGGGATCTACCCCTTCACCTACCTGCGCAACGAGATCTGCGAATGCGAGGAGTGCGTCGCCCGGCGGGTGTAGGGCGATGGTAGTATGAGCGTGTCGCCCCAGGAGGACGTCAGCATGAGCCCGTCAGCGGTGATTGCACGTGAGCAGGTCCTGGAAGCCCTCCGGGACGTCCAGGATCCCGAACTCCACAAGTCCATCGTCGACCTGGACATGGTCCGGGACGTGCAGATCCAGGACGGCACCGTCAGCGTCGAAGCCCTCCTGACGATCGGCGCCTGCCCCCTGCGCGAGACCATCGTCAGCTCCATCGAAGAACGGCTCCGCGTCCTCCCGGGCGTGCGGGAGGTGCGGGTGTCCCTGGGAGAGATGACTCCCGAGCAGCGTCAGGCGCTCATCGGCAAACTGCGTGGCGGCGAGGTGGGGGCGCCGGCGCGGGGAGCGCGGCGCTCCTCCTTCCTCACCCCCGAGTCGGCGACGCGCGTGATCGTTATCGCCAGCGGCAAGGGTGGCGTCGGGAAGTCCACGGTGACGGTCAACCTGGCCGCGGCGATCCAGGCGGCAGGCCGCCGGGTCGGCATCATCGACGCCGACGTTTACGGCTTCTCCATCCCCCGCATGCTGGGGGTCGGCGGCCAACCCACCGTGATCGATCAGATGATCATCCCGCTGGAGAGGGACGGCATCCGCGTGATGTCCATCGGGTTTCTCCTCCCCGATGAGGATGGAGCGGTGATCTGGCGGGGGCCGATGCTGCACAAGACGCTCACGACCTTCATCGGCGAAGTGCACTGGGGGGACGACCTGGAGTACCTCCTGATCGACTTGCCGCCGGGGACCGGCGACGTCTCCATCACCCTCGCCCAGACCCTGCCGCAGAGCCACATGGTGATCGTGACCACGCCGCAGGTGGCGGCGGTGAAAGTGGCGCAGCGGGCGGCGAAGATGGCCGAGAAGGTGAACATGGAGGTCGTCGGCATCGTCGAGAACATGGCCGGCTACACGCCCGCCCCCGGCGCGGAGCCTGTATACATCTTCGGCCGCGGGGGCGGCCTGCGGCTGGCGGAGATGCTGGGGGTGCCCCTCCTGGGCGAGGTCCCGCTCGATCCGGCCGTGCGAGAGGGCAGCGACGCCGGCATCCCGATCGTCACCTCCGCACCGGATAGTCCGGCGGGCCGCGTCTTTCGGCAGGTGGCCGAGCGGTTGGTCGAGCGCGTCCCCGTTCCCACCAGCTAGACCGCCCCCTCCACAGGCTGCCGCCGGGCATCCGCAACAACGGCAGGCCGAGGAGGAGCTCAGAGAACCGATCAGCGGGGAGGGACGGCATGAACGCGGTTGAAGCCGCGACCCACAAGAACTTCATCGCCGGCCAGTGGGTGCCGGCGCGCTCGGGTCAGGTGTCGGAGATACGCAACCCCGCCACCGGCGAGACGCTCGGACGGGTGCCTCGATCGGGTCCGGAGGATGTCGATGCGGCGGTCTCCGCGGCGGCTCGGGCGTACGACCCCTGGCGGCGCACCCCCGCGCCCCGGAGAGCGGAGATCCTCTTTCGCGTGGCCGAACTGCTCGTCCAGCGGAAGGAAGATCTGGCCCGACTGATGACCCAGGAGATGGGCAAGGTCCTCGCCGAGACCCGTGGCGACGTGCAGGAAGCGATCGACATGGCGTACTTCATCGCCGGCGAGGGCCGCCGGCTGCACGGCTACACCGCCCCCAGCGAGATGCCGCACAAGGCCGCCTATTGCGTGCGTGCGCCGCTGGGCGTGGTGGGGGTGATCACTCCCTGGAACTTCCCCATGGCCATCCCCTCTTGGAAGATCCTCCCGGCGCTGGTCTGCGGCAACACCGTCGTGTTCAAGCCCGCCTCCTACACACCGCTGGTCGGGTTGCGCTTCGTGGAAGTCTTTGCAGAAGCCGGGCTGCCCGCCGGGGTGCTCAACATCGTGACCGGGCCCGGCGGGGCGGCGGGGGATGCGCTGGTCGAGCACGCGCTGGTGCGTCTGATCTCCTTCACCGGCTCCACGGAGACGGGGCTGCGCCTGGCCGAGAAGTGCGCGCGGGTCGGCAAGCGCATCTCTCTGGAGATGGGCGGCAAGAACGCGGCCATCGTGCTGCCGGACGCCGACCTGGGGCTCGCCGCGGACGCGCTGATCTGGAGCGCCTTCGGCACGTCGGGGCAACGCTGCACCGCCTGCAGTCGCATCATCGTTCATGAGGACATTGCGCGGGACCTGACCGACCGCCTGGTCGCGCGCGCTGAAGGGCTGCGCCTGGGCGACGGGCTCCGCCCCGAGACCGAGGTCGGTCCGGTGGTCAGCGAGTCCCAGTTGGAGCGCGTGCACGAGTACGTCGAGGTTGGCCGGGGCGAGGGCGCCCGCCTCCTCACCGGCGGGCGGCGCGTGCGCGAGGGGGACCTGGCCCGCGGCTCCTTCTATGCGCCGACCATCTTCGACCGCGTCTCCCCCGGCATGCGCGTCGCGCAGGAGGAGATCTTCGGCCCGGTCACCGACCTGATCGAGGCCGACTCCTTCGAGGCGGCGGTGACGATCCTCAACGACACGCGGTATGGCCTCTCCGCCTCGATCTTCACCCGCGACATCAACGCGGCGATGCGGGCCGTGGAAGAGATCGACACCGGGATCGTCTACGTCAACCACGGGACCATCGGTGCAGAGGTGCACCTGCCGTTCGGCGGGACCAAGTTCACCGGCAACGGCCACCGCGAGGGCGGCACCCAGGTCCTCGACGTCTTCAGCGAGTGGAAGGCCGTCTACGTCGACTTCAGCGGACGCCTCCAACGCGCCCAGATCGACCGGCAGTGAAGGGCCGGCGATGATCGGCCGGGGGGCGCCGCTGCTGCGGGCGGCGGGCCTGCTCCTGGCGGGGACCCTGGCGGGCCCGGCCTGGGGGGCGGTGCTCACCTTCACCGCCTCCAGCCTCGTCGGCGACGCGACCACCGGTGTGGCGGTCGCCGAAGGCGGGGTCCGGTTCACCGACGGCGTGATCGTGGCCACGGGGGGCAGGCTGGTGCTGGATACCCGCCGCCGCACGGCGACCCTGGCGACCGGAGTGGTGCGCAGCCCGGACGGAACGCTGACGGCTCAGACGATCAGCGCCCGGTATCTCGGCACGCGGGTGAGCGAGGTGACGGCATCAGGTGCGCCCTCGCTGGCCATGCCGCGCGGCAGGATGTCCGCGGCGGAGATCGTGCTGCTGGTGGCCGAGGAGCGACTGACCGCCTCCGGCGGGGTGCGCCTGCGGGCCCCGCCGGACCTGGTGGCGACGGGGTCGCGCCTGGAGTACGGCCGGCGCACGGGCGAAGTGACGATGGCGGGACCGGTCACCCTGAAGACGGCCCGGGGCACCATCGCGGGCACGCGGTTGACGGGCCAGGCGGACCTGCAGCGCGCGCGGCTGACCGGCCCGGTGACGGCGCGGTTCGGCGCAATCAACGCCGCCGCCGACGAAGCCGCGCTGGACGTACCGGCCAAGACCGTGACGCTCAGCGGGACGGTCCGCATCCGTCAGGGAGGTCGCCTCCTCCAGGCCAGCAAGGTGACGATCTACTACGTCAGCGGCCGCCTGGTCGCGGAGGGGACGACGCATCTGGAGATTCCCGGCGAGCCGGGGGCGCCCCGGCCGT
Source organism: bacterium (assembly GCA_050695215.1). Taxonomy (GTDB): domain Bacteria; phylum Sysuimicrobiota; class Sysuimicrobiia; order Sysuimicrobiales; family Humicultoraceae; genus JACQGZ01. The sequence continues at coordinate 19,368 of JBOGSD010000042.1, forward strand.
GACGAACGCGGCAGGGAGGAGGATCATCTGGACGCCCCGCCGCCTGGCGCGGGTGCTGGAGCACTCCGTGCTCAGCCCGGTGCACACCGAGCAGGAGGTCTTTCGCGGCTGCCGGATCGTGCGAGACCTGGCGGTGCGGACGCTCCTCGTCAAACCCTCCTACGTGCGCCTGGCCGTGCGGCTGCTGGAAGGCGCCCCCGTGCACGTGGGGACGGTGATCGGGTTCCCCCACGGCGGAGAGACCATCCGCATGAAGGCGGCGCAGGTCCGCGAGATGCGCGCGGCCGGGGCGGTGGAGTTCGACGTCGTGATCAACATCGGCGCGATGCGGGAGGGGCGCGAGCATATCGTTTCCCGCGAGGTGGAGGCCGCCGTGGCCGCGGCGCGCGGGGGATTGGTCAAAGTCATCATCGAGACCGGCTATCTGGACGACGAGCAGAAGGTCGGCGCGGCCCGTCTGGCCGCGGCGGCGGGCGCGCACTTCGTGAAGACCTCCACCGGCTACGGCCTGCGGGGGGCCACCGTGGAGGACGTCCGCCTACTCAGGGGGACGCTGCCGCGCACCGTCGGGGTCAAGGCCTCCGGGGGGATCAAGACGCTGGAGGACACGCTGCGGCTGCTGCAGGCGGGCGCGTCGCGGATCGGCACGAGCAGCACCCAGGCGATCCTGACCGCCGCCCAGGAGCGCCAGCCCGTCCACGCGTGAGCCCGTCCGGCGACGTCCTCGACTCGCTGCGGCCCTACATGACTAACCCTGTGCCGCCGCTGGAGGTACCGTACGCGGCCGGGGTGGTGGGAGATCATCCGTCCGCCTATTCCGCCAGCCCCGCGATCTGGAACGCCGCCTTCGCCGCGCTCGACCTGCCGGCCACGTTCGTGCCCTTCGATGTCCCGCCGGAGCGGCTGCAAGCGTTCCTGGCGGCCGGCCGCGCCGCTCCTGGTCTCCTCGGCCTGACCGTGACCGTGCCCTACAAGGAGCGCGTGTTGCTGTTTCTCGACCGGATCCCCGCGGAGGTCGCCGCGATCGGTGCGGTGAACGTGATCGCGCGGGCCCTCCGGGGCGGGTGGGAGGGCTTCAACACCGATGGGGAGGGCGCGCTCTCGGCCTTGAGGAGCCTCATCAGCGGACAGACCGGCGGCGCGCACCGCACGTTCCTGCTGCTCGGCGCAGGAGGCGCGGCGAAGGCGGTGGGCGTGGCGCTGGGCAGGGCTTTCCCCGAGGCGGCGCTGGCGCTGTCCAACCGCTCTCGCGAGCGGGGAGAGGCGACGGCCCAGACGATCCGGGCGGCTCGAGCGCGCGCCGGAGAGCCCGGCGGTCCGGTCATGGTCTCGGCACCTGGCGAGTGGGAGAGGGTGTTGCCCAGGGTCGATGTCATCGTCAACACCACGAGCGTCGGCATGAAGGGTCCCATTCGGACCGATCGGGGCGTGACCTGGCTCGAACCGTTCTCGCCCCTGGCGCCGGCCGATCCGCCCAGTGTGCCGGCCGCTCCCGCGGACGGCACCACGCCGCGCGAGTGGTGGGAGCGCGCCTGGCCGGCGATCGCTGCCAATCTGGAGGGCTCCCTTCAGCGGGCGCTGCGGCTCCCTGCGGAGGCGGTTGTTCTGGACCTGGTCTATGCGCCGGCCGAGACGGTGCTGCTCAAGCATGCGCGCTGGACCGGTCATGGCGGGGCAAACGGGCTGGAGGTGCTGGTCGGGCAGGCGGTGGCCGCGTTTGCCCGCATCTGTGGGCCTCTCCTCGACGGGCTGGAACGCGACGGGCTGCCCGAGCGCGTGGCCAAGGCCATGCGCGCCGCCCTGCGGTGAGGACGGTGGCCTTCCTCGACGGGCTCCGGCGACGCCTTCACGCTTTCTTGCGAGGCGCCGCCCCGGGCCGGGTCCAGGCCGGCGAAGGATGGCGCATGTGAAGACCGTTCGCATCCATGAGCACGGCGGCCCCGAGGTGCTGCGCCTCGAGGAGATCGCCCCGCCGGCGCCGTCTGCGGGCCAGGCGCTGGTCCGCGTGCGGGCCGTCGCCCTCAATCACCTCGACCTGTGGGTGCGCGGGGGTCTGCCCCGTCTGCGCGTGCGCTTCCCTCACACGCTGGGGGCCGACATCGCCGGAGAGGTTGCTGCCCTCGGCGAGGGGGTGTTGGGGTGGACGGCCGGCGACGCGGTGATGATCCATCCCGGCGTCTCCTGCGGCCACTGCGCGGCGTGCGTCGCCGGTGCGGACAACCGCTGCCGGGAGTATTCCATCCTGGGGGAACACCTCCCCGGCGGCTACGCGGAGTTCATCGCCGTGCCCCAAGGGAATCTGCTGCCGATGCCTGCCCACCTGACCTTTGAAGAAGCGGCGGCGATGCCGCTGGTCTTTCTCACTGCCTGGAACATGCTGGTCACCAGGGCGCGGCTGCGTTTTGGAGAGGAGGTTTTGGTCTGGGGGGCGGGGAGCGGCGTGGGCAGCGCCGCCATCCAGATCGCGCGGCTGCACGAGGCACGGGTGATCACGACGGTCGGCGAGGCTTGGAAGATTGCGCCGGCCCGCGCCCTGGGGGCCGACGTCGTCATCCAGTACCGCGAGCAGGACGTGTTGGAGGAGGTACGCCGGCTCACCGGCCGGCGCGGCGTGGACGTGGTAGTGGACCACGTGGGCAGATCGACCTGGGAGACCAGCATCAAGGCGCTGGCGCCCGGGGGCCGGCTGGCGGTGTGCGGGGCGACCAGCGGGCCGGAGGTGGCCTTCGACATCCGCTACCTCTTTGCCCGGCAGCTCGCCGTGCTGGGCACGTGGATGGGGACGAAACGGGAGATGGCGGAGGTCATGCGCTTGATCGCGGCGCGGCGCTTTCGTCCGGTGGTCCACGCCGTGCTGCCGCTGGCCGAGGCCGCGGAGGCGCACCGCCTGCTGGCGGAGAGCCGGCACTTCGGGAAGATCGTGCTGATGGTGGCGTAAGAATGAGGCAGGGGACGCATCCTCGCAAAACCGGACGACGGGATACGGTTTTCCTCGGATGCGTCCCCTGCCCCATGCACGTAAGGCCGTCGGGCACGTGACCCCGTCGGTGGGGATGGGATGAGGCTGAGACCGGCACCCCCCCGAAGAAACCGTGATCCAGTAGTTCGGTTTCAGAGGGGGGGTGCCGCTCTCAGCCATTTGCAGTCGGTGAGCGGCTGGGGTCAGGCGCCTGAGCCGATCCACTCCTCGCCCCCGCCCCAGACCTCTTTCTTCCAGATGGGCACCGTCTGCTTGAGGGTGTCGATGATGAAGCGGGCGGCGGCAAAGGCGTCGGCGCGGTGGGGGGTGGCCACAGCGATGGCCACGCTGATCTCTCCCACCTCGAGATGCCCCAACCGGTGGACCACGGCAACCCGCAGCGCGGACCACCGTTCCGCCGCTTCTTCCGCGATGCGCCGCATCTCCCGTTCGGCCAGCGCCTCGTAGGCCTCGTACTCGAGGAACTGGACCGTCCGCTCACGCGAGTGTTCCCGCACGGTGCCGCAGAAGAGCGCGACTGCCCCGGCCCGGGGATCAGCCACGGCGGCGACGAGAGCGGCGACCTCGATGGGCTCCCGGGTCAGGGCGACGGTGACGGCGCCGCCGCTCACCGGCGGGATCAAGGCCACCTCGTCACGCTCGGCGAGGGGATGGTCGGGATCGATGAATTCGTCGTTGACCGCAAACGCGCTCGGCGGGGGAAAGCGGCGTAGGGGCGGGTACCGCTCGGCCAGGTGGGTCCACACGCCCCGCGGGGTGACTCCTTCGGGCAGTTCGAGCGTCAGGGTGCTCGCTCCGACGGCCTGGCGATAGGCCGCAAACGTGCGGACGGCGATGCGCATGTGCGGCGCCATTGTACCCGAGGCGGCGGCGGGCTGGTATCGTAAGG
>JBOGSD010000043.1:0-5874 GCA_050695215.1 bacterium
CTGCGCTCTGTCGCCGGCCACCTCCAGGGCGTGGAGCGGATGGTGGGCGAGGGGGCCTATTGCATCGACATCGTCCGACAGACAATGGCCATCCAGCGGGCGCTGGACCGCGTCAACGCGATTCTGCTCGGCGATCACCTGGAGCACTGCGCCACCACGGCGATGCAGTCGGGGGATGAGAGCGCGCGCCGGCGCACCATCCGCGAGATCCTGGACGTCTTTGAGATGTCCAGCAAGATGTAGGGAGCGCCATGGCAGAGACCGCGACCAAGGCGAGACGGATTGACCTGCCCGTCGGAGGGATGTCCTGCGCCTCCTGCGTGGCCACGGTCGAGGGGGGCCTGCGCCGCACCCGGGGCGTGCGGGAGGCGGCGGTCAACCTCGCCGCCGAGCGCGCCTCGGTCTTGTTCGATCCGGAGTCGGTCCGGCTGGAGGATCTGATCAAAGCCGTCGAAGGCGTCGGCTACGCGGTCCCGGTCGAGCGCGCGGTCATTCCCATCAAGGGGCTGGAGCTGGCGGCGTCCACCGAGAAGCTCGAGCGCGCGCTGCGCCAGATCGAAGGGGTGCGCGCCGCGACCGTCAACCTGGCCAGCGAGCAGGCGGCGGTCGACTATGTGCCGCGAGTGGTCTCACTTGAGGATGTGCGCCGCGCCATTCGCGACGCCGGCTACGAGCCGCTCGCCGCCGGGGATGAGGACGTCGACCACGAGAGCGAGCGCCGCCGCCGCGAGATCCGGAGGCTGCGCCGCCAGTTCCTGGTGGCCATGGCCCTCAGCCTGCCGATCCTCTGGGGCGCGCTGCCGCACATGGGCGTGCGCGGGATCTGGGTCCCCGCGGTCTTGATGGACCTGCGGGTGCAGCTGCTGCTGGCGGCGCCGGTGCAGTTCTGGGCGGGGTGGCGCTTCTACCGAGGCGCCTGGGCCGCGGTGCGTCACGGCACTACGGACATGAACACCCTCATCGCCGTCGGCACCTCGGCGGCCTTTGGCTACAGCCTCATCGCCACGTTCTTTCCGCAGGTGTTCACCGCCGGGGGGCTGGAGCCGGCGGCGTACTACGAGACGGCCTCCATCATCATCGCCTTCATCCTGCTGGGGCGGTTCCTGGAGGCGAGAGCCAAGGGCCAGACCTCTGAGGCGATCCGGCGCCTGATGGGACTGCGCGCCCGCACCGCCCGCGTCGTCCGCGACGGGACCGAGATGGACGTGCCCATCGACGAGGTGCGGGTCGGCGACATTGTCGTCGTCCGCCCGGGCGAGAAGATCCCCGTCGACGGTATCGTGGTCAGCGGCCGGTCCAGCGTGGACGAGTCCATGCTGACGGGCGAGTCCATTCCCGTGGAGAAGGGGGAGGGCAGCGAGGTCATCGGCGCCACCCTCAACAAGACGGGTTCATTCCGCTTCCGGGCGACGCGGGTGGGACGCGATACGGCGCTGGCGCACATCATCCGGCTGGTGGAGGAGGCGCAGGGCAGCAAGGCGCCGATCCAGCGGCTGGTCGATCGCATCGCGTCCGTCTTCGTGCCGGCGGTGATCGCGGTCGCGCTGGTGACGGGTCTGGTCTGGCTGCTGGCCGGGCCGGAGCCCCGGCTGACCTACGCGCTGCTGGCCTTTGTCGGAGTGCTGATCATCGCCTGCCCGTGCGCGATGGGGCTGGCCACGCCGACCGCGATCATGGTGGGCGTGGGCCGGGGAGCGGAAGAGGGGGTGCTGATCCGCAACGCCGAGGCCCTCGAGCGTGCCCACCGCCTCCAGGTGGTGGTCCTCGACAAGACCGGGACGCTGACGCGCGGGACGCCTGAGGTGACCGACCTCATTCCGCTCAACGGGTTTGGCGCCGATGAGGTCCTGCGCCTGAGCGCGGCCGCCGAACGCGGATCGGAGCATCCCCTGGGGGAGGCCATCGTCGCCCGCGCGCGCGAGGCCGGCGTCGCGATCCCCGAGCCCGACGACTTCGACGCCCTGCCCGGATTCGGCATCGTGGCGCAGGTGGAAGGTCGGACGGTTATCGCCGGCAACGCGATCCTGCTGAGTCAGCGCGGGGTCTCGCCGGATGGGATGGATGAGCGCGGGGCGGCGCTGGCGGCGGAGGGGAAGACCGCCCTATTCGTGGCCGTGGACGGCCGGGCCGCCGGCGTCATCGCCGTGGCCGATACGCTCAAGCCGAACGCGGCCGAGGTGGTGCGAGGGCTGCGCGGCCTGGGCCTGGAAGTCGTCATGCTGACGGGAGACAACCGCGTGACGGCCGAGGCGATCGCGCGCCTGGCGGGCATCGAGCGGGTGGTCGCGGAAGTGCGCCCGGGGGACAAAGCCGCGGAGATCCGCCGGCTGCAGCAGAGCGGACGGATTGTGGGGATGGTCGGTGACGGGATCAACGACGCGCCGGCGCTGGCCCAAGCAGACGTCGGCATCGCCATCGGGGCAGGTACCGACGTGGCCATCGAGTCCGCCGACATCGTGCTCGTCGGCGGCGAGCTGCGCGGGGTGCTCACGGCCATCGGGGTGAGCCGGCAGACGGTCCGCACGATCCGTCAGAACCTGTTCTGGGCCTTCATCTACAACGTGGTGCTGATCCCGGTGGCGGCAGGCGTGCTCTACCCGTTCATCGGGCTGCTGCTCAACCCGATGTTCGCGGCGCTGGCGATGGCGCTGTCGTCGGTGACGGTCGTCTCCAACAGTCTGCGGCTGCGGTTGTTCCGGCCGACCCTGTCGCGGGCGTAAAGTGGGATGATGCCGGAAGCGACTTTACTCCAAGACTAAGGAGGGAAAGCGATGAAGCGGACGTTTACGGTGCCGCGGATTCACTGCAGCGGCTGCGTGCGTACGGTGACAGAGGCGCTGCAGGTCGTCCCTGGCGTCACTTCGGCCCAAGGTGACGAAGACCGCAAGACGGTTGATGTCGTGTTCGACTCGGCGGCGGTTAGCGAGGAGCGGCTGCGCCAGGCTCTCGCAAACGTCGGTTATCCGGCGGCTTAGCTCCACCCGAGTCCGCGCCGCCGTGGGCCTGACGGCGTGCTAGAATTGACCGGCGAGACGCGCCCGTAGCTCAGCGGACAGAGCGGCAGTCTTCGGAACTGAAGGTCGGGGGTTCGAATCCCTCCGGGCGCGCCAGATCAGTTCAATCCAGCGTCCGCATCCTCAGTGTCCCGGCTTTTCAGGACAGAGGCTGGCCGCCCGCGGGACAGTCGTCCCGTGTGACCCCTCCGCTCGCCTGCTTATGGTGATGGCGGTGCCAGAGCTGATGACCCGCGCATGACGCCTTCCGACGTCTTCATCGTCCGTAACCCGGTCGCCGGGGGCCGTAGAGGCCGCCAGATCTGGCCGGCCATTCGCGCCGCGCTCAGCGCGGAGGGGATCGGAGTCGTGGAAGAGGTCGCGCAACGGCCCGGGCACCCCTGGCTCCTCGCCGAGCATGCCGCCCGCGCGGGATACAGCGTCGTGGCCGCTGCCGGGGGGGACGGGACCATCCACGAGGTCCTCAACGGCATCATGCGGGGACGCCCGGGGCAGCCTCCCGCGCTTGCCATCATTCCCGTCGGTACCGCCAACATCTTCGTCCGCGAGCTGAACCTGCCGCAAGATCCCAGCGGGATCGCCGAGATGCTGCGTCACGGCAGGCGGAGGCGGATCGACCTGGGGCAGGTCAACGACCGCTACTACGCCACGATCGCCGGCATCGGGTTCGATGCCGAGGTCGTTCACCGCTCCAGAGGCTGGCCGCACTGGCTGGGGGGAAAGGCCCGCCACCTGCTTGCAGCCCTGGGGACTCTGCCGCGCTACCGCGCCGTGAGCGCGCGCGTTCGGGTGAACGGCCGCGAGGAGCGGCTGCCGCTTTACCTGCTGGCGGCGGCCAACACCAGCTGGTACGGCGGCGGCATCCGCATCGCCCCGCACGCTCGGGTGGATGACGGCCGGCTCTCCGTGGTCGTCCTCGGCGATCTGAGCATCCGGGAGGTCTTCGGCACCTTGCGCTCGACGCTCGCCGGGACGCATCTTCAACTTCCGAAGGTCGGCCATACGATGGCGGAGGAAATCCGGGTCGATGCCGACGTCCCGCTGGCGATTCATGCCGACGGCGAGGATCTCGGGCGCGGGCCGGCGGCGTTCCGTTGCATCCCGGGAGGACTCGAGGTGATCGTTCCAGTTCAGGCGTAACCACAGGCGCCGCCGGACAGGGCGGCCTGTCGAGGGAGGGAGAGAGATGGACGCGATCTGGCAGTGGGGTCTGGCGGTCGTCATCGCCGTCCAGCGCATCTTCGGGCCCGAGCTGGACGGCGTCTTCCGTGCCTTCACCTTCCTAGGGGAGGAGGAGTTCTATCTCCTGCTCCTCCCGCTCTTTCTCTGGTGCGTCGATTTCCGGCTCGGGGCGCGGCTGGGGCTGATCGTCCTTGTCTCCGCGTTCTTGAACAGCATCCTCAAGGACCTGTTCGCGGACCCTCGCCCCTACGAGCTGCGATCGGACGTGAAACTGGGGGGCGCCGAAGGCTACGGTCTCCCCAGCGGGCATGCGCAGTCCTCGGCCGCCGTGTGGGGGTCGGTGGCAGCTTGGGCGCGGCGGACCTGGGTGTGGATCCTCTCCGCCGTCCTGGCCGGAGGCGTGGGGCTCTCGCGCATTTACCTGGGCGTGCACTTCCCCACCGACGTCTTGGCGGGATGGCTCCTCGGTGCGGCGGCCGTCGCCTTCTACTGGTCCCGGCGCCACCGCGTCGAAGGGTGGCTGGCCGCGCGGGGAACTGGCGTGCACCTTGCCCTCGCGCTGCTCGTGCCGATCGCGCTCTTCGCGGCCTACCCGGTGAAGGGGACGGCCAGCGAACTCGGCGCGCTGGCGGGTGTCGGCGCCGGACTGGCGCTGACCTACCGCTACGTGCCGTTCAGCGCGGGCGGTCCGCTGTGGCAGCGCGCCCTCCGGTTTATCCTCGGCGGGGCAGTGATGTTTGGACTCTACATGGGGCTGCGCATCGTCCTGCCCGGCGAAGGATCTCCGGGCTATCTGCTCCTGCGGTTCATGCGCTATGCCATCGTCGGCCTCTGGGCCAGCTGGCTGGCGCCCTGGTTCTTCCTTCGGCTGCGCCTCGTTCCCACCCGGCCCGCCAGGGGCCCCCGCGTGGTAACCGCGCCGGCTCCCGCAGCCGTCCTGGGAGGTCCAGGCCGGTGATGCGCGGCTAGCGGTTCGTCCGGCCGGTGAGAAAGACCACCGTCGTCACGCCGGCCAGGCGCGTCAGGTCGACGGCGTCGCCGCCGATACCGTCGGGCCGGTAGGCGCGGTATCCGTACCGCTGCGTGTACGCGGCGAGGCCGGAGAGGGTTCGTCCCAGGTAAGGGTACGCCGTGGGATGCAGCTCGACGAGGAGCGGCGGGGGAGCGTCCGTGCGCTGCAGAAACCCCTCCAACCCTTCCAGGATGGGGAACTCGTACCCCTCCGTGTCGATCTTGATCAGCCCGATGCTGGTCAGGCGGGTTTCGCTGATGTAGGCATCTAGCCTGATCATTGGGACCTGGGCGGCATCGGCCGTCTCGTCGTCGACGCTGTATCCCGGGACCACCGTGTTGGCGCCGATGCTGAGGAGGCTCGTGTGCACGACGGCCGTCCCCTACGCCGTCCCCAGCGCCGCCCAGGTGGGGACGATGACATATCCAGGGTTCAGTTCCGCCAGCCGCCGCAGCCGGGCGAAGTACCGGGGGACCGGTTCAAAACAGTGCACCTGGCCGCCCGGCCCCACCATGGCCGCGCCGAGCGCCGAGAGATACCCGACGTTCGCGCCCACGTCGATGAAGGTATCGCCCGCGGTGAGGAAGCGGCGCATCGTCCGCACGGTGACCGGTTCGTAGAGCCCAAGATACATCATGATCCCTGTGGGATCGGGTTCGAGGTCCA
>JBOGSD010000044.1:0-26609 GCA_050695215.1 bacterium
CGCGCCGCGTCCTCGCCGGAGAGGGACAGCGTCCCCTCCCTCCGCAGCCGTGCGAACGCGGACCAGCATTCGACCGGCGATCCCCACCACACGGCTATCTCCGGATCCTCTTCTAGCAATGGACGCGCGACGACCGACGCGGGCTGGGTGAGGCAGAGCGGGACCAACGCGGACGCATCCCAAAACCTCACGGGGATTCGGTACGCTCCTCGATCAGGACCGTCAGCGACCGTCCGGCGTCGTCCTTCGGACGTGGTTGTTTCCAGAAATCCTTGGGAAGCTTCCCCAGCGGGGGACGGGCCAACCCCGCCCTGACGAGGTGCTGAAGGCGTGCGTCGCCCTGTCCCTCCGCTCCCACCGGCCCCAGCCGGGCGATCGGCCGGCCTCTTTCGGTGACGACGATCTCCTCTCCCGCCTTGACGGCATCGAGGAAGCGGCTGAGATGCGCTTTCAATGCCGCGATCGATGCGCGCTTCACCCGGTCCCCTCCTGGAACATCTGATGACACTATTCTAGCCTATATGAAATGGACTATCTAGTCACTTGACGATACCTGCTCGATGCGGCTCACCTCGAAGTTGGCCCCGAGCTGCTGGTAGATCGCCGCCGCCTCGCGCAGAGTGGCCGCGGCGCGGCTCTGATTCTCCCTGCCTCCCTGCCGTCCGTACACATCGGCGAGGGCTTCCAGGCAGCGTGCTCGGTCATACGGCTGGCCGATTGTCTCGTAGAGTTCGGTTGCCTGCCCGATCAGCGCAACCGCCTCCTCCCAGAACCGCTCGGCTGCTTTCACCAGCCCGCGGGCTCTGAGGAGCCTCGCCCGAGCCGGTGCGAGATCCATCCACGACAGTTCTTCAGCCTGAGTCCAGTGCTGTCGTGCTGCGGGGAGGTCGCCGAGGCCGAGCGCAGTTTCCGCCGCCAGCGGATGCAGATAGGCCGGCCAGAAGATGCCCATCCGCCTGAACTCGCCGAGCCAGTGGGCCAGCAATCTTTGCCCTTCCCCGAGCCTGCCCAGTCGAAGATGTAGAAAGCCGGACCAGTCCACCATATCCCCGAGGAGCGGCATGTTCCCCATGCTTTCCGCTCTCCTGACGGCATGGTTTGCCCATCCCAGGGAAGCTTCCGCATCTCCATCTATGAACGCCAGAAAACTCTTAGCAGCATCCTCCCAGATGGGGAATGCCGCACTCAGGCCGAGGTACCTCTGGAACGACACCCTTGCGGCAGGCCAGTCCCCGGTGCGGAAGTGAATGAGCCCTTGGAAGCCGTTTACACTGGCGATACGCGCCCGGTTCCCGGTGTCCGTGGCCGCTGCCAGTGCGCGCGCCGATGCTTCCGTCGCGGGAGCCCACTCGCCCCGCACATAGTGCAGGAAGGATTTTCCTTGGTAGGCGGCAGTCATCCGGATTGGACCTTTGAGCCGTTCCTCCTCCTCCACGAGCTCGGTCATTCGGGCCACGATACCAGGCCGGGCCAGCATCACGTCAGTCCAAGCCAGAAACAGGCGGGCTTCCACCTCCTGCTCCCGCAGGCTGTGTTTCTGCGCCAAACTCTGAGCGGTCTGAGCGAATTCCTGCGCCGGGGCAAAATTCCCCAAGTAGGTTTGGGTGCGGGCCATCTGGATATAGATGGGCACCAGATCCTGTTCCGCCCGTTCTGCCTCAAGCGCATTCGCCGCTGACCGGATGTGCGGCAGGGCCTGGCGGAAGTCGAAGACGCCGCTGAACGTGCTGCCGATGCGGCTCTGCACCCGGGCCTGGCGGACCGCATCGCCTTGCTGTTGATGGAACGTCAGGGCTTCCTGGTAGAGGTGTGAGGCCTCATCCCATTGCGCCTGCAAGGCATAGACGTCGGCCAACCCCTCGATCGCGGCGATGCGCTCGGTATCCGCGCCCAGTTCCTCTGCCAGCGCGCGGACCGCCTCGAAGTGGGTCAGCGCCTGTTCGTTCGCGTAGACTCCTGCGGCCCTGCGGCCAGCCATCAACGCATAACGCAGGGCCTTGGGTGCGACCTCTTTCCACTGCTCCGCCAGGCCGATCTCGCGCGCCAGATGCGCCGCCTGCCCCCAGTGATGAGCTAAGAGGTCGGCGAACTCCTCGGTGCGCTCGCCGTAGGTCTGTTCCAGCCACACGCCGAAGCGCTGGTGCTTTTCGGAGCGCCTGCTCTTTGGGAGCATGGCGTAGGCCACGTCGCGGATGACCAGGTTTTTGAACGCAAACTCCCGCTGGCCTTCCAGTTGCGACCGTCCCTGCTCGGCGAGGAAGTCCTTGCCCGCCAGCGCGGTCAGCACCGGGAGCAGCGCCGCCTCGCTTTCGCCGGTGACATGGACCAACCCGCCGACCCAAAAGCGCGTCCCCAGGATCGAGGCCTCCTGGAGGGCGGACTTCTCTTCGCGGCTGAGCCGGTCCAGGCGGGCCGTGATGACGCCGTGGATCGTGTCGGGGACGGACTGGACGAACGATCCGGAAGACTCCCACCCGCCGTCGCGGCGCCGCAGCGCGCCCGCGTCGATGAGCATGCGCAGGATCTCCTCCACGAAGAAGGGATTGCCTTCCGCCACGGTGACGGCGCTGCCGACGGCGTCCGGCACCTCCCTCGTCTGCAGGAGTTCCTGCAGCAGGCGATCGCTGTGCTCTTTCGTGAGTGGGTCGAGGAAGAGCGAGGTGTAGTTGCGCTTCCCGCCGCCCCAGGCCGGCCGGACCTCCAGCAACTGGGGACGGGTCAGGGAGAGGACGAGGAGCGGGACCCCGGTCGTCCACTGCGCGACGTACTCGATGAGGTCGAGCAGTTCACCGTCCCCCCAGTGCAGGTCTTCAAAGGCCAGGATCAGGGGTGCGCGCCCGGCCAGCCGTTCGAAGTACCGGCGCAGCGCCCAGAAGAGATCCTCCCGGGATCCCTCCGGCGTGGGATCTGCGGCGAGCCCGCGGATGCCCAGGATGCGGGCCAGATGCGCGGTGATCTGCCGGGCCTCTCCGCTCTCCCGCTCCTCCCCCCACAGGTCGGCGACCCGCTGCTGCACCTTCTCCGTCATCAGAGCCAGGGGATCGCTGCGCAGGACGCCGCAGTCGGCGCGGATGATCTCCCCCACGGCCCACAGCGCGGTGCTGCCGTAAGGAAGGGAGCGGCCCTGCCGGACGGCCACGGTGGGCGGGAGCAGGGCCGAGATCTCCTGGAAGAGCCGCGTCTTGCCAACCCCGGGCTCGCCGAGGATCGTCACCAGGTACGGGCGGCCCTCTCGAATGACTCGATGAATGACGCCGTTCAGGAGGGCGACCTCTTCCTCTCGCCCGATCATCGGTGCGCGCAGGTTCCCTGGACCCCGCCGCGTCGCCTCGGGAAGCAGGCGAAGGAACTCCCATGCTTTCACCGGCAGCGCTTTGCCCTTGAGCGACAGGGGTGAGAGCACCCGGTACTCGACCACGGGAGCGGTGTTCCAGTAGGTGCGCTCGCCCACGACGGTGCCTCCGGGATCGGCGGCGCCGCGCAGGCGGGCGGCGACGTTGACCGCATCTCCTGTCACCATGAACTCGCCCTTTTCAGTGGCCCGGGGGTCGGCCACCACCTCGCCGGTGTTGATCCCGATGCGCATCTGCAGGGCGATCCCCCGGGCGGCTTCCAGTTCCCGGTTCAGCTCGTCCAGCCGCTCGCGCATGGCCGCGGCCGCGCGCACCGCCCGCTCCGGATCGTCCTCGTGGGTGATCGGGAGGCCGAAGACGGCCATGACCTCATCGCCGATGAATTTCTCGACGGTGCCCTCGTAGCGCCCGATCACCTCGGTCATCGCCTGGAAGAACCGGCCCATCACCGCCCGCATCTGCTCGGGGTCCAGTCGCTCGGCGATGGCCGTGCTCCCCGTGACGTCGGCGAAGAGGATCGTCACGACCTTGCGTTCTTCGGCGGTGGACGTCGGAACGGCGACGGATGTCAGGCTGGCCCCGCAGGTGCCGCAAAAGGCGAACCCTTCAGGATTGAGGGTCCCGCACGAGGGGCAGGGAGTTCCCAGCCTGGTCCCGCACTGGCCGCAGAACCTGGTCCCGGCAGGGTTGTCGAAGCTGCACTGCGGACATCGCATGGAGGACCCTCACCCATAGGGTAACTAGGCTAGTTGCACAGGCTTTTCGGGGATTCCTGTGGCCGCGAGACTGGGGCTCCACGCCTGACCTTGGATCGGCGTCTTTCCTGCCCTCAACCCCCCAGGAGCGGCAGGAGACCGCGGAGGTCCATGCCCTGGTGCGCCGGCGCGAATCGGGCGTCGATGACGGCGTCCGCCTGCCGGTTCACCCACACGGTGCGGATGCCGGCCGCCGTGGCGCCGGCCGCGTCCGTAGCCGCCCCGGCGACGTGCAGAAGTTGGCCGGCGTCCACGCCCAGCGTCTCGAGGGCGCGCCGGTAGGCCGAGGGGTGGGGTTTGAACTTCCCGCCTTGAGTAGAGATGAGATGGTCGAAGGGTACGGGGAGGCTGGCCAGCAGCGCCCGCAGCATGTCCTCGTCCCCGTTCGACAACGTCGCGAGCACCAGGCCGCGACGCCGCACCTCGCTCAGGACCTCCGCCGCTTCGGGCCATGGGGGCAGCCGCTCCCAGGCGCCGCTGAGCGTGCCCACCTCGTCGGCGGTGAGCGGCGGATCCAGGCTGCGGAGGGCGTAGCGGGCAGACGCTTCGATGGCCTGGCGGTTCGAGGCTGGCTCGCGGTCGAGCGAGTTGGCGATCAACAGAAACTCTCGCTGCTTGGTGCGCCAGACCCGGGAGACGGCCAGGGGATCACCGGCCACGCCGCGCCGCTCGAGCAGGGAGCCCAATGCCGCGGCTAGGCCCCGCGGGGTATCGTAGAGCGCCGAGTAGACATCGAAGGTGACCGCGCGCAGCTCCGGCGTCATGCGAACGCCACGCAGCGGATGCGCGGCAGGTCCTTCTCGCGGAGTTCCCAGGTTTCGCCGCCGTCCGGCGAGACAAAGAGTGATCCATTTGGGTCGCCGATCACGGCGACCTCCCCTTGCGCGGCCAGGCAGTAGGTATCGATGTTGTCCGAGAACCAGGTCGGCAGCCCATCGTCACATTTCTCAAAGTGGAGACGCTTCCCTAAGTCCAGCCGGTACACTGCGGATTGGCGGCCCCGCTCGCTCTGCGCGGTCGAAACCAGCACGCGGTCCCCCGAGACCGCCACGGCCCGCTGGTAGGTGGCGTGCAGCCCGGCGCGGCGGAACGTCCAGGTCTCGCCCCCGTCGGTGCTCATCCCCAATCCAATCGCCGCGGCCGCGAGCACGATCGAAGCGTCCTCCGGATGCGCCAGCACCTGGTGGACATCCGCGCCGATGTCCATGGTCGGGCGCCAGCTCTTCCCGCCGTCGGTCGACCGGGCCACGCCGCCCACGTGGATGTTGGCAAAGAGCGTTCCGGTCGGCCCCTCGGTCAACGACCTCGTCGCCGGAGGCCCACCCCAGGGCGTGAACCAGGCCTCCCGCCCTTCGATCAGATCGAAGGATGCAACCGGGCCGAGCGATGTTCCGTGGAGCCGGAGCAGATATGCCTCATCCGTCCCGACCAGGACTCCCGGTGCGGCCGGAAGCAGGCAGGTGGCCTTGCGACCCAGCGCCTCTGCAACCGCCTCCCAGCGCCCGCCCCGCTCCTGGCGCCAGAGCTCCCGCTCGTCGAGAATCGCCCAGGCCGTTCCTTCACGAACAGCCACCGCGCTCACCACGCGGTTGGGAAGCTCGCGCTCGATCGTCCCTCCCAGCCTGAAAAGGCCGCCTCCCGTGCCGATCAACAAAGGGGGGGTCTCCATACTGCTAGGATAACTCCGCGCCCGCCGTCCCAGACTGTGCCCTGGGTCACACCGGAGAAATGCCGGTGCCGGATTCGGGCTCCGCGGCGTCGAACTACCCAGCGAAGAAGCGCCTTGCAGTGCTGCAGAGGAAGGTGGTCACCGTGCTGCTGAAGGGCAAGCGCGCGCTCATCATGGGCGTGGCGAACAAGCGCAGCCTCGCCTGGGGGATCACCACTGCCTTCCAACGAGAAGGCGCCGAGCTGGCGTTCACCTACCTGAACGACCGCCTCAAAGAGAACCTGGACGAACTCCTTGACACCATCGGCGGCCGCGCCGCCTACCCCACCTATCTCTGCGACGTGCAGTCGGACGAGCAGCTGGAGGCGAGCTTCGCCGCCCTCGGCGACAGGTGGGGCGGGCTGGACGTGCTCGTGCACAGCATCGCCTTCGCCGACCGCGCAGACCTCAGCCGCCCCTTTCACGAGATCTCCCGGAGCGGGTACGCTCTCGCCCTCGACGTCAGCGCCTACTCACTCATCGCGGCCGCGCGGCGCGCCGCGCCGATGATGTCGCACGACGGCGAGAGCGGGGGAAGCATCTTCACCCTCACTTACAACGCCGTCGAGCGTGTCGTCTCCGGGTACAACGTCATGGCCGTGGCCAAGGCCGCGTTGGAAACCTCGGTGCGCTATCTCGCCGCCGAGCTGGGACCGCGGCAGATCCGCGTCAACGCCATCTCGGCGGGACCGATGAAGACCCTCGCCGGCAGCGCGGTGAAGGGCATCTCCAAACTGCGGGATCTCACCGCGGAGATCTCCCCCTTGCGTCGGAACATTACGCAAGAGGAGATCGGGGACGTGGCCGTGTTCCTGGCCAGCGACCTCTCCCGCGCCGTCACGGGCAACACCATCTTCGTGGACAGCGGGTTCCACATCATCGGGGTGCCGTCGACCCAGCAGGAATGAGGGCTAGAGGTTCCAGCCGTAGATCTGGGCGAGCACGACCACCATGTTGTTCACCGCGTGGACGGTGATGGGCGGAATCAGGCTCTGGGTCCGCTCGTAGAGCAGGGCGAAAACGAGCCCGAGCACGGCGATCGGCAGAAAGTGGATCACCTGCTGATGCACCACCCCGAAGAATAGCGTGCTGCCCGCCAGCGCCCATCCCGTGCCGTAGCGGTGGCGCAGTCCGCCGTAGACCACGCCGCGGAAATAGATCTCCTCGCCGATGGGCACCGCCAGCGCCAGGAGCGCGATCAGCCAGAAGCGTCCGGCCCCCCGCTGGGCCTCCAGGACACGGCTGAGGGGATCGTGGTGTTCATCCTCCGCACGGGCCTCGGCGGCCTCCTGCCCTTCCACGAGGCTGGCCACCTCGACCGCCGCCCGTTCGGCGAGCATCGAAACGGGAATCACGAGGCCGCCGACGAGCAACCCCACCACCAGAAAGAACGGCCAGCGGCGCCCGGTCAAGCCGAAGCGGGCCAGGGGGAGACGATACCGGACGGCGATGCCAAACGCGGCGAGGAGCACGAACCCCAGGTTCTGGATCAGAATGAGCAGCGTGACGTCGCGCAGGGTCAGCGCCGTCAGCTGCGGCCCCAGCAGCCCCACCAGCAGCTGCAGCGTGAGCACGAAGAAGACCGCGATCCCGATCATCTCGGCCGGCCCCCAGTGGCCCGAGCGGTCGGGGGACCGCGCGCCGAGGAGGTACATCGGGAGGAAGATGGGCAGGGCGACGGCTGTGCCTACGCCCCAGACGAAACGCTCCCAGGCCGGACGGCTGGGCAGCCTGGCGGTGCCGTCGTGGGCCACCCATACGCCGGCCAGGACGGACGCCGCGGAGAAGATCAGCACGGCAAGAGGCAGATCAGGCATACCCGTGGGGGTTCTGGCAGGCTGCGGCCACCTCCTGTCGAAGTACCCTTAGAACACTTCTTGAGGTGAATCGCAGTGTCGCACATCTCCGTCTATCGCCGCTGGCGGCCCCAGACGTTTGAAGACGTCATCGGACAGCACCGCATCACCCAGACATTGCAGAACGCCATCCGGGCGAGCAGGATCACTCACGCCTACCTGTTCGCCGGGCATCGGGGGACGGGCAAGACCACGGTGGCCCGCATCCTGGCCAAAGCGCTCAACTGCGCCCAGGGGCCCACGCCCCATCCGGACAACACCTGTCCCAACTGCCAAGCCGTCAACAACGGCGTCAGCCTGGACGTCATCGAGATCGACGGCGCCAGCCACACCCAGGTCGACCACGTCAGGGACTTAAAGGAAAAGATCATCCTGGCCCCGGCGGAGGGGCGCTACAAGGTCTACATCGTCGACGAGGTACACATGCTCAGCAGTAGCGCCTTCAATGCGCTGCTGAAGACGCTGGAAGAACCGCCGCCGCACGCTGTCTTCGTCCTCGTCACCACCGAACCGCACCGCATCCCCGCCACGGTGGCCTCCCGCTGCCAGCGCTTCGACTTCCGCCGCGTGCCCCTGGCGGAGATCGAGGCCCGCCTGCGCCGCATCGCCACCGCGGAAGGATTTACGATCGACGACCGGGCGCTGCGCCACATCGCCCGCCTGGCCGATGGATCGGTGCGCGACGCGGAGTCGATCCTCGATCAGGTCAGCGCCTACAAGGACGAAGGGATTACCACCGACGACATCCTCACGATGCTCGGCGCACCGGCCGAGGAGGCCCTCTTCGGGCTGACCGACGCGCTGCTGGCCCGCAACGCCGTGGAGGTGCTGCGGGTCGCCATCGGGCTGATCGACGAGGGCAAAGAGAGCCGGCAGATCATGCGCACGCTGCTGGAGCACTTCCGCGACCTGCTCATCGCCAAGGCCGCGGCCGACCCGGCGGCGGTGCTGGATACCACCCCCGAACGTCTGGCCGCGCTGGGCCGGCAGGCCCAAACGGCGGCGCTCCCCGACCTGCTGCGGGCGGTGAAAATCTTCAGCGACGCCGACGTCGAGGCGCGCCAGCACTCCCAGCCGCGGCTGCTGCTGGAGATCTCCCTGATCCGTCTGGCCCGCCCGGAGATGGACCCGACGATCGAGAGCCTGCAGGCGCGCCTGGAGGCGCTGGAGAGCGGGACACCGGCCGCCCCGGCCTCGAAGGCCGCTCCGCAGCCCACGGCGCCACAGCCCAGGGCGCCTTCGCCGGCGGCTCCGCCGCAGCCTGGCAGCAAGCGCGGAGTCAGCGATGTCCCGCCGGACCGGCGTGACCGCCAGCCCAAAGCGGCAGCCCTGACCGAAGCCGTCCCCAGCGCCGGCGCGACCCCCGCTGCTCCCGCGGGCACCACCCCCGCTGCCTCCGCGGGCGCTCCCTCGGCCGCCCGAGAGAGCGTTGAGCTGACGCTGCAGGACGTTCGGAACCGCTGGGCCCGCGTGCTGGAAGAGGTCAGGCGGACCCGCATGTTCTGCCACGCGCTGTTGATCGAAGGTATGCCGCTGGAGGTGCGGGGGGCCACGCTGGTCGTGGCATTGCGGCCGGGCTACAACTTCCACGTCGACAGCCTGCACCGGGCCGAGAACCGCGCCGTCGTGGAAGGCGCGCTCGAGCGGGTCTTCGGCCGCCCCATGACCTTTCGCTGCCGCCTGCAGGACAGCCCCACCGCAGCAGAACCCCAGCCCGCGCGGGTGGACCCGCAGGCGGACGGCGATCCGCTGGTGACGCGGGCGATGGAACTCTTCGGCGGGCAGGTCGTCGATGTCCGGACCCTGACCGACACCGCCTGACCGTCGCGTGACCGCCGCCCCGAGGATGCCGCCGTGCTGAACATGGGCAAGATGCTCAAGCAGATGGAGAAGCTGCGCGCCGAGATGGCCCGCGCCCAGGAGGAACTGGGCCAGGCGCGTGTGGAGGCCAGCGCCGGGGGCGGGGCGGTGACCGCGGTGGCCAACGGACACGGGGAACTGCAGTCGCTGACGATCACCCCGGCGGCGGTGGACCCCAGCGACGTGGGTCTGCTGCAGGACCTCATCATCGCCGCCGTCAACGAAGCGCAGCGCAAGGCCCGCGCCATGGCCGAAGAGCGCATGAAGTCTGCTACCGGAGGGCTGCAGATCCCCGGCCTGCCCGGCGTCGGCGGCTAGGTCCGCCTCGATGATCGTCCCGCCTCTCGCCCGGCTGATCGAGGCGCTGGCCAAGTTGCCGACGATCGGGCCCAAGACCGCGCAGCGCCTCGCCTACCATATCCTCCGCCTGCCGCCCGCGGACGCCGACACCCTCGCCCAGGCGATCCTGGAGGCGCGCCGGGGGATGCGTTTTTGCAGCGTCTGCTGGAACCTCACCGATACCGATCCCTGTGTGATCTGCAGCAACCCGCAGCGCTCGGGGGCGCTCATCGTCGTGGTCGAAGATCCGCGGGACGTCGTGGCCATCGAGCGCACGCGTGAGGTCCGCGGCAAATACCATGTCCTGCACGGCGCCATTTCCCCCCTCGACGGCGTCGGCCCGGACGACCTCAAGATCAACGCGCTGCTGGCCCGCGTGCGCGGCGGTGAGGTGAAGGAAGTCATCGTGGCCACTAACCCCCGCGCGGAAGGCGAGGCCACCGCGCTCTACCTGGCCAAGGTCCTCAAGCCGCTGGGGGTTCGCGTGACGCGCATCGCCCACGGCGTGCCGGTGGGGGCCGACCTGGAATACGCCGACGAGGTCACCCTGGCCAGAGCGCTGGAAGGGCGCCGGGAGATCTGAGCTGCCCCGGAGACGGCCGGCGACGCGCGCGTTTGCCGGGGCCGGAACCCCACAGTATACTTGGCTTTGGGAGATTCATCGGCGATGGACTTTGTCAGCCCGACGCACGGGAAGCTGCCGTTCGACGAGATGTTCAGGCGGCTGGTGGGCTACATGGAAGAGGAGCCCGATCAGCAGTATCACCTGATCATCGGGACCGACTCGCTGCTGAGCGAAGACACCACCTTCGTCACCGCGATCGTGGTGCACCGCGTGGGACACGGCGGCCGCTACTTCTACCGCAAGCAGCGCAACCGCAAGATGGAGAGCCTGCGCCAGCGTATCCTCTTCGAGACCTCCCTCAGCCTGGAGAGCGCGAGCAGGATCGCCGGGGAACTGGCCCGGAACGGCTACTCCAAGCTGCCGGTGGAGATCCACCTGGACGTGGGGGAGCACGGCGAGACCCGCAACATCATCCGTGAGGTCGTGGGCATGGTGACCGGGTCAGGGTTCGCCGCGGTCACCAAGCCGGACGCCTACGGGGCCAGCAAGGTCGCCGACAAGCACAGCAAGTAAGCCGGCCCGACCTCTAACGATAGCGGTTGAAGAGCGCCACGACCACGTCGTCGGCGATCCGCACCAGTTCGTTCACCGCGACGCGGAACGACTCATACCCCAACCCCGACTCCGTGGTGAAGACATAGCGAAAACCGATGTCCCCCTCGTCGTCCACGAAGTAGGCGCCGAAGGCGGTGGCGTTGCGTTCGAGCATGGCCTTCATCAGCCCAGGCTGATCCGACGCCGCAGAGAGCCCGAGCCACTTGCCGCTGACCTGCGGGAACGCCCGCAGCGTCACCAGGTCGTCCTTGGCCAGGTTGGTGATCACGACCTCCACGTAGGTGGCTCGCTTCAGCCCTGAGGTCTTGGTGACCACGAAGGCGTTGGGGTCCTGGCCGTGGCGCTTCCAGGTGACGCCCATCCGGTTCAGGTAGTTGGCGATGACCTGGTTGGAGACGCCCTGGGCCTCGGCGCGCTGGGTGGAGAGGAGCAGCGGCGGAAGGACGGCGACAACGGCGGTGAGGACGACGGCCAGTGCGGCGACGCGGATCTTCATCGATGACCCTCCTCGCGAGATAAGGTCCAAGCGGCGTGCCCCTTTCGCCTTCACCCGGCTCCCTCCCTGCGGCTACGGCACACCGCCCGGACCGGGCTGCAGAACGGTCCGTCCACCCATGAGGGGGATCAGGAGGTCGGGGACACGGACGCTGCCGTCCTCCTGCTGGTAGTTCTCGAGCACCGCGATCAGCGCGCGGCTGGTGGCGACGGCGGTCCCGTTCAGCGTATGCACGAAGTCGGCGGACCCCCCCCGGCGCGCACGGAACCGGATGCGTAGCCGCCGCGCCTGAAAGTCCGTGGTGTTGCTGCAGGAGGTCACCTCGCCGTAGTCGCCCCGCCCCGGCATCCAGGCCTCGAGATCGTAGGTCTTGGCGGAGGAGTGCCCGAGGTCGCCGGTGCAGAGCGTCACCACGCGATAGGGGATGCGGAGGCCCTGCAGGATCGCCTCTTCGATCGAGAGGAGATACTCGTGCTCTTCCCAGGATCGGGCCGGATGACAGTATGAGAACATCTCCACCTTATCGAACTGATGGACGCGGTAGAGGCCGCGGACGTCGCGCCCGTAGGAGCCGGCCTCGCGGCGGAAGCACCAGGACAGCCCCGCCAGCCGCAGGGGCAGCCGTTCCTCCTCCAGGATCTCGTCCATGTGCAGCCCGGCCAGCGACTGCTCGGAGGTGCCGACCAGCGCCAGGTCGTCCTCGGGGAGGTGGTAGGTCTGCTGCGGATCGAACGCGGCCCCGCCCCACGCGCCGGTGATCACCTCCGGCTTGACCAGCACGGGCGTGATCACGGGCACGAACCCGCGCGTCAGCACGTCCTCCAACGCGTAGCGGATCAGCGCCATCTCCAGGAGCGCGCCGTCACCGAGCAGGTAGTAGAAGCGCGAGCCGGAGACCTTGGCCCCGCGTTCCAGGTCGACGATGCCGAGGGCCGAGCCCAGATCGACGTGATCACGAGGCGTGAACGCGAAATCCGGGGGCCGGCCCCAGGTGCGCACGATGGCGTTGGCGGAAGGATCGCGCCCCACCGGCACGCTGTCGTGCGGCAGATTCGGCAAGGCCCGCAGCCGGGGCTCGAGTTCTTGCTCGATGGACCGCAGCGCGCCTTCCTGCGAGCCCAGGCGATCTGAGAGCGTGCGGGCCGCGGTGATGCGCTGCTGCTGTTCCGCGCCCCGCAGGCGCGCGATCTCCACGGAGGCTTTCTTCTGTTCGCTGCGCAGTGACTCGATGGATGTGAGCAGGTCGCGGCGCCGTCGGTCGATCTCGAGGATGGCATCGACCTGCGCCGGCTCGCCGCCGCGTGCGCGCAGGCCGGCACGCACCAGGTCGGGCTGCTGGCGGACTAGTTTGAGGTCAAGCACCCTCATGGTGTTTGCCGCACCCAGCGACATTCCTATCGCCGCTGGCGGGGTCAGACGTCAAAAACCACTCGCGCCTCCCACCCGTCGGACTGTCTGACGGACAGCGTGTGGTAGGTCGCCGCCTTGACGTCCAACCGGAAGCGGTGGCGCCCCGGGTCGACCGGCTCTCCCTCCAGCGTCGCCTCCACGAGGGTGGGAGTGACGGCGCGCACCCGGAACTCCGTCGGCAGAAAGCCGTCGCCGTTCAGTACCAGCAGCAGTTCGTTGAGCCAGGCCACGAGCAGCCCTTCCAGATCGTCCGCCTCCACCGCCAGATCCCGCGAAGCCGCGGGACGGACCTGATCGGGGGTGATCATGAACTGCAGCATCCCCCGTGCGGCGTTGGCGAAGAGTTCGGGGAGGTCTCGTCCGTAGGCGACGATCCCCACGTCTGCGGTGTGCTCGATCACCTCAAAGGGCGTGGTGGGCGCCGTCACGTCGAAGGCATCATAGCAAGGGAGCAGAGGCGGCGGCTAGAATGAGGGCGCCACATCGCCCGAACGTCGCCGAAAGGAGGTCGCTGATGGCCGACCAGCGTGAGCGCATCCGGCTCACCTCCATGGTCGCCTGCGCGGGGTGAGCGTCGAAACTCAGCCCCGCCGACCTGGCGCAGGTCCTGCGCTATCTGCCACAACCTAGCGACCCCAACCTGCTCGTGGGGATCTCCACGCGCGACGACGCCGCCGTCTACCGTCTGAGCGACGATCTGGCGCTCGTGCAGACCGTCGACGTGTTCACGCCCATCGTCGACGACCCCTATCAGTACGGCGCCATCTCCGTCGCCAACGCCCTCTCCGACGTCTACGCCATGGGGGCGCGGCCGCTGCTGGCGCTCAATATCGTCGGGTTTCCTCGCGGCAAACTCCCGATGGAAATCCTCGGCGAGATTCTCCAGGGAGGGGCGGCCAAGGCAGCAGAAGCCGGCGTGCTGATCGTCGGCGGCCACAGCATCGACGACCCCGAGCCCAAGTACGGGTTGGCGGTGACCGGCACGGTGCACCCGCAGCGGTTGATCACCAACGCCGGCGGCCGGCCCGGTGACGTGCTGGTGCTGACCAAGCCGCTGGGCCTCGGCGTGATTACCACCGGCATCAAACAAGACAAGACGCCCCCGGAGGTCGCCGACGAGGCCATCCGGGTGATGGGCGTCCTCAACCGCGCCGCCTCCGAAGCGATGGTGGAAGTGGGCGTCTCCGCCTGCACGGACATCACCGGGTTTGGTCTGCTCGGCCACTTGCAGGAGATGGCGGAGGCCAGTGGGACGGCCGCCCGCATCAGCGCCGGCCAGATCCCCTTCCTGCCTCAGGCCCACACCCTCGCCCGCCAGGGCGCCATCGCCGGTGGGACCGTCCGCAACGTCGAGTACCTCCGGGACACAGTGGATTACGATGAGCGGCTGGACGAGCAGACCCGTCTCCTGCTGGCCGACGCCCAGACCTCCGGGGGCTTGCTCATCGCTGTGGCGCCGCAGCGCCTGAGCCTCCTCGACGAAGCCTTGCACCGCCGCGGCGTCGCTCCCGTCGCGCACATCGGCTGGCTCGAGGCGGGCACGGCGGGTCGCATCACCGTCGTACCCTGATCCACCCGGAATAGCGCTCGGCCCAGCCTCGTTCCCCGCGGGGAGACCATTGACGGAGGTGGACGATGCACCAGCATTGGGGCTGTTCTTGTGGGCACATGGTACATGCCGACTCCGACGAGGAACTGGTTCGGAAAGCGCAGGAGCACATGCGCAAGGACCATAGCAAGGAAATCTCCCGGGAGGACGTCCTCAAGGCCGCGAAAGCGGGAGAGCACTAATCGGAATACAAGGCGAAGAACGTCGCGACAGCGTTAAGGGTCACGTGCGCGATCGTTGACACGCCGGTGCCCCAGCGCAGCCGCAACAGCCCGAGGGCGAGACCAAGCACCACGAGGATGGGCAGGCGGATGAGGGACTGGTCAACCATGGCATGCTTGGCCACAAAGACTAGTGCCGTTGACGTCAGCCCACTCCGGGATCCCCACGCCGCGACAAGTCGGTGCTGGATATAGCCTCGCCAGGCCAGTTCTTCTGCGGCGGGACCGAGGATGCTATTCGCGATGAGCAACCCGGCCATCGCGACAGGACCCGCCCAACGCATATACTGCCGGAGCTCCTCCGCCTGGGCCGCTAGTCCCGGGGTCACCCGTTCGGCCAGCACCCCAAGGCCGTACGCGACGGCTGCGAGCGCCAAGCCTGCTGCGATCGCGACGAGCAGAAGCCTGAGGTCGAGACGATATCCTAGCTCAGCCGGCGTCAGCCCGTGCTTCCGCACAAGGCGCCAGAAGAGCCACCCCAAGACGATGGCCGCCAGCCAGAGGCTCCACGCCTGGGCATGGCCGATGAAGGTCCGCTCCATCCATTCCTCGTCCAAGGCCCCGGCAAGCAGCAGCGCGACGACGACCGCGAGGACTAATCCCGCACGGATGGCGAGCTCGACGATGATCCAGAGGGCCGCCGCTTTGAGGCCGGACCGGGCCGGCGCATTGAGCAACGCCCGCATTCGCCTAGCGAGTGCGGTTCGCGGGACGGCGTCGGGCTTCTGGATCGCAGTGCGATGCGCACCCACCCGGGACGAGGATCACCCGGCGATCCGCGACGACATCATAGGCGCCCTGCCCCATGAGGAGGTACGCGGGAACGAGCAGCAGGACGGTCGGCCATAGGGGTGGGCACCGCAGGGCGATCTTGATCAACGTGACGATGCCCTCGGTCACTCTGCCCTTTTCGTCTCGGCCCAGAATCCGCGACTCCGCTCGCCGCGGGTCGAGGTCGTATCGCTCGATGACTCCGTCATCGCGAAAGGAGACGTAGCGAATCAACCCAAGGATGTCGAACCTGCGGAGCCAGCGGATACTACGGACGCAGAACGAACACCATCCATCGTAGAAGACGAGGAGTCTGAACCGCTCATTCACCCGTCTCACGAGACTATCGTACTCTCTGTCTGTGACAAACAAGGGATAGTAACTGAGCATGCTCCAGCCAAAAGTGATGAGACCCATGATGAACGCGATGGACACGTGAAAGCCGACTCCCGCCGTCAGGACCAAGTGCCGCGTGAAGCGATTCAACATGGCTGGGGCGAAGAGGAGCTCAAACAAGACCGTGCCATAGGTCGCACCCACAATGACGTAGGGATTGCGGTAGAAAAACTCGGCCACACCGGGCCAGGAGTACTCGTCCACCCGCAGGATGTAATAGACTGCCGTGCCGTTCTGCCAGAGCTCTCCCATGACTTTGTACAGCCCTGTACTGATGTAGAGGAGGCACAGCTGCCCAAGAATCAACAGGACGCCAAAGTTATGGACGACGGCAATGGTAGGCGCGAGGAAGGCGCGGACCCGCGCCGTTCCCCGGGCCGTGCCCCGCGGGAGGGATCGACGCCGCCGCAGCGCATCAAGAGAGACGAAGGCGCTTGTATTCACGAGGACGAGGAAGAGCAGCACGATCCTCATGATGTTGTCCCCGCCATCAGCCACCAATGGATTGCGTTCGTGGATCGACCAGATGATCAGCCAATACATCGCTCCCGTCACGCGGGCATGCCATCCCAGCGCAAATGTCGCGGCGACGACGATCGCGACGAAGTAGAGCACATCCAATGAGAAGTCAGACGTGGCGAGACGGAAGACGTTTGCCGGGAGCGTCGTCTCAGCCATTCGTTCGACTGGCCAGGCGCTCGCCGACCCATAGAGCGCGGAGCGCACCGGCCAGTGCAGGATAAGATAGTAGAGCCCCCAGATCCCCAGGCTGATTCGCGTGAGGCTCGCCCCCACGAGCCAGTGTTCCTGGGAAAGGCATCCCACGATGCGGACCGCGGCGGCTCTCATCGGCGGCCCCAGGCTGGCGCCTCCTGCCACGGGAGCGTCAGGAACCGCGTCTGGCCAGCGGAGCTGGGCAAGAGCCGCTGCGACCAGGGCGGTGGCTCGTGGATGAGAATCCTGGCCTGTGTGGCCGTGGCCACATCGGGACCCAGGACTGCCCGACACGTCGACAGCGCCACCCGATAGATCACCGCCACCCCCACCTGGCGCTGCCGCTGCGTTGCGGGATCCTCGCCCCGGCAGGCGGGGAGGTTGGCACTTCGCTTGCAGATCAGCGGCAGCCACTCATCCGTCGTGCGCCCCACCAGTTGGTGGACGGCGGCGTTGTGGATGCGCAGCACACGGCCCCACGGTGAATTCCGTTGTCGATGATGCCGCGCCAGCATCGGCGCCGTGACGTCGATCCACTCGGTGATCCGGGTCCCGGTCCGACACCGCACGATCAGAACGAAATTCGAGCGTATCGGCACCGGAGCAAACAGATGCCAGTTCTGTTGAAAGAGGGGATGCATGATCGCATACAAGCGTTCCAGGTGGAGGGCTTTGACGGGATTGGGAGGGGCCAAATAGAGGATAGCCAGGGCGAAGTAACTTCCACAGACAAGAGCCATCAGCAGTGTCGTCGCCCACACCATCCCCCGACGTGCCATGTCGCATCCGCCTGCGACGCCTGAGGTGGGTGCAGAGGAGCAATCCTCCTCTGCACCCTCTGGCTCAGTGGACCGGATCGAAGACGACGTCACTGGCGAAGGTGCTGGAGTCGACGATCTGGCTGCCGGGGAAGTACTGATTATTCTGAAAGTACTCCGCCGCCTTCTCAGCAAGGTACAGGACGAACACCACCCATCCCGAGCCGACTTTGCGTTCGGGGTCGATCCCGTCGCCTCCGACATCTCCCGCTGCACCAAGACTGACGGCATCGCCATCATCGGACGCGCGCTCCAGCACGGGAAGGCATCGCTTGGGGTCAAGCCGGGACCCTCCGTCGCACTGATCAAACGCGACGCTCTTGCTCAACAGAGGCTGTGCCCGCGACCCGTTAACCGCGACGCCTGCGACCAGCACGAGTACCATGAGCAACACGGCAATGCTCTTCACCGCAATCCCCTCCTCGGGCGAGGGCCCGTTGGTATCTTTCGGTTGAGGAGATCGGAGGACAGGTGGTGGTTTTTCGGGGGGTCGCTGGCCTACAGACGTCCGGTGCGCGCGGCCAGGAAGAGGTGTTGGTTGGCGTAGCCCGCCTGCCGACCAAAGCGATCGCGCGCCCACCGGCCGACGGCGCGCGCCGTGAGTCGCCGGCCCCGGAAATACGCTTCCTCGACGGCGCGCTGCACCCAGACGTCCACCGGAAACGCATTTCCCTGCCCCAGCGCATAGAGGAGGACGCAGTCGGCCACCTTCTCCCCCACGCCGGGGAGCGCCAGCAGCGCTTCGCGGGCTTCTTCATATGGAAGGACCGCGAGCCGATCCAGCTCGACCGTTCGATCGGCCACGGCGCGGGCCACTCCCCTGACGGAGGGGGCACGATACCCCAGGATGCACGCCCGGAGGGCCGGCAGCCTCGCCTCCGCCAGACGCGCCGCCGTGGGGAAGCCGAACGCCCCGCCCGGCAGCGGCCGGCCGAAGCGCCGGCAGAGGTGATCGACGCTCATCCTGATCTTGGGGATGTTGTTGAAGGCGGAGATGACGAAGGAGACCAAGCACTCCCAGGGATCCTGCCGCATCAGCGCGATCCCCGTCGTGTGCGGAAGGATCCGCCGGAGAACGGCATCCCGGGCCAGCGCCCTCTCGATCCGGCCCAGCGGGGCGCCCACGGCCAGGTGCTCCCAGAGAGGATCAACGCCACCGGGGGCCACGTCCGCGGCGCCGTCGTCGTTCAGAGCGCGCAGGAGGCGGCCGTCCTGGCGCACACTCCAGCGGCAGCTGCGAAAGATGCCCACGGCGCCGTCCCCCGTAATCGTCCACCGGAAGACCTGGCCGCATCCCACCGTCCGCCGGAGGTCATAGGGCGGCGGCACGCGCAAGGAGGCTCCGCGGAGCCGCCCGCGCCCCATCGAAACCGACAATGCCGTCTCAGAGCGTAAAAGGATCCGCGACATCGAGGATCAACTGCGACCAGGTTTCCATGCCCTCGCGGGCTGCGGACACTTCCGGGGCGGTAGTCAGGCGACCGCTGAGGCGGTCCGCTTCGCGCACCTCGATCTCCGGCCGTTCTGTCTCCACGACGTACACCACGCCGAAATGGACGCTGCCCACTGGCGTCTGGTCGTCATTGAGCACGCCGACGGCGCGGGCGGCCCACGGCCCAGGGACGACCAGTTCTTCCTCTAATTCGCGGCGCAGACCGGCCAACAGGAGATCGCCCGCCCCCTCGGTATCTCCACGGGCGATGTGGCCCCCCACCCCGATGGAAGAGCGCCCGTGCAGCCGCGGTTCCCCCCCCCGACCGGAACGTTGGAACAGAAAAATCTTCCCGGCGTGCCGAATGATCAGGTAGGGGATGATCTGTTTGAACGAGGGATCCTCCTCTACGTCCGCGCGCGGGCGAAATTCGCCGTGGCGGCGAATGCGGTCGGTGTACGTGTCCACGAGGGCGGGATGAAAGCCGTGCAGCGGCTCGGCGACGAAGAGACGGGAGCGAGGGACCACCAGGATCCGCTCGTCAGCGTGGGCGTTGGCCGGTCCAGGCGTCATGTGACCACAAACAGCAGCACAAAGTAGAGCACCAGGAGGACCGCGCCGATAGGGACGGCTACGCGCGCCCACTCCCGGCTGCGGATGTTCAACTTGCCGGCGGCGATGATGTTGGGAATGTTGCCCGGGATCAGCATCCCCCCGCTGATCAGCAACCCCATCAGCACCGGCCGCACCTGATCGTTCGTCATCCGCGGGCTGATCTCCGCCGCCGCCAGGGTGGCGTTGTCCAGAACGGCGGAGATCATGTTGATCCAGTAGAGCAGGCGCGCGTCCAGACCGATGACGAAGCGGTCGATCAGCGGTCTGAACCCTTCGCCCAGCAGGGTCAGCCCCATGACGAAGAGGTAGACCCGCGCCGTCCTGCCGAGCACCTCCGCATACCATTCCGTGGTCTCGGCCGCCCGGGTCAGTCCTTCCGCGGCCGGCTGAAGCCTCCATACCGTCGCCGCGGCGCCGAGGGCCAGCACGCCCGGGATGATCCACGCCCCCAGCAGCCGCGCCAGGAACCAGAAGTCCTGGTCCAGCTTGGCGATGGCGATCGTGCTCAGCGGCTCGCCCACCGGCGTCAGCGCCGCGCCCAGCCCGATGGCGAAGCAGGCCAGCACGACGATCCGCACCTCGTCCGCGCGCCGCAACCGCAGGGCCGAGATAAACTCGACCAACAGCAACGAGGCAATCATAGCGGTGATGACGCTGGAGGCGAGGCCCAGGAGGGCCACCGCGGCGCCAGCCAGAACCGCCGGCCCGGTGCGGGCCAGCAACCGCCGCAGGGCCGGGACGAGGCGCGGACGCGTCCAGGCAAAGAGCAGGCCGGAGAGAAAGACGGCCAGCGTGATGGGGATGGGGTTGCGCGCGGCCTCGCCCATCAGGTGGAGGGTAAGCACCCCGGACGCGATGGCCGAGATCAGCCCCATCACGAAGAGGAAGGCTTCGAGATTCCGTTCCACGTTCTCGGAAATGAAGGGGAGCGCCAGGACCACAACCAGCACGATGAGATTCGCGATGACGGGGTCGGGCACGCCGCCATTATAGCGTGAGGGTCTGTGCCGGCCGCCGCAGCGGGGCCGCGGAGACGGGCCAGATCCTAGCGAGGAGACATTAGCCGATGGAAGCGCAGAGACTTTAGCCGATGGAAGCGAGGACGATCTAGCCGGTGGTGCGGCGGGCGGTCGCGAGCGCCGTTTTGATCTCCCCAAGGAAATCTCGCACGGCCTGCGGCCCCTCCCCGCCGGCGCGCTCGACGAGATCGACGAGGGCGCTGCCGACGATGACGCCATCCGCGAGCCGACCGACCGCCGCGGCGTGGCGCGGCGCCGAGATGCCGAAGCCGACGCAGACCGGCCGGGTCGTCGAGGCCTTCACGCGCGTCAGCAGCGCCTCAATCTCGGGCGGGACCTCGGCCCGCGCGCCAGTGACTCCCGTGAGGGAGACGCAGTAGACGAACCCGCGGCTGCGTTCACCGGCCAGCCGGATACGCGCTTCTGAGGTCGTCGGCGCGACCAGGAAAATAGTGTCCAGCTCCACGGCCCGTGCGGGCGCAATCAGCAGATCCGCCTCATCGGCCGGCAGGTCGGGAATGACCACCCCGTCGACGCCCGCATCGCGGGCGGTGCGGCAGAAGCGCTCGACTCCCAGCTGAAGCACCGGGTTCAGATAGGTCAGCAGGACGAGGGGTCGGTCCGAGCCGGCGCGGACGTCGCGGACCAGGTCCAGCACGCCGGCCAGCGTGGTCCCGGCGGCGAGGGCGCGCTGGGCGGCGCGCTGAATCGTCGGGCCGTCGGCGATGGGATCGGAAAACGGCACGCCGACCTCGAGGATGTCTCCGACGGCTGCGGCGGCTTCGAGGAGGGAGCGGCTGGTGACCCGGTCGGGATCACCGGCCATCAGGAAGGGGATCAGCGCGGGGCGGCCTGCCAGGTCCGCGAAGGCCTGATCGAGACGGCTCACTCGGTGCGCCGGGCGTTCCCCGCGTAGGCGGCCCCCACGGTCACGGGGCCCTGCAACGCTCGCGACACCACCTCGACGTCCTTGTCGCCGCGGCCGGAAAGACCCAGGATAACGAGTCCATCCCGCGGCAGCTCCTCAAGCAATCGCGGCAGGTAGGCGACCGCGTGCGCCGGTTCGAGGGCGGGCAGGATGCCTTCCGTGCGCGCCAGCAGGCTGAACCCCTCCAGCGCCTCGACATCCGTGACCGCCACATAGTGGGCGCGACCGGTGTCTTTCAGGTAGGCGTGCTCCGGACCAACGCCCGGATAATCCAGGCCAGCGGAGATCGAGTGCGTGGTACGCACCTGACCCTCGGCGTCCTGCAGCAGGTAGGACATGGCCCCGTGCAGCACCCCCGGCGTCCCGGCGGTGAGGGTGGCGGCGTGCCGTCCCGACTCCAAGCCTTCCCCTGCCGCCTCGACGCCCACCAGCCGCACGGAGTCGTCGCGGAAGGCGTGAAAGAGGCCGATGGCGTTGGAGCCGCCGCCGACGCAGGCCAGCGCCGCGTCGGGCAGGCGCCCCTCCACCGCCAGGATCTGGGCGCGCGCCTCACGGCCGATCACCGACTGCAGATCGCGGACGATGCTCGGATAGGGATGGGGCCCCACCACCGAGCCGATGACGTAGAAGGTCGTGCGCACGTTGGTGACCCAATCGCGCAGGGCCTCGTTGATCGCGTCCTTGAGGGTGCGGCTGCCGGCGTCGACGGGGATGACCGTGGCGCCGAGGAGCCGCATCCGCACGACGTTGAGGTGCTGGCGCACCATGTCCTCGGTGCCCATGTAGACGTCGCAGCGCAGCCCCAGTAGCGCGGCCGCGGTGGCCGTGGCCACCCCGTGCTGGCCGGCCCCGGTCTCGGCGATGAGGCGGCTCTTGCTCATCGCCTGGGCTAACAGCGCCTGGCCGAGGGCGTTGGTGATCTTGTGGGCGCCCGTGTGCAGGAGGTCTTCGCGTTTGAGGTAGATCGCCGCGCGGCCGAAATGCCGGGCCAGCCGCTCCGCCGCAAAGAGCGGCGTGGGGCGGCCGCAGTACTCGCGCAGGTAGCGATCGTAGCCTTCCTGGAAGTCGCGGTCCCGGCGCAGCCGCGTATAGGCCGCTTCCAGTTCTTCCAGCGCGGGGATGACCGTCTCGGGGACGAACCGCCCTCCGTAGGCCCCGAAGTACCCCCGCCGGTCTACGGGTTGCGCTCCCACCGCCGCACCTCGTCGATGAAGTGCCGGATCTTCTCCGGATCCTTGTGGCCGTCCGTCTCTACGCCGCTGCTCACGTCGACGCCGTAGGGCCGCACGATGGCCAGGGCTTCGGCGACGTTTTCCGCCCTCAGCCCTCCGGAGAGGATGATCGTGAACCGGTCGCTCAAGCCGCGCGCCACCTCCCAAGTGAAGGACCGCCCGCTCCCGCCGGCCAGCCCGTCCACCTGCGTGTCCAGCATCAGCGCCGACGCCGCCCCGTACCGCTCCAGATCTTCCGGATCCAGGCGGTCGGAGACTCGCAGCGCCTTGATCACATCCAGTCCCTGCCGGCGCAGCGCCGCCACCGTCTCCGGCGGCTCCTCGCCGTGCAGCTGCACGACCCCGAGCGGGACCTCGCGCGCCGCCGCCTCCACCTCTGCGGCCGGGGCGTCCACGAAGACGCCCACCCGGGAGACGAAGGGCGGCAGCGCCTTCGCGATGGCCGCCGCCTCCGCCACGCTCACCCGCCGCCGGCTCGGCGCGAAGATGAACCCGACGGCGTCCGCGCCGGCCTCTACGGCCGCGGCCGCGATCTGCGGAGCCATCACCCCGCAGATCTTGACCCGCACCCTGCTGCTGCCGGCCATAGGTTGTTCGGGGCTACCTGGTAGGCGTACCCAGACCGGCCCGAAAATAGTCCATGCGCATGTGTTCCTTCATCAGAGAGAGCGTCCGCGCGGCTTCCTCGCGGGCCCTGGCGCTGCCGGCGGCGATGATGTCTTCCACCATCCCCGGCTGCGCCGCGTAGCGCTGCCGCCGCGCCCGGATCGGATCGAGGAAGGCGTTGAGGGCACGGGCCAGGCGCCGCTTCACTTCCACGTCTCCCACCCGGCCCTGGCGATAGCGATCTTTGAGGTCGGCGACCTCACCGCCTTCGACGTTGAAGGCATCATGGTAGACGAAGACGGGATTCCCTTCCACGTGTCCTGGGTCGGTGGGGTGGATGCGGGTGGGGTCGGTATACATGCGCATCACTTTGGCGGTGACCTCCCCCTCGTCGTCGGAGAGGTAGATGGCGTTGTCCAGGGACTTGCTCATCTTGGCCTTCCCATCGATCCCCGGCAGGATCGGTATCTCGCCGATCAGCGTCCGCGGTTCGGGGAGGACTTGCCCGTAGAGATCGTTGAACCGCCGCGCGATCTCCCGCGAGACCTCTAGATGCGAGGCCTGATCCTTGCCGACGGGGACGATCTCCGCCCGCACGCTGAGGATGTCGGCGGCCTGGAGAATCGGATAGGCCAGCAGCCCCACAGAGGGCTGCGCGATATCGAGATCGCGCATGACCTCCTTGAGCGTGGGCACCCGCTGCGCCCGAGGCACGCTGACGAGCATCGAGAAGATCAGGGCGATCTCGGGGATCTGCGGCACCTGAGACTGCAGAAAGATCGTAGAGCGCTGCGGATCGATGCCCACGCTGAGGTAGTCGAGCACTACCTCCCGCACGTTGTGCTCGATCTCTTCCAGGCGGTCCAGCCGCGTCGTTAGAAGATGATAGTCGGCCAGAAAGAAGAAGCAGTCGTACTCCTCCTGCAGGCGAACGCGGTTGGCCAGCGTGCCGACGTAGTGTCCCAGGTGGAGCCGGCCGGTGGGCCGGTCGCCGGTGAGCAGCCGTCCCTGCGTCACGACTCCCTCCCTCCGTTCAGGAAGGCCCGCACCGCCGCCGCCGGATTGTCGCTGGTCATCAGCGCGCTGCCGACCAGCACCGCGTCGACGTGCGGTCGGACCCGCGCCAGGTCGGCCGGAGAGCGGATGCCGCTCTCGCTGACCACTACCACGCCGGAGGGGATCCGCCCACGCAGGCGCGCGGTGGTATTCAGGTCTACCGCAAAGGTGCGCAGATCCCTGTTGTTGATGCCGATCACGCGGGCGCCCGCCGCCACCGCCGCGTCCACCTCCCCTTCGCTGTGCACTTCGACGAACGCCGCCATGCCCAGATCGTGGCAACGCGCGCACACATCTCGCAGCGCAGCCAGATCAAACAGCGCGGCGATCACCAGGACTGCATCGGCGTCCATCGCCCGGCTCTCGTAGACCTGGTAGGGCTCCAGCACGAAATCCTTGCGCAGCACCGGCACGGGCACCGCCGATCGCGCCGCCCGCAGCAGGGCAGGACTGCCGCCGAAGAACGGCCCATCCGTGAGGACCGACAGCGCCCGGGCTCCACCCGAGACGTAGCGCTGCGCCAGCGCCGCAGCCTCCGGCGGCTCCATGCGCTCCCGAAATGCCCCCGTGACCGGGGAGGCCGGCTTGATCTCGGCGATGAGGGCGAATTCTCCTCGCAGCGCCCCGGCGAAATCCCGCGGCGGCTCTGCCGCTGCGGCTCGCCCCTCGACCTCATCCAGCGAAACGGCCGCGCCGGCCGCCGCCACCTCTTCTCGCTTGCGCGCCACGATGGTCTCCAGCAGACCCGCGGCGACCCTCATGACGAGACCTCCGCGCGGGTGCGCACCCGCAGCCCCTCCAGGCGCTCGTACGCGGCTCCCGAGTCGATAGCGCGTCCGGCCAGCGCCATCCCCTCCCGCAGATCGTCTGTCAGCCCGGCCACCTGCAGCGCCGCCCCGGCATTGAGCAGGATGATGTCCCGCGCCGGTCCCGGTTCGCCGCGCAAGACCAGCTCTGTGATCCTGGCGTTCTCGTCGGGCGCTCC
The DNA here is from genome assembly GCA_050695215.1 of bacterium. GTDB lineage: Bacteria > Sysuimicrobiota > Sysuimicrobiia > Sysuimicrobiales > Humicultoraceae > JACQGZ01. Next base: position 25,360 of record JBOGSD010000044.1, read on the forward strand.
GCCCGCCAGCGCGGCCGCCTCAGGAGAAGCGATACCCAGCGTCTCCGGCTCAAGCGTATAGGTGCGCACCTTCCCGTCCCTCACCTCCGAGACCCGCGTGGGACCCAGCGTGGAGAGCTCGTCCATCCCGTCCCCGTGGACGACCATGGCACGCCGCGCACCCTGCTCGGCCAGCACTTTCGCCATGATCTCCGTCAGATCGGGATCGTAGGTTCCCACGAGGAGATGGCGCGCCCCGGCGGGGTTGGTGAGCGGCCCGAGGATGTTGAAGACGGTCCGGATGCCGATCTCACGCCGCGGCCCCACCGCATGCTTCATCGCCGCGTGGTAGAGGGGGGCAAAGAGGAACCCGATCCCGATGTCCTCGATGCACCCGGCGACGACGTCGGGGGAGACCTGGATGTTGACACCCAAGGCCTCCAGGACGTCCGCCGCACCCGACCGCCGGCTCACCGCACGGTTGCCGTGTTTGGCCACGTACGCACCCGCGCCCGCGACGACGAACGCGGTGGTCGTGGAAATGTTGAAGGTATTCACCCGGTCGCCGCCCGTCCCGACGACGTCGACCAGATCTTCCACGCGCGGGCGGATGCGCTGGGCCCGCTCTCGCATCGCCCGCGCGCAGCCGGCGATTTCGTCCACCGACTCGCCTTTCATCCGCAGAGCCGTGATGAGCGCGGCAATCTGTGCCGGCGTCGCTTCTCCGTCCATGACCACGCCCAAGGCGGCGTGAGCATCCGCCTCCGTCAAATCCTCCCGGTCTGCCACCTTCCGAATCGCATCCTTGAGGTCCACGCCAAGTTACCTCGTCACAGGGCTGGGAGGGGTATCCGCAAACCGACTGAAACTACCACGGTTTGCGTCAACCCCTCCCAGTCCTGCCAGACGAAGAAAATTCGCGAGAATCTGTTTGCCGGGAGCCGTGAAGATCGACTCAGGATGAAACTGAACACCCTCAACCCGCAATTCCCTATGGCGCAAACCCATCACGGTGCCGTCCTCGAGCTCGGCGCTGACTTCCAGCACAGACGGCAACGTCTCGCGCTCGACGATCAGCGAGTGGTAGCGGGTCGCGTCGAACGGACTGGCGAGGCCTTCGAAGATGGTCCGCCCATCGTGGTGAATGCGGGAGACTTTGCCGTGCACGGGCGCGGCGCCGCGGCGGACCACGCCGCCGTAGGCCGCGCCGATGCACTGGTGCCCCAGGCAGACGCCGAGAATCGGTGTGCGCTCCCCCAGGCGGCGAATCG
>JBOGSD010000045.1:0-12489 GCA_050695215.1 bacterium
GACCAGGGCAGATGCCCTGGTCCGCCGCGCGTCTTCGCATGACCGGTCTTAGCCTATCGTCAGGCCCGGGCCGGGCTAAGCTCCCGCCCCCAGTAGGGCCGGACGCTCCGCCACATGCCGACGATGAGGGCCAGGGTGATCAGGTTGAAGAAGAAGTGCAGCCAGATCAGCGGGACCACGAAGCCCAGGATACCCTTGGGCCCCACGGTGATACCCAGCGCGTAGTACTGGTACATCTTCACGATGTGCTCCAGCGTGTGGTAGCCCTGGAAGACCGCGGCCGCCGTGACCACAAGGGGCAGGGGCTCCTTGATGTTACGCTTCCAGAAGATCAGGATCGTGAGGATGGCCACCTGCAGGCTGCTATTGTAGAGGAAGTGCACCCACTCCAGGTCAAAGATTGAGCCCAACAGCCCAGGAGCTTTGGGCCAGCCCAGAATAAACTTCTGCGTCACCTGGGCCACGTGCTCGACCATGTGCGCACTCTGGATTACGAACCAGGCAAACGTGAAGGCGACAAAATACCGAACGATCCGGTCCGACGCGACAGCCTGCATCGATCTCCTCCTTTGGTAGTCTCCCCAGGCTCTTCCTTTAGAAGTCTCCCCAGGACGCCGGGATCCCTATCCGCCGCCTGAAGTGCGCGTCTATCCTGGGCCGACCTGCCTGGGGCTTGCTCGTACTCTAGGGGAGGGCCCCCGCCCCCGTCCATCCGGCGATTGATAGATTCGCCCCGTTCCAAAGAGGGACCCGGGCCTCCCTCATTCGGGCAGCCCGCCTCTCCGTTGGTCGGGCGGCGCGCTGACGGGCAGCGTCCGCGGCAACACCCCCGTCACCAGCCGTTCGTGCATCTCGGTGTCGTCCAGACCCATGAATTCCTCCTCCAGCGCTTCGGCCTCCACCAGACGTAGATAGACGGCGTGGGCCTGGGGGGAGATCTGGGTCTTCAAATCCGCCTCCAGAGCGAGTTCCACCTGCAGGAACAACTCGTGGCCGAGGCGGCGCACCAGCCAGATCGTATGCTCGCGCAGGCGCCGGAGCTGGCGATGACGGCGAAACGTGTTGTCCCGACGCCCCAGTTCCGCGTCGAGCACTTCGGCGACTTCCTGCAGCCGGGCGAGCGCGTCGAGGACCCCCTGCTCGATCCCCACCGCGCCCCACCCATGCTGATCGACGAGGAGCGCCCGCTCCAGCTCGAGGAGCGTCATATGGATGGGACGGATCACTCCTTGCCCTTCGGCGAAATGCGCTAACGACAGCGCCACCGGCTCACCCCTTTCTTTCACTCCACCGGTTCGACCCAGATCAAACCGGTGGAGACCGGCGTTGAGCCCCCACCCCAGGGGCTCCCCGCACCACCACCGCCCGTGGGCGGCTCAGTACAGCCCGAACAGAAACGCCGCGAGTTCGAAATACTCGCGGATGACGATCCTGCGCGACTGGCGCAGCTTCCACCAATCCTTGATCTGGAAGAAACTGTCCCGGACGGGAGCAGCGCGCACGGTCAGCCCCAGCGGGGCAAACCGGTCGCGGAAGATAACGATGGCCCTCCGCATGTGGTAGGGAGAGGTGACCAGGAGGGCGGTGCGCAGTCCGTGCGCGCGCATCAGCACGGCGCTGCCTTCGGCGTTCTGGACCGTGCTCGTGGCCCGGTCGTCGAACAGCAGCCGGTCCTCGGCGACGCCGTCCCGCCGCGCCCACCGCCCCATCGCCGCCGCCGACCCCGACCCCCGCCCCGGACCACCACTGAGAATGAGGAAGCGGCCGTATCCCGCGGCCATCAGCTCGGCCGCCGCGCGGACACGCTCCTCACCGTCTCCGCTGATAGCGATCACCGCGTCGGTGACCATGGGAGGATCCGCCACCACGAGGAAGTCACCCGCCGCCTGCAGCACCGGCTGGTGGAGGATGAACAGCGCCGCCAGAGCTGTCGCGGCGGCGAGGACGACTCTTCGCGCCAATCCGGTCCTATGTCGACGAGGCCGCCTCAAGGGTGGTCCCGCCGTTGGTGGCCAGGTGGGAAAGAAGCGCGCGGATCCCCTCCGGGTCGACGGCGCGGGCCAGCCGCTCCAATTCCTGCAGCCCCAACCGCAGCGTCATTTCGTGCGGGGGGCCGTCGGTCTTGATCTCAAAGATCTTCTCGAAGCGGGTGGGCAGCAGGACCTCATCCGTCTCGACGAGCTCTTCCTCGATCTTCTCCCCCGGGCGCACGCCGGTGAAGACGACCGGGATATCCCGATCCGCCTCCAGGCCGGAGAGGCGGATCAGTTCCTGGACGAGGTCCATCACCTTGATCGACTCCCCCATGTCCAGGGTGAAAATGCCGGTCTGGCGGTCGGCCAACGCCGCCTCCAGCACCAACAGGACGGCCTCGGCGATGCTCATGAAAAACCGCCGCATGTCGGGGTGGGTCAACGTCACCGCCTCCCCGCGGCGGATCTGCTCCTGAATGATTGGGATGAGGCTGCCCCGGCTGCCCAGGACGTTGCCGAAACGGACCGCCAAGAAGCGGGTCCGGCCGCGCTGGCTGAGGGCTTGGCCGATGCGCTCGGCCACCCGCTTGGTCGCCCCCATGACGTTGTTGGGGTGCACCGCCTTGTCGGTGGAGATGAGGACGAAGACCTCGGCGCCCGCGCGCACCGCCGCTTCGGCCACGTTGAATGTCCCGAGGACGTTGGTCTTCACCGCCTCCTCGGTGTGCCGTTCCATCAACGGCACATGCTTGTACGCGGCGGCGTGGAAGATCACCTGAGGAGAAAGGTCCCGCAGCAGCCAGTCGATCTTCTCCCGGTCGCGGATGTCGGCGATGATCGCCCGCACGGGGACGTCGGTCTTCGCCCCCCAGCCGCCCCCTTCCCCCTCGAAGAGGCCCGATTCGTTGAAGTCCAGCGCCAGGACTTCCGCGCAGGGAAAGCGGACGAGCTGGCGCACCAACTCCGACCCGATCGACCCCGCCGCCCCCGTGACCAGCACGCGCTTGCCGCGGAGGAAGGCCGTGATGGCGTCCCGATCAATCCGCACGGGCGGGCGGCCGAGCAAATCCTCCAGGTTCACCTCGCGGATGTCCGACAGGTGGGGTCGGGCCGAGAGCAGTTCGTGCACGCCGGGCAGGATCCGGATGTGCTGCACATCTGATTGGCGCACCTCGGCGATGATGCCGCGCAGCTCCTCCGGGGAGGCGGAGGGAATGGCGATGACCACCTCATCGACGTGCTGGGAGCGGACAACGTCGGGAGTGAGGCCCCGACCGCCGAAGACGCGCAGGCCGTGCAGGTACGTGCCCTCTTTGCCCGGGTCGTCGTCCATGAACCCCACCGGCCGGTAGACCTCGGCCGGGTCGTCCAGCATCGTGCGGGCCAGCCGCTCACCCGCCGCGCCGGCGCCGACCAGCAGGACGCGGCGGGCCGGGCGCTGCCGGTACCGTCGAAGCCCGTGGCGCTGAAAGTCCCAGAGGCGGCGGCCGAAGTGGAAGAGCGTGATCCCCCCGATGCTGAGGAGGTAGTCGATGGCCAGCACGCTGCGGGTTGTTAGGCCGAAGGTAGCGACGGCGTCAAGGAAGGTCAGCGCCGCCACGACGCAGACCGAACCGAGCGTGTTGGCCTTCCACACGTTGATCAGGTCGGTCAGCATGACCTGGCGCCAGGAGACGTTGTAGACGCGGTAGCGCTGGTGCCAGAAGAGTTTGATCGGCACGAAGAGGAGAAGATAGTAGGGCATCCGGGACAGGTGCACCGGCGGGATCGTCCCGTCGAACCGCAGCAGGAAGGCTCCGAAGAGCGCACCGATCCAGATGGCGATGTCCCCGACGAGGTACACCGCGGTACGGATCGTCCGGGTGGGCTTAAGGCCGAACGGCAACACAGGACTCCACCCCCTCGGAAAGTGCCTGAACGACGGCGGCGATCTGAACCTCGGTCAGGTCGTTGAAGAAGGGCAGCGCCAGCGACGCGTCCCCCGCCGCCTCGCAGAGCGGAAAGGCCCCCCGGCCATACCCCAATCGATCGCGGTAGAACGGCTGCAGGTGGATGGGGGGGAAGTAGATGCGCGTCTCGATCCCCCGGCGTGTCAGGAACTCGACCAGGGCCGCCCGGGCCACCTCCCGGGGAAGGCGCACCACGTAGACGAACCAGTTGACCCGGGCCCACGGCTCCGCCCGCGGCGGGCGCACCGCGGGGAGGGCCGCCAGCGCGGCGCCATATCGGGCCGCGACGTCACGGCGCTTGCGGCGGAGCTCCTCGAACCGGCGCAGTTGCGCCACCCCCAGCGCCGCGGAGAGTTCATCCATCCGGTAGTTATACCCCAGGGTCAGATGATCCAGCCAGGCCGCGCCCTCGGCGCGTCCCTGATTGCGCTCGCGGCGGACCCGGCGCGCCAGCGTCTCGTCGTCGGTGGCAATCAGTCCTCCTTCTCCGGTGGTCATCTGTTTGTTGGGATAGAACGCGAACACCGACAGATCGGCCCGCCTTCCGACCGGAACCCAGCCTCCGGCGTCCCGGCTGAGCACCTCGGAACCCATCGCCTCGCAGGCATCCTCCACCAGCCAAAGACGGTGCCGCTCGGCAAGGTCCTGGAAGCCGTCGATGTCGATCGGATGCCCAAAGACATCGACAGGAAGCAGACCAGCCAGCCTGCGCCCCGTTTCACGGTTGACGAGACGGGCAGAGGAGCGGCGGTACGAGCGCTCGATCGACTCCTCCACCCCCTGCGGCGACAGGTTCAGCGTCCCCTCTTCGATGTCGACGAAGACGGGCACGGCCCGCTCCATCATCAGCACGTTGGCTGACGCCACGAAGCTGAAAGGTGTGGTCAGAACCTCCTCCCCTTCCTCCAACCCCGCCGCGCGCACCGCCAGGTGCAGCCCAGCCGTGCCGCTGCTGACCGCCACCGCGTGCCGTGTGCCCAGGTGGGCGGCCATGCGCTCCTCGAACTCGGCCAGCTTGGGGCCCAGGCTGAGCGTGGGGGTGCGCAGCACGGAGACGACTTCCGCGACCTCCGCCTCGGTCAGGTCTGGCCGGGAGACGGGAATGCGCCCCTCACCCATCGGACGCCTCCCCCGAAGGCATCTGCGGCGCGGCGCCGGCCGGGGCGTCACCTGACCAGGCCAGCCGGCGGGCCAGTGCGCGGGCGGCGGCGGGGGAGATCATCGCCAGCGGGGTCAGCGCGAGGAGGAGCAGATCCAGCGTCAGGCCCCTGCGGCGGGCGTAGGCGGTTTCCAGCCACATCTTCTGGGGGAGGATGGCCGCGAAGTAGTGCGCCTCCGGATCGGCAGAGGCCAGCACCTGGCGCTCTTCATCGGAGAAGACGAGGGACGCCAGTCCGGTCATCCCCGGGCGGACCGCGTAGACCGCGCGGGAGAGCTCCAGCGGCACCCGGGCGATCTCGTTGGGTGTGAGGGCGCGCGGTCCCACCAGGCTCATCTCCCCGCGCAGCACGTTGATCAACTGCGGGATCTCGTCGATCTTGCTCGCCCGAAGCAGGCGGCCCAGCGCAGTGATCCGCGCGCGGTCGGCCCCGGCGACGGTCGTCGCGCCGGGCGGGGGGGGCGCCATCGTCCGGAACTTCAGGATCGTGAATGGCACGAGCCCCCGGCCGAGGCGCACCTGCCGGAAGAAGACGGCGCCGCCCGCCAGCCGGTTGGCCAGGACGACGATCAGGAGCAGCGGCGAGAGCATCGCGAGCAGGAGGGCGGCCAGGCCCACCTCCAGGACACGCGGCATGCTAGCCCCTCACCTCGGGCGCGCCTCTCTCGCTGAGGAGCGAGATGAACCGCCGCAGCTTGCCGGTCGGATCGACCGGGATGAGGTCCACCGGACGCACCACGACGCGGAGCCGCGTCCCCAGCATCGCCTGCAACCGGTCGGCGAGACCGGGCAGGGCCTGATGGTCGCGGTCGGGCGTGGCCACCAGCACCTCGATGTGGTCGGGCGCGTGCTGGATCGCCCGGAACTGCCGCACGCCGACGCCCAGGCGGATGAGGTCCTCGACGGCGGCGTCGAAGATCGCCCCGTCCATGGTGCGGCCGTCCGGGAGGATGAGCAGATCTTCCGTGCGCCCCTCTCGCAGCCGCAGCACCGGGAGCGAGCGGCCGCAGGGACAGGCCGGGCCGAGTTCTCCCAGATCACCGATCCGGTACCGCAGCAGGGGCATCACGTGATTGTTGAGATCCGTGATCAGCAGTTCGCCCGGCGGCCGTTCACCGTTGTCGGCGCCGCGCTGCGAGATTTCGATGAGCACGTTCTCCGCGGCGATATGCATCCGCCCCTCCGGGCACTCCACCGCCATGTGGTCGGACTCGGCTGTGCCGTAGCTGTTGATGACGGGACAGCCGAAGACCCGCTCCAGCAGGGCGCGCTGGTCGGGATGCAGCACCTCAGCGGTCGTGAGGACTGCGCGCAGGCGCACCCCGCCGACCACGCCGCGTTCCGCCAGGAGCTGCGCCACCCGCCCCAGCGCCGACGGATAGCCGACCAGGACGTCGTAGCGGCCCCGCCGCAGCTGCCGATCCAGGCGGGCCAGGGTCCGCTCCTCCAGGTGGAAGACCGACTGCTCCGTGTGATTCATGAGCAAGGCCTGCCGGGTCAGCGTGCCTCTCGCCTTGCCGTGCGGATGGATGAGACTGAGCTGCCGCGCCCCCAGCTGCACCCCCCACCAGCGGCGCGCCCGCAGCGCAGCCGCGGTCCAGGCGTCCCGCGCCCGCGGGGAGACGGCGACTGCCAGGGGGATGCCGGTGGAGCCGCTGGTGCGCCGCTCCACGATCGGGCCGCGCGCCCCTTCGGCCGTCAACTCGCGCCGCCGGTCCCGCACCGTCTCCTTGCGCAGCGCGGGCAGGCGGGCGTAATCCTCAAGACCGACCAGGTCCCGCGGGTGGAGGTCCCGCGCCTGAAAGAGCGCACGGTAGTAGGGCACGTGCCGGTAGGCGTGGTGCAGCAGGGCCACCAGCTTGACCCACTGCAGCTCCGCCAACTCCTCCCTGCCGTGCCACTGGCTGCGTTCGAGTTCGGCGAGCAGCGGCAGGACCTGCCCCTGCCCTTTCCACTGCAGCAGCGGGTAGACGACGCGGCGGGCCAGCGCAGGATGCATCAGCGCACCTCCGCGCCGACGGGCCTCACATCGCCCCGCCGCGCGGCACCGATGACGCGATGCGCGACCTCTTCAAACTGGGCGGCGCTGCGCCGGATGTCGTACCGCTGTTCCACAACCAGGCGGGCCCGCCGCCCCATCTCCACCCGGCGGGCCGGATCGGCCAGGAGGGCGCTGACGGCCTCCGCGAGAAGGTCGGGCCGGCGCGGCGGCACTAACACGCCCACCCCGGAACTCTGCAGCACCTCTTCGAGGGCGGGGATGTGGGAGGCCACGCAGGCACGCGATAAGGCCATCGCCTCCAGCAGCGCGACGCCGGTCCCCTCTCGGATGGACGGGAACACGAACAGGTGGGCAAGCTGAAGGAGCGACGTGACGTCCCTCCGCAGTCCCAAGAAACGCACCCGGTCGGCTACGCCCTCGGCCGCGGCGAGCGCCTGATAGGCGCGACGCTCGGGCCCTTCCCCCGCGAGGAGGAGGTGAACGCGAGGGTGTGCGGGGGTCATGATGGAGAGGGCGCGGATGATCACGTCCTGCTGTTTCTGCGTGGTCAGACGTCCAACGTGCGCGAGCAGTGGCGTGCCCTCGTCGATCCCCAACGACCGCCTGAGCGCGCCCAGCTTCTCGGGGGGATCAGGGCGGAAATCGTCGAGATCTAACCCCCGCGGCACCACGACAATCCGATCGGGGGAGACCCCGCGCGCCACGAGGCTGTCCTTGACGGCCTGGCTGATCGCGAGGATCGCGCCGCCGCCCCCGATCACCCGCGCGGCCCGCGCGAAGAGCCGCACCCGGCGTGCCGCGGCCGTGCGCGCGGTCGGCGGTGCGGGCGGAACGGTATTCCCGACAGTCACCAGAAGGGGGGTCCCCGACAGCCGCGCCGCGACGCGCGCGCACAGCTTCGCGTAGTCGTGGTCGGCATGAATCAGGGCCGGGCGACTCCTCCCGATCAGCCGCATCAAGCGCACGATCGATTGGAGGGGGCGCCGCCGGGACGAGGAGAGATCGTGCACGGGGACGCCCAGCGCCTCGATCTCTGGGACCAACGCCCGGCGCGGGCCCAGATGGCAGACGGCGTGCTCGAGCGTTCCTCCGCGGAGCTGGCGGAGGAGCAGCACAAGCGAACGCTCGGCGCCGCCGACGCCCAAGCCATCGAAACAATGCAGCAACAGGGGCCGCGTCACAAGCCTCAGGAGCTCCGTCCGTCGAGGTGAGAGACGAACCGGCGCAGTTTGCCTGTCGGCTCCACCGGAATGCGTTCGACCGCCCTCACCGTAATGGTCATCCCGCGACCCAACACCGCCTGGAGACGCTCCGTCAGGTCCTCGGCCACCCGGCCATCGGAGTCCCCGGTGGCCACCAACACCTCGATGTGCCCCCGATCGTGCTGGATCGCGCGGAACTGCTTGATCGCCGCCCCGCGCGTGATCAGGGCTTCAACGGTCTCCCCGAAGATCGCCCCATCCACCTTGCGTCCATCCGGCAGGGTGACGAGGTCCTCCGTCCGGCCGACGCGGAGGTCCAGCACCGGCAACCCCCGGCCGCACGGGCAGGGCTCGCCCGGCGCGCCCAGATCCCCGACGCGATACCGGATCAGCGGCATCGCTGTGTTGGTCAGGTCGGTGATGAGCAATCCCCGCGCCTCGCCGTCACCGCCATCAAGGGGCTCGAATTCGATCACGGCGTTCTCCGCGGTAATGTGCAGCCGTCCCTCCCGGCACTCCCCCGCGAGGAAGCCGCATTCGGAGGCGCCATACTCGTTGATCACGGGGCAGCCGAAGGTCTGCTCCAGCAGGGCCCGCTGGTCAGGGTAGAGTACCTCGGCGGTGGAGAAAATCGCCCGGAGTCGAAGCTGCCGCAGCCCCCGCTCTGCCGCGTAGTGGGCGAAGTGCGTGAGCGCCGAGGGATAACCGGCGAGCACTTCACATCGGAAGCGCACCGCTTCACGGTAGAGCCGCTCGAGCGTGGGTTCGTCCAGCTCAAAGACGGAGTATTCTGCTCGGTTCATAAGCCACTGTTGCTTCAGTTTCGTCCGGCGCGACTTGCCGCGCGGGTTGATCAGTTTGATCTGGCGACTCCCCAGGTCGACCCCCCACCAGCGGTGTCCCCGCCGCGCCGCCGCGCTCCACGCGTTCCGGGTGTGGGGGTAGACCGAAACGACCAGAGGGATGCCGGTCGATCCGCTGGTCCGCCGCTCCACCAGCGGTCCGGTGACGTCATCGGCCAGTAGGTCCCCCGGACAATCTCGTACCGTTTCCTTCGTCAGCGGCGGCAGCGCGCTCAGATCGTCCAGCGCCCTCAGATCGCGCGGGTGCAGCCCCTGCCGCTTGAACTGCTCCCTGTAGTAAGGCGCGTGGGTATACGCGTGCTCCAATAGCCGCGCGAGTCTCGTCCACTGCTCCGCCCGAAGGCGCTCCGGCGGGAAATACTGACTGCGTTCGAGCTCCGCCAGCAGCGGGCGCACCTGTCCCTGCTCCTTCCATTGGAGGAACGGATAAATTACGTTTCTGGCGATGAAAGGGTGCATCGTCGACGTGGAGGGCCCGCGCTTCCCTTACTCCAGGTCTCCCCGCTGGCCCAGCCGGCCGCGCAGCCCGTCGAGCGTTCCCAGGGCGCGCAGCCGCAGGCGGCGCAGCCGCTGATCCTCGTGCAGGATGTCCCCCAGCGCCAGCCGCGCCTGCCGCGTCAGGTGAAAGAACACGGCCAGCGGGTTGCGCAGGATCCGCCACGCGGTGTACGCCTCGTTGCGCGTCGAGTAGTAGTGGCGGGAGGGCGAGTAGACCAGCCGTACGCTCGTGCGGCCCAGACGCGTGACGGTGCGGTACATGCCATTGTGATGCGCCACGCGGGAGGCCGGCACGGCGATGATTTCCATGGCCGCCCTGCGGACGCGCAGGCAATACTCGTAGTCGGCGAAGCACCGGAAGAAGTCCGCCCGCGGCAGCCCGATTCGCTCCATCACGCTGCGATGGACCATCAGGCCGGCCCAGTAGGCGACGTCGATCGAGAAGGGGGCACTTCCGCTGCGCTCGACGGGCGGGACGACGACGATGCGGTGCCGCCAGCGAGCCCCGCCGAACGAGCCGTACGGCGACAGCTGCGTCGATGCTGCCATGGCCACGGGACGCTCGGCTGAGCGGATATGGGACAGGGCTCCCAGGAGAGCCTCCAGCGACGCAGGCTCGGGGATAGAGTCGTCGTCCAGCAGCCACGACCAGGTGTAGCCCAGACGTGCGGCAAGGTCGAGGGCGCAGGCGAACCCGCCGCCGCTGCCCTCGTTGGAGGCGAGATCGACCACTTCCACACCGGGGAACTCCCCGGCGAGCCGCGCCCGCACGTCGTCGGCGGCGTCATTGTTGATCACGATCACCGCGTCCGGCGGGTGCGTCTGCCCCAGCACTCCCCGCAGCGTGTCTGCCAGCAGGACCGGACGCCGGTAGGTCACCACGAAGGCGGCGACCCGCTCGGCGGCCGCGGCGGCCGGATGAGGCCGTTCAGAGATCATTCCGCTCTGCGTCGCCACATGAGGCCCCTTTCTCCCCTTCGTGACCTTAGGCGTCAACGGGCTCCGGCGGGACCCGTTCCCGCCATCCCTTGTAGGCCAGCAGGACGAAGATGAACGGCAGCAGCTGGGCGCGCTGACGGGAGAGGATGCCGAAGTTGGAGACCGCCGAAAAGGCGACCGTAAAGATGGCGGCGTAGATGACGACGAACGCCAGGTAGGAGTGCCGGCGTGCCTCCCAGATCGCGCCCAGTATGCTGCGCCAGCGGTAGAGCAGCAGGGCGATGAGGGCGATCCCCTCCATGGCCACCGCTACCCCGAGGAGGCTCCCGCCTTCCCAGGGGAACGGGCGGAAGAGCACAGTGACGATGGCGAGGCCGAGGGCCTGCGGGGTGGTGGGAAAGCTGCCCACCCCTTCGAACGCGGATCCGCCTTGCTCAGACGCCTCCGACTGCTGCTCGAAAAAGCCCTCGACGCCCTCCACCGAAAGGTCCACGGCGAGATAAGCGGCGGCGAAGCGCACCACAAGGACGGCCAGGGTGATCATCACGAGGAAGGTGGCAAGCCGGACGATCGGCGTGAACACTCCCGCCCGGATCGGCCGCAGCAGCACCGCGGCGGTGAGGCCGACGGAGAGAATCGCCGCGATGTGAGGCCGGACGAGGGCGCTGCCGCCGACTCCAATCACACCAAAGAAGATGGCCCTCAGGCTGATCCCCCGCCGGGAGACGATGGCGACCGAGTAGGCGGCCAGCCCGAGGGTGAACGCGATCAGGGCGTCCTTCCCCAGGGCGTTCGTCCACATGAGGATCGTCGGCGAGAAGAACACCAGCACGGCGAACCACCGCCGGCTCCCCAGCGGCAGCGCCGTGACGAACGCCTTGTAGTGCGCCAGCATACCCAGCGTGCCGAGCCAGGACCAGAAGATCCACGCCCCCTCGGAGGTGGGGCCGGTCACGAAATAGAAGAGGCCGGTGACGAGCTCGACGAACTTCGTGCTGGTGTACTGGGTGAACTCGGGCAGCTCACCGGAGGAGAGGGTGGCGGCGATCGCCGCTCCGGCGTTGTGGTACGCGGCCGCGTCCGCACCTCCGAACACGGTGGCGAGAAGGTAGAGTTTAAACGCCATTGCCGCCAGCTTCGCCGGCCAGGCCAGCAAGAGGACGCGGTAGAGGAAGGCGCCGTCGGGGTCGGCGCGGGCAGCTCGCCCGAAGATCATCAACGTCAGCGGCGTGAGCAGCAACAGGATCACCGCCGCGCGGATCTCTTCCGCATCCCCCGCAGCCAGCAGCAGCGCGAGAGCGACGATTGTGGCGACGTAGAAGGGGAGAAACCAGAGTCCCCCCGTGTTGACCGGGCGCTGCTCCAACGCCGGACTGTACTGTGCCATCGCTCTCACTCCCCCTGCGCCGTGGGCGTCAGGTCGGCGACGAATGTGCGCGACCGTTCACCGGGATGGATCTCGACTTCTGAAACAAACCGGAAGCCGACCGCTGCGAAGAACTTGAGGGCGCGCTCGTTCTGCTCCCAGACCACGCCCCTGATCCGCCGGACTCCCCGGCGGCGGAACTCGTTGACCACGGCGTAGGCCAGCGCCGCCCCGACCCAGACACGCCCCGGCATCTCGGGGAGCACACCGAAGGAGAGGAACTCGGCGGAGACCGCCAGATGGCCGCTCTGCGTGTAGCGGTCGGTCTCGCGCAGCCGGCGCCAGCGTCCCCCCCGCAGCAGGACGGGGACGGCGCACAGCAGCGGCCACCAGGTCGTGCGCATGATCTCGCGCCGCAACCGCGGCCAATCCGCGGTCCCCGCGGCAAATCCCCAGAGCCGCTCTCCGTCGTCGGCGACGAAGCAGAAGGCGACGGGTGAGGCGGACACCGCCCTGTAGAAGGCGGTGACCACTCCCT
>JBOGSD010000046.1:0-20590 GCA_050695215.1 bacterium
ACCCACCCCGAAAGCGGTGTCCTGTTCTCCCGAGGCCTCCGGCGGATACTGTGGATCGTTTTTCCCTTTGCCTTGACATACCGAGCCGAGGCCGAGCAGATCCTGCTGGTGGCGGTGTTGCATCTCCATCGGAGGCCAGGCTATTGGCGGCACAGGCTGTAGGAGCCCTTGAGGATTTCAGGCGGCCCGGATGGACCTCCGGCTTGCGAGGATTCCGTGCGCGTGTGGAATTGAAGTGATTCAGTGCCCCCGCCTCGAATCAAGGCACCGGGTTAACGCGTATGCGCGAGGAAGCGAGGAGATGGATTGCCCAGGCCGACGCCGATCTGGCCCATGCGCGTGCTAGCACCCGCGCCGGGTTCCATTTCGGGGCGGCGTTCGCATGCCATCAGGCTGCCGAGAAGTGGCTGAAGGGCACCATCATTGAACTCCAGCGCAGCATGCCGCCGAAAACGCACAACCTGGTCGAACTGGGACGGACGCTGGGTGTACCCGAGGACCTCATGAGCGACCTCCGCCTCCTCAACCCCGAATACGCGGCCTCGCGCTATCCAGATGCCGCCAACGGGGTGCCGGCCGAGAACTATGATGAGCGCAAGGCGGCCGTCCTTCTGGCTGCAGCGGAGCGCGTGCAGCGATGGGTCACCGAGGCGTTGACCGGACGCGGTTGAGCCGGTTCCTCCAGGCGGTGGGAGCGCGGTTCCCGCTGGAGCGTGCGATCCTGTTCGGCTCCCGGGCGCGCGGCGACGAGTTGCTCGACAGCGACTACGACCTCATCCTGGTTTCGTCCGCCTTCGAAGGTCTGGCCTGGACTGACCGCATCCAGGCGGTGCTGGACCTCTGGGACCTCGACGTGGCCCTCCAGCCCCTTTGCTACACGCCCGCTGAATTCGCCCAAAAGGCCGCCGAGATCTCGACGGTCGCCGAGGCGGTCCGCGAAGGAGTGGCCGCTGGGTGATTCCAAGGAGGACCTACGGCATCTGCGCCCTCTGCGGTCACCGGGCAGACAAAGCCGGGATGACCAAGCACCTGGCGACTTTCGCATCGCGGTGGGCGCCCCCTCGTCCTGTCGCTCAGGGCTCGCTCAGGGCTTGGTGAAGTTAAGAGCCAGCAGGTCTCTCAGCGACTCCCGGGCCAGGAAGGCCATGTCCATCCGCGCCAGGCCCGTGCGTTTGAGCAGGGCCACGCGCCCGGCCTCGTCGCGCGAATCCAAGAGCCGCCCGCGCAGCGCCGCGGCCCGCAGCCCGAGCGGGGCGTCGTTCAGCAGGACCACCTCCACCGGGAGGCCGATGGCCTCCTCGAGCCGAGCCGCCAGGTCGAGCTGGACAGAGAGCGGATCCAGCGCGTCGCGGTGGGCAGGGTTGAGAAAGACCGCCACGTCGACGTCCTCGAAAGCCCGGCCTTCGATAAAGGAGCCGAGGAGGTAGGCGAAGAGGACCACCTCCTCTCGCGCCAGCACCTCGGCCAGGCGCAGCGTCCGCCGTTCGCGTTCCTCGGGCGGGAGCACCCGCCGCGCCGGCGCACCCATCACCCAAACCCTCCCCCAGCAGGCGGTGCAGCCTCCGGTCGTCGACGCGCGCGTAACCGTGGACCAGAAGGTTGCGCAGCCGCGCCAGGGCCGCCAGGCGGGCGGCCAGATCGGCGCTGACGATGCCCAGCTCGCCCAGGGTCGCGAAGCACCCAGGATAACTCTCGGGCGCCCGGCCCAAACGCGCGCAGAGGTGGTTGCAGATCGCCGCCCCCGCCTCCACCACCACGATCAGGCCGTACCGCGCGGCCCTCACGCGGTCAGCGTCGGCGGCGAAGGTCTCCACCGGAAGGCCGGCGTAGGCGCGCAGCCGGTCCACCTCGGAACGGATGTCGGCGGCGCGGCTGCGGATGAGATCCTGGTTGATCGGGACGACAGCCACGGGTGGATTATAGCGTCCCGAGGGGCAGCCGCCTGAGGGCAAGTGACCGCCGGATGGCGGAACTCCCTTCTCCAGGCGACCCTCCTACGAGCCGGGCGGAAAGGCGCCTCACCATGGCGCCGCCCTAACCTCCGCCCGCCCTTACCCTCGCGCGGGGACAACCTCGAGGCCGAGATCGCGGCTCGCTCTCCGAATGCCGTCGTCCAGACTGAGGACAGCGAGGTCGGGAATGTCGACCCGGGCCGCCAGCGCGCTGGCCAGGTGCAGCGCGTCCAGGGTCCGGATCGGTTCGCCGGGAAAGGGCCGCCGGGCGCGGTCGAGGATCTCCTCGTGCAGGTGCAGCAGGTGCCAGCGCCGGCTGACCCGCGCCAGCACGCGCCGGCGGTCGGCGACGTCCTCTTCCGGCAAGGCTTCCACGACCTGGGCCCTGATCAACACCCGGTCCGTCTCCACCAGGGTGAGGACGGATGTGAAGACCTCGCGGGCGCGTGCCAAGGTTCGCCGCACCCTCTCGCTCTCGGCCTCACCCATCAGCCAGGCGAGGACGGCGCTGGACTCCGCGTACACCCTCACCGGCGTCCGCGCTCAGCCTCCAGCAGGCCCGCCGCCGTATGCGACCGCAGCAGCCGAGGCAGCCGGGGATAGGCCCGCGCCATGTTGGGGGCGCCCAGGGTGAGCAGGCCTCGGTTGACCAGCCGGGCCACGGCCGGATCGACTCGTGTGCCCAAGGGAATCCGCCCGGGAGGGCCCAGTTCCGCAACTACCCGCCCCCGGTCGGTCACCACAACCGCCTCACCCCTCCGTACTCGCCGTACGTACTGACTCAGGCGGTTCTTCAAGTCGCGCAGCCCCACGGTACGCACAGTGGAAATGTAGCTCCCACAGGCTACATTGTCAAAGGCACCTATCTGGCCAACGGCACCCGGCTGGCTGTGCGCTTCTAAGATGACAGGTCGATCAGGACGTCCTCACCCTGTACGGTGATGCGGTAGGCGCGGACGGACGAGACCGCCGGCGGCATCAGCACCGATCCTGTCCGAATGTCGAACTGGCTGCCGTGGCAGGGACAGGTGACGACAAACCCCTCCACGTCGCCGTCGGCCAGGGGGCAGCCGCGGTGGGGGCAGGTGTTGTCGATGGCGTACCAGCCATCCCCCGTGCGAAAGAGGGCGATGGGGGCACTACCCACAGTGACCAGGCGCGCCTTGCCGGGGGCCTGGTCGGAGGTGCGGGCTACCGGGACGAGAGGCATGGCCGGACCGGTTAGAATGTCTGACGCTCAGATCACGCCGGCGGCCCTCCGCATGTGCGGGCGGAGGGGGATGTGAACTACCTCTAACTTGATCCGGTCGGGATCTTCGAAATACACGGCGTAGTATCCCTTGTGGTATTCGGGATACTCCATTGGCCCTCCGTAGAGCACGGGGACCCGGCGTTTCATCAAAAAGTCTTGGTGGAAGCGGTCGACGTCCTCCTGCGAAGAGACCAGGAAAGCGAGATGGTTGAGCCCCGGGCGCTTGCGGTGGAAGTCCGGTGTCCGATAGGGGCGCTCGGCCTGGATGATCCAGACGTTGCCGGAGTAGGGCACGGCCCCCTCCCACCCGCAGTAGTCGCTGCCGCGGTCGATCTGCTTCCAACCCAGCCGGCGGAAGAGGGCCTCGTAGAACGCATAGGACGTGCGGAAGTTGGAGACGCGCAGCTCGACGTGGTAGAGAGCGGCCTTCACCGCCAGGCGCTACGGACTCGTATCGGCGCGCTGAGGCGCCTCGCCCAGGACCTGGTCCACGGCCATGGTGACGGTGGGCAGCGCCTCGACGGAGAGGACTTCCCCGCGTCTGACCTTCGAAACGCTCCGATACCCCCCTGCGGAAGGCTGGCGGAAGACCTCGACCTGATCCGTGGGAAGCGCGATGATCCAGGCCTCCGGGATGCCGGCACGCGCGTACAGGGGGACTTTCATCCGGCGGTCGTATTCCAGCGTCGTGTCGGCGACCTCGATGACCAATAGGACATCGGGTCCCCTGGGATGGGCTGACGTGTAATAGTCGTCTCGGCGTTTCACCAGCATCAGATCAGGCTGCGGCTCACTGTGCGGATCGGCGTGGAGCGGATTTTGAACCCGGACAATGACCTCAGGCTGGCCCTGGGGGCGAAGCAGGTCATCGAGACGAGAGACGACGGCGGCGTGGCGGCTGCCGATGGGCGCCATTTCGATGATTTCGCCGTCGATCAGCTCGACCCGATCATCCTCAGAAAGGATTCCGGCCTGCCCCATCCGCTCGTATTCCTCGACGGTGAAGCGGCGCTTCAGAAGCCTGACCGACACGTCACTCCTCCTTGCTCTCTAATCGGCAGGGAGCCCCAATTTTCGGGGTCCTCACGACGGGTTCGCCCCGGCACGCAGGGCCTGGGGTACCGGGGCGGCGGCCAGGGCGGCGGCGGCCTCGGCGATGTGCTCGGCGTCGATGCCGGCGGCGGCCAGCTGCTCCTCTGGTTTGGCGGAGCCGGGCATGCTGCGAACCGCGAGGCGGCGGACGGCCAGCGGCGCGGGCAGGGTGCTGGGAAAGTCGGCGTCGGTGAGGATCTCCAGGACGGCGTCGGCCAGACCGCCCTCGGGCCAGTGGTCCTCGGCGACCACCACCCGGCCGCCGGTGGCGCGGGCGGCGGCGCGCAGCGTCTCGGCGTCGATGGGCTTGACCGAGTAGCAGTCGATCACCCGCGCCGTGATCCCCTGGGCGGCCAAGCGGTCGGCGGCGCGGAGCGCCTCGTGGACCGTCACGCCGGCGCCGATGAGGGTCACCTGATCGTCGTCAGACCGGCGCAGCACGCGGCTGCCCCCGATGGGGAAGGCCTCGTCCGGCCCGTAGAGCACCGGCGTCTTCATCCGGGTCGTGCGGATGTAGGCGATGCCCTTGTAGTCGGCCATGGCGGCGACGAGGGCGGCGGTTTGGTTTCCGTCGCAGGGATAGAGCACCGTGGAGCCCCACACGGCGCGCATCATCGCCAGGTCTTCCAGCCCCATCTGCGAGGGGCCGTCCTCCCCGATGCTCACCCCGGCGTGGGAGCCGCAGAGACGCAGGTGGGCCCCTGAAATCGCCGCCATGCGGACGAAGTCATAGGCGCGGGTCAAGAAGCAGGCGAAGGTCGAGGCGTAAGGGGTCCACCCCCGCGACCACAGCCCCACCGCGGCGGCCACCATCTGCTGCTCGGCGATGTACATCTCGAAGTAGCGGTCGGGGTGGGCCTTGGCGAAGTCCTCGGCGTAGGTTGAGTTAGCCACCTCGCCGTCGAGGGCCACCACGTCGCCGCGGGCGGTCCCCAGGGCGCGAAGGGCCTCGCCGTAGGCCTTGCGCGTGGCCACTTCGTCTCCGACCTTCCAGCGCGGTGGCGCGTACGCCCCCGGATCGGTCATCGGCGCCCTCTGGCGATTTTCAGGGGGCGCGACGGCCACTTTGACGGCCGGGACCGGTCCCCCATCGGTGGTGCCGCCCAACTCGGAAATGGCCTTGGCCGCCTCTTCCTTCGAGAGCGGCTTGCCGTGCCAGCCGTCCTTGTTCTCGACAAGGGGGACGCCCTTGCCCTTGAGGGTGCGGGCGATGATCAGCGCCGGCTGTCCAGAGCCCGTGCCGGAGGCTGCCTCGGTGTAGGCGAGGTCGATTGCCTCGGGGTCGTGGCCGTCGATCTGGATGGTGCGCCAGCCGAAGGCCTGCGCCCGCTCGGCGTGGCGCTCCAGGTTCCACCCCACCATCGTCTCGCCGCGCTGGCCGAGGCGATTGACGTCGAGGATCGCGATCAGGTTGTCCAGCCGGTAGTGGGCGGCGTGCTCGAAGGCCTCCCACACCGAGCCCTCCGCCATCTCGCTGTCGCCGTGGAGGACCCAGACGCGGTAGGGCAGCTTGTCCAGGTGCTTGCCGGCGAGGGCGACGCCGACGGCGATGGCCAGCCCCTGGCCGAGCGAGCCGGTGGCCACCTCCACCCAGCGCAGCCGCGGCGTAGGGTGCCCTTCGAGGAGGCTGCCGCGCTTGCGGTAGGACATCAGCTCCTCGTCGGTGATCGCCCCCGCGCCCTTGAAGAGCCCGTAGAGCAGCGGCGTGGCATGTCCCTTGGAGAAGATCAGCCGGTCGTTGTTGGGGTGGTCGGGGCGGGCGAAGTCGTAGCGGAGGTGGCGGGTCAGTAGCACCGCCATCAGGTCGGCGGCCGAGAGCGCCGAGGTGGGATGCCCCGACCCCCCCGCCGTGCTCATCCGGATGGCGTCCACCCGCAGCTGGCGGGCGATGGCGCCGACGGTCGCGAGCCACTCCGCCACGGCTACTCTGCAGCCTCCGTGGTCGCGCGTGCCTTGCTGCGCCCGCCGGCGGTGAACTCGGCCACCCCCTGGTCGAGCGCCACCCACGCCAGGGTCGCGCACTTCACCCGCACCGGGAACTTGCGCACGCCCTGGAGGGCGGCAAGGTCGGTGCCCTCCAGCGTGGACGACTGTCCGTGCATCATCGCCTTGAACTGCTCGACCAGGTCATGCGCCTCGTCCAGCGTCTTGCCCTTCATCTCTTCGGTCATCATCGAGGCGGAGGCCTGGCTGATGGAGCAGCCCCGCCCCTCGAAGCGCACTTCCTGAATCACGCCGTCCTCGACGCGCGCGGACATCGACAGCTCGTCGCCGCAGAGGGGGTTGGCCCCTTCGACGCTGATGTCGGCGGGGTCGAGTTTGCCGCGGTTCCGCGGGTGCGCGTAGTGGTCGAGGATGATCTCGCGATAGAGGTCGTCTAGGCCCATGGGTGAATTCTAGCGAATCTCGCGGTCTCGCGCCGCCTAACGAGACTGGGACGGGTCCAGCACCTTCAAGGCGCACTGTCTCAGCATCGCCAGTGACGCTTCGAACTGGCCGGTGAGAATCGTTTTGAGGTACTCGGTCATCGGACCCTCCACTCTCGTCCGGGTGCTTCTCCCCGACTCTTCGGCACCGGGCGCGGGGACGCCTACGTTCGCTCCGGGAAGGTTAGAATGACCCAGTTGGGCCCGGAAAACTCATCCCGTCAAGAAAGTCTCCAGAAATGGCAAATTGGGACAACGTTCGCAAGATCGCCTTGGCGCTTCCCGAAACGGCTGAACGGTCTGACGGAGACGGGCTCGCCCAGTGGCGGGTAAACGATAATTTGTTCGCATGGGAACGACCCTTGCGGCGTGCAGACATCGAAGCACTCGGCGATCGAGTCCCCAAGGGGCCGATCCTGGCGGCGCGCGTGCCACACCTGGGCGCCAAGGAGGCACTCCTGAGCAGCGCTCCGGACGTGTACTTCACGACACCGCACTTCAACGGCTACCCCGCAGTTCTGGTGCGGCTCAAACGGATCAGCGTGAAGGAGCTCGAAGAGCTGCTGGTTGAGGCGTGGTTGGACCGTGCGCCCAAGCGCCTGGCGAAGGAGTATCTGCTGAAAATCAGGGTGAAGGGAGCATTGGGCCCAAATGACAGCACATTCACATGAGCCGCTCCTCACCGGATTGTACCGGCAGATGAAAGATATCTTTGAACGGTCCGAGCAGGCCATGTACCTCTATCTCGACGATGTGCACAAAGTGTGCAACAAACGGTTCGCCGATCTCCTCGGCTACGAATCGCCCAAGGCGTGGGCGGCCGTAGACGAGCCGTTCCCAATGGTCTTTGTGGCCGAGAAGAGCCGCCGGGCTCTCGTATCCGCGTATCAAGATGCGGTCGGGCGGTTCATCGGCACTTCCCTTGAGGTGGCGTGGCAAACGAAATCAGGCGGCACGATAGACACGAAAGTAATCCTGGTCCCGGTCGCCTACGACGGCCATGTGTTCGCCCTGCACCACATCAGCCCACGTCAATGACACCGGCTGCTTGTCGAATCCGACCGAACTCTGGAAACCGTGGAGGTAGGTGCACATGACGAGTCCTCAGCCCCCAGGCTTCCTCGCCCTTCCTGCCGACGGCACGGGCCCGGCGGTATTGGTCCTGCACGCCTGGTGGGGGGTGAACGACACGATCAAGTCCGTCTGCGAACGGCTCGCCGCCGAGGGTTTCATCGCCTTTGCCCCCGATCTCTTTCAGGGGAAGGTTGCCGTGACGCGAGAAGAGGCCGAGGCGCTCAGCAGCAGCGCAGAGAGAGACGGAGGGGAGCGGGTCCTCGCCGACGTCGCCACGGCCGCGGATTTCGTGGGCGGGCACGACCGCACGCGGGGCCCCGGGCTCGGCGTCATCGGCTTCTCCTACGGCGTCGACTATGCCCTGAGACTTTCCCAGGACGATCCGGACCGCGTCCGCGCTGTGGTGATCTTTTACGGCGCCTGGCCTCTTGAGGGCTACACGCGATCGAAAGCAGTGTATCTCGGCCACTTCGCGGAGACCGATGAGTTCGTGAAGGCTGCTCAGGTGGAGCGGCTAGAGAGCGCCCTGCGCGCTGCCGGCCGTCCCGTCACCTTTTACACCTACGAAGGCACCGGGCACTGGTTCTTCGAACCAGACCGACCCGACGCGTACCGTCGCGATGCCGCCGAGTTGGCGTGGGAACGGACGGTAGCGTTTCTGCGAGAGACGTTGGCCCCGAGTTAATCCGCCGCCACTCGGGGCCCCCCTCGCCGGCCTAGTCCTCGCCGGTGGGCACCTGTACCACACAGAAGAGGTTGCCGTCCGGATCCTCCAGCACGACGTAGTCGGCGTCATGTTCGTATCTCCAGGGATAGCGGGTCGCCCCGAGGGCGACGAGGCGCTCCACCTCCCCTGCCTGGTCGGACGTATAGAGGTCGAGGTGCAGCCGGCTCCGCTTGCGCTTGAGCCAGGCAGGCCGTTTCTCTTCCGGGACCAGATCCAGGGAGATGTTCGGTCCGCGCCCCTTTGGATCGCGCAGGATGACCCAACCCTTCTCCGGAGGCCTGCTGGGGACGTAATGGAGCGCCTGCCGCCAGAAGTCGTACATCTTATCGAACTCCACGCAGCGGACGACGATCGAACCGACTTTCATGCCCTCGGACCTCCTGGGTCGGCCCACAGCGAGCGCTCCCCCAAAAACTCCCCGCTCAACCGATGACATCTCTAGGAGAGAAGACTTCCATCGAGGGGGACCGCGAGACCGATGCTACAATCAAACCACTTTGGAAGAGGAGGCACGCGTTGGCGATCAGCCTCAGACTGCCCACCCAACTCACCGACGAGGAGATCATGGACCTGTCGGCGCGCAACCCGGGCTTGCAGATCGAGCAGGCGCCGTCCGGGGAGCTTATCCTGACGCCGCCGGCGAGCCCAGACACCGGGTGGCGCGAGGTAAAGCTCCTTGCCCAACTGGACCGATGGGCGACCGAGCAGGGCCAGGGCATCGTCTTCAGTCCGTCATCCGGTTTCCGGCTCCCCGACGGGTCGCTCCGCTGTCCGGACGCATCCTGGGTGCGACGCGAAAGATGGTCGGCGTTGACCCCAGCGCAGCGGAAGGGCTTTGGGCCGATGTGTCCCGATGCCGTCTTCGAGATCCGGTCCCACAGCGACTCCCTGTCCGACCTGCGCGAGAAGATGCGCATGTACCTGGCTAACGGCGCCCAACTGGGCGTGTTAATCGACCCTCAAAGCCGGATGGTGGACGTCTACGAAGCAGGCCGCGAGCCTCGGGTGCAGGAGCAAGCGGAGTCCATGCCGCTCGCCCCCGTCCTCCCTGGTTTCGTTCTCGACCTGAAGCCAATCTTCCAATATGTGGAATAGGTCGACGAGATCACTCCGGCTGCTCGTCTCGCTCTAGAAGCCGGCTTTCAAAGAAGCAGCTACGGCAGTGGAACGAGGCCGATGTCGCCGGCGAGGCGGATAGCCACCTCGCCCGGCTCGTCGGCGATCTGCCATTGCTCGAAGAAGGTCCGTGCGCCCTCGCGGGACTCCCAGAACGCCAGGGCATAGAAGGCAGAGCCGTCCTCTGCGTACCAGGCGCGGTGGAACCGGCAGCCGTGGGCACGCGCACTCGCGCGCATTTCGTCGCTAATCCCGGTGACGCGCTTCTCGTAGAGATCCCGTGCGGTCCGACCGTCGGGAGTCGGACAGGGTACGTAAAACAAGACCCACATGCGCTAGGGCTTCTCGCCGAGGATCTGCTCTGCGGTCAGCGCGACCTCGGGCAGCGCCTGGACATGAACTATGTCTCCGTGCTTCAACCTCGTCACCGAGCGGTAGCCCTCAGTGGAGGGTTGGCGAAAGACCTGAACCATCTCCTCAGGGAGCGCAACCAGCCAGACCTCAGGCACCCCAGTCCGCGCGTACAGAGGCACCTTTATCCCCCGGTCATACGCCAGTGTTGTCTCGGCAATCTCGACGACCAGAATGATGTCCTCTGCCTGAGGATGACCGGAAGCATAGTAGTCCTCTCGGGGCTTTGCCAGGAGCAGGTCGGGCTGGGGCATGCTGTATGCCCCGAGCCGGAGGGGCTCAGCCACCCTGACAAGGGCTCTGGTTCCCACGGCGCCAACGAAGACAGCATTGAGGCGGGTAGCAACGGCGGAGTGCGGGGGCCCGATAGGGGCCATTTCGATGATCTCGCCCTCGATGAGCTCGACCCGGTCGTCCTCGGAGAGGATGCCGGCCTGGCCCATCCGCTCGTACTCCTCCACCGTGAAGCGGCGTTTCAGGAGCTCGACGGACACGTCATTCCTCCCGCCTCTCGGATCGGCGTTGGGCCGTAACTTTTGCGGCGTCTCATGGAAAAGTCCCGGGGTGGAACGGTTTCTACGTCCCTCGGACGGCGCTCGGCCTGGGCCCGAAGATCCGGCGCACCGTCTCCAGGCCGCGGACCAGGCCGTCGATGTCTTCCGGCGTGTTGTAGAGGTAGAGGCTGGCGCGCGTAGAGGCGCTGACACCGAGGCGGCGGTGCAGCGGCTGGGCGCAGTGGTGCCCGGCGCGGACCGCGATGCCTTCCTGATCGAGGATCTGGGCGACGTCGTGCGGGTGGGATCCCTCGATGTCGAAGGCGATCGCGCCCCCGCGCTGGTCCAGGTCGTCGGGACCGAACGTGCGCACCCCTCCCACCTCGCGGAGCTGTCCAAGAGCGTACGTCGTGAGCTGGCGCTCGTGCTGCCGAATGGCATCCATCCCCAGGCCGCGGAGATAGTCGATGGCTGTGCCCCAGACGATGGCGTCGCCGATGTTGGGCGTGCCGGCCTCGAACTTGAGCGGCGGGTCCTTATAGGTGGAAGACTCCAGGCCGACGAGCATGATCATCTCGCCGCCGCCGTGGTAGGGCGGCATCGACTCCAACAGCTCGTAGCGCGCCCAGAGCGCCCCGACCCCGGTGGGCCCGCACATCTTGTGCGCGGAGAAGGCCAGGAAGTCGCACCCTAGGTCGGCGACGCTGACGGGCATGTGCGGCACCGACTGGGCGCCGTCCACCAGCACCTGGGCGCCGGCGGCGTGGGCTCGCCGGGCGATCTCTGCCACGGGGTTGATCGTCCCGAAGACGTTGGATTGGTGGGTCACCGCTACCAGTTTCGTCCGGTCGGAGAGGAGCGCGTCGAGCTCCTCCAGCGCGAGCCGGCCTTTCTCGTCAAAGGGCACGTAGCGCAGCTTCGCGCCTTTCTCGGCCGCCAGCAGCTGCCAGGGGACGATGTTGCTGTGGTGCTCCATCTCGGTGAGGATGATCTCGTCCCCGGCGCCGACGTTGGCCCGGCCCCAGGAGCCCGCCACCAGGTTGATCGCCTCGGTGGTGCCGCGGGTGAAGACGATCTCCTCCGGACGCGCGGCGCCGACGAAGGCGGCCACTTTGGCCCGCGCTTCCTCGTACTGGCGTGTCGCCTCCTCGGCGATGGCGTAGATGCCGCGGTGGACGTTGGCGTTGGTTTCTTCGTAGTAGCGGCGGAGCGCGTCGAGCACCACGCGCGGCTTCTGCGAGGTGGCGGCGCTGTCCAGGTAGACGAGGGGTTTGCCGTGCATCCGCTGGCTCAGCAGCGGGAAGTCTTCGCGCACGCGCTCAGCGATCATGGCCGCCTCCCTATCGCGCGCGCTTTGCGGCGGGCCGCCTGGCGCGCTGCTCCGAACGCAAGGAACGTGGCGAACGTGCCGTCAGGTCCATTCGCCGAAGCGCGATGTTAGACTGTGCTTTGCTCACGAGAGGATAATTC
This sequence comes from bacterium, assembly GCA_050695215.1. Taxonomy (GTDB): domain Bacteria; phylum Sysuimicrobiota; class Sysuimicrobiia; order Sysuimicrobiales; family Humicultoraceae; genus JACQGZ01. The sequence continues at coordinate 12,015 of JBOGSD010000046.1, forward strand.
TCTGGGTGCTCGATCGAGTCCAGGGCGAGGTCCACATCGAGATCAGGCCAGTGAAGGTGGTCCTTGTGAGGCCGTTGGACATTCAGAATCTGCGCGACTGTAGCGGCACGGAACCAGGGGAACTGTTTGAACGGCAGGAACAACTCTCGCTTATCCACAAGGAGCCAAAAGCCATCCGCCGAGATGTTGGCCACCTCAGCGGCCAAAGTGTTTGCGCCACGCCTCTCGGATCTCATCCTCGCGCTCCGTGATCAACCCTAGCGCTCTGCGCACCAGTTGAGGGCCAAGCCCATAGTCGTCTGCCAGCTCGATCTCGGGGTCGAGCCAGAACTTGGCCTCGCCCCGCGTCCCCTGAGCGTGCACGTGCACCCGCCGTTCTTCTCGCGAGAAGAAATAGAAACGAAGGCCGCCCGCTCTGAAGATCGTCGGGCTCACGCGTCAAGTCTATCATGGGGCCTCGGCACATCCTTGTCGGCCTAACGCACCTTATGCGGCATCCCTACGCCTTGTCGCGGCTGGGGAAGGAGGAGGACGGCGCCTCCCTCGACCTTCACCTCGTAAGTGTTGACGGGGCGGACCGCCGGCAGCGAGAGCACCCGCCCGGTCGGCAGGTGGAAGCGGGAGCCGTGCTTCGGACAGGCGACGATCTCCCCGCTGACCGCGCCTTCGGCCAGCGACGCTTCCTCGTGGGTGCAGGTGTCGTCCACGGCGTAGATCGTCCCCCTCACGTTGAAGACGGCGATGCGGTACCCGTTGACGTTTACGCGGCGGGCCGAGCCTGGGGGCAGCTCATCAATCCCTGCGACCCTGACGAACTCGCTCACGCCTGCGACCCGGCTGCGGCCCCGTCAGACTCCGCGATCTTGCTCGCGATCTCCTGTCGCATCCGGTCCGCCAGATCGGGCAGCGGCACGCGGTCCAGGACCTCGGCGAAGAACCCATCCACCACCATCTGGATCGCCTGGCGGCGGGTGAGGCCGCGGCTCATCAGGTAGAAGAGATGCTCCTCGTTGAGGCGGCCGGTCGCCGACCCGTGAGTGCAGCGCAGGTCGTTGGCCATGATCTCCAGGTTGGGGATGGAGTCGGACTTGGCGCCGGCATTGAGAATGAGATTGCGATTGACCTGGAAGGCGTTCGTCTTCTGGGCGCCGGGATGGACGCGGATCAGGCCGGAGAAGACGCTGCGCGCGCGGTCCTTCACCGCCCCCTTGTAGAGCAGATCGGACATCGTGTGCGGCGCCAGGTGCTCCTGGAGGGTGTGGAAATCGAAGTGCTGCGTCCCCTCGCCGAAATAGAGGCCAAGCATCTCCGAACTGGCGCCCGCGCCGGCGAGTTGCGATTCGATGTCCGTCTTGGTGAGGCTGCCGCCGAAGGCGACGATCAGGCTGGCCAGGTTCGCGTCGCGGCCCAGGCGGGCGCGCACGACACCAAAGTCCCAGACGTTCGCACCCCACTCCTGCACTGCCACGTACCGCACCTGCGCCCCATCGCGCACGATGATCTCGGCGGCCCCGCTGACGAGCGTCCGGCGGTCCATCGGCCGTGAGGCGAAGCGCTCGACCAGCGTGACCTTGCTCCCCTCATCCGCGATGACCAGGGTGTGGGGGAAGAGGCCCGTCCCGGGACGGTCCAGCCGCGTCGCGCTGCCGAGCGGAATGGCCACCTCCACGCGCGGGGGGACATACAGGAAGGTACCGTGAGTCCACAGCGCGGCGGCCAGCGCTCGGAACTTCAGCTCATCGGGACGGACGAGGGAGTGCAGGTGCTCCCGGAGGAGATCGGGCGCCTCTCCCACGGCCTCAGCCAGGTCCATGAAGACCACGCCGTCCGGGGCCTGGCCGTCCTGCGTCGGAGCGGCGCCGTTGGCGCTGGGGACGATCTCCGCAAGGTTCAGGCCGCTGATGTCGGTGCGCCGCCACGCCTCCGCCTTGGTGTCCGGAAGCGGCATCGCCTCGTAGAGGCGCCAGGCCTCCAGCCGGCGCTCGCGCAGCCAGGCTGGTTCCCTCAGACGCTCGGAAATGGCCTCAACGGCCTCGCGGGAGAGCCCCACGGGGGCGTGGATGAGGGCCCGATCGGTCACGGCCCTACCCGACGGAGCCTTCCATCTCCAGGGCGATCAGCCGGTTCAGTTCGACGGAGTACTCCAGCGGCAGTTCCTTGGCGATGGGCTCGATGAAGCCGCGGACGATCATGGACATGGCCTCGTCCGCCTTGATCCCGCGGGCCATCAAGTAGAAGAGCTGCTCGTCAGAGACCTTGCTCACGGTAGCCTCGTGGGTAATCTGGACGTCCTCTTCCTCGATCTCGTTTGTCGGGTAGGTATCCGACCGGGAATGCTCGTCCAGGATCAGCGCGTCGCAGCGCACCGCGCACTTGCTCCCGTACGCGCCCGGGTACACCTTCACCAACCCGCGGTAGCCGGCGCGCCCGCCGTCCTTGCTGATCGACTTGCTCACCACGCTAGACTGCGTGTGGGGCGCGGCGTGGATGACCTTGCCCCCCGGATCCTGGTGCTGCCCCTTGCCTGCGTAGGCCACGGAGAGAATCTCCGCCTTCGCGCCCTGCTCCACCATGTAGACGCTGGGGTACTTCATCGTCAGTTTGGAGCCGATGTTCCCGTCGATCCACTCCATCGTGGCGTCCCGGTAGGCGACGGCGCGCTTGGTCACCAGGTTGTAGGTGTTCATCGACCAGTTCTGGATCGTCGTGTAGCGGCAGCGCGCCCCTTCCTTGACGATGATTTCCACCACCGCCGAGTGCAGCGAGTCGGCGACGTAGGTGGGGGCGGTGCAGCCTTCCACGTAGTGCACGTACGAACCGGGCTCGCAGATGATCAGCGTGCGCTCGAACTGTCCCGCCTTCTCCGCGTTGATGCGGAAGTACGCCTGCAGCGGGATGTCCACGTGCACGCCCTCCGGCACGTAGACGAAGGAGCCGCCCGACCAGACCGCCGAGTTGAGCGCCGCCAGCTTGTTGTCCTCCGGCGGCACCACGGTGCCGAAGTATTCCTTCACGATGTCGGGGTGCTGCTTCAGGGCGGAGTCGGTGTCCAGGAAGATGACGCCGAGCTTCTCCCATTCTTCCTTGAGGTTGTGGTAGACGCTTTCAGATTCATACTGGGCCCCCACGCCGGCGAGGTACTTCTTCTCGGCCTCGGGGATACCCAGCCGGTCAAAGGTGCGCTTGATGTCCGCGGGGACATCTTCCCAGGTGCGCCCCTTCCCCTCCGTGGGCTTGAGGTAGTAGTAGATGTCGTCGAAGTCGATCTGCCCGAGGTCGGCGCCCCACTTCGGCATCGGGCGCTGGCCGAAGTGCTCGTAGGCGTGCAGCCGGTAGGCCCGCATCCAGTCCGGCTCGCCCTTCATGTGCGAGATCTGATTGACCACCTGCGCGTCGAGGCCCTTGCGTGCCTTGAAGACGTACTTGTCCTCAGGGTCGTGGAAGCCCCACTTGTAGTGCTCGAGGTCGATGCCCAGCGGGCTCGTCGTTGCCATTAATGCGCCACCCAGAAGACCTTTCCGGCCCGGCGCACCGCGCCGGCCTCCGTCACCTCTGCCTGGATCACGTCCACCTGCGACTTGATACCCTCGTAGCCCGATGCCTCCAGCTCCTCCGCCAGTTCGGCGCCGCCGCTGACCACCAGGCGCCCGTCGAACATGACGTGCACGTAAGTCGGTTTGATGTAGTGCAGGATCCGGGAGTAGTGGGTGATCACCAGAATCCCCATTTTCCCCCCGGCGGCCTCGTGCATCCGGTTGACGCCGTCGGCGACCACCTTCACCGAGTCGATGTCCAGCCCCGAGTCGGTCTCGTCCATGATGGCGATGCGCGGCTCCATCAGCGCCATCTGCAGGATCTCGCCGCGCTTCTTCTCGCCGCCGCTGAAGCCCTCGTTAATATAGCGTCCCGTGATCGAAGGGTCGATCTTAAGCTCTTCGATCTTGGCGCGCAGGATCTTCTGGAACTCCCCTACCGCCATGAGTTCCTTGTCGTAGCCTCGCCGGGCCGACACCGCGGTGCGCAGGAAGGAGGCCATCGTCACCCCGGGGATGGCCACGGGGTACTGGAAGGCGATGAAGAGCCCCTTGCGCGCCCGCGCGTCGGGGGCCATCGCCAGCAGGTCCTCGCCCTGGTAGAGGACGTCCCCCTTGACGACTTGGTAGAAGGGGTTGCCCATCAGCACGTTGGCCAAGGTGGACTTGCCGGAGCCGTTCGGCCCCATCAGCGCATGCACTTCACCCGTGTTGACGGTGAGGCTGACCCCCTTGAGGATCACCTTATCCTCGACCTGCACGTGCAGGTCCCGGATCTCCAAATCTGGCCTGCCCCGTTCGGACATCGAACGCCTCAATTCTTAAGTAATTTAGTCAAGAATCTACTTTCATTCTATGGGAGGGGATACAGGGGTGTCAAACGACGTATTGGCGACTAGTGCGCCAAGGTTATGGCCCCGGTCAAGGCGGCGCGGCGGCGATCCACGACCTCCCAACTTCAGCTTGGAGTTGGGGTCTGGGCGATCTCGCGTTCGAGCGTTTGTCGATCGGCTGCCGGCAGGAAAGCGGCGCGGGCGGCTTGGCGCACTAGACTGACGACGGTGTCCGTGGAGAGAGCAAGCGCGGTCTGCACGGCCGTCAACTCGGCGGTCAGATCGGTATTCAACAGGATGGGATCGTCGCTGTTCACGGTCACCGGCACGCCCGCGGCCAGCAGCGCGCGCACCGGATGGTCGGCGACCGACGGCGCCAGCCCGAGGCGAATGTTGCTGGTGGGGCAGATCTCGAGCGTCACGCGATGCTCGCGGAGGTAGGCCAGGAGTTCAGGGTCTTCGGTCGCCCGGATTCCATGACCGATGCGCTGGGCACCCAACTGATGGATGGCGATCCAGATGCTGGTCGGCCCCGTGAACTCGCCCGCGTGCACGGTGATGCCGAGCCCGGCGCTGCGCGCTTTGTCGACGGCGCGCATGAACATCGCCGGCGGGTAGTTCGCCTCGTCGCCGGCGAGGTCGACGCCGACCACTCGCAGGTCGCGGCAGGCCGCCGCCTCAGCGACGATCGCCTCCGCTTCCTCCGGGCCGCGCTCGCGGACCAGCGTGACCAGAAAGGCGCTGCGGACACCGGAGCGGCGTTCTGCCTCTTCGGCCGCCGCCGCCATCGCCTCCAGCATGCCGCGCACGCCGAGAGCGGCGAACCCGCGGCGGCCCCCCACGCGCACCTCTACGTAGCGCACGTGTTGCGCTGCCGAGGCGGCCAGCAGGTCCCCGGTGATGCGCGTGATGTTCTCACTGGTATAGACCTCATCGGGGATCCGGCCGGCCCGACCCGCGTACCGCAATCGTCTAAGGCGATCGTACCCGGTGAAAGCGCCTGGGGCGGCGATGAGGTGGGGGTCGCCACTGAAGGGGGAGCGACCGGGATGAGCCTGCTCGGCGAGGCGGCGCAGCCGCAACGACGTTTCGAGGTGCAAATGCAGTTCGACCTTCGGGATGGCTTGCAGGGAGGTCATTGCCGCCATTATACATGGCGCTCCGCGGCCGCATCGGGAGCCGGTCGCGCGCGGGGCTGGCCGGCGCAGCGCCGGGCGGTGGGCTTCCCATTCTGGGAGGCGCCGATATAATGGACGAGTACTTTCTGGGGGGATTCTCCTCAGGCGCTGTCTGTCCGGCAGAGCATCGATGAAGGTTTCAAAGCCCAACGAAACGGTACGGTCCGAGCCCCTCATTTCGGAGGCCGACGCCGCCTCGTTTCTCCAGTGGTACCGCCTAATGGTCCTGGCACGCCGGTTCGAGGAAGAAGCCGAGCGCGCCTTTCGCCGCGGCAAGATCGGCGGCTACCTGCATGTCTACACCGGCCAGGAGGCGGTAGCCGCCGGGTTCCTGGCGGCGATCCGCCCCGACGACGTCTTCTTCACCTCCTACCGCGACCATGCGCACGCGCTCCTCCGAGGCACGCCTCCCGGCGCCGTGATGGCGGAACTCTACGGCAAAGCCACCGGCATCGCGAAGGGGAAGGGCGGCTCGATGCACCTCTTCGACGTGGCCCGCGGCTTCTACGGCGGCTACGGCATCGTCGGCGCGCACATCCCGCTGGCCACCGGAGCCGCCTATGCTCTGCGCTATCAGGGCAGCGACCGGGTGCTGCTGTGCTTCCTGGGGGATGGGGCGATGCACTCCGGGTCGTTCCACGAGCCGGTGAACCTGGCCGCGTTGTGGGGGCGCGAGGGGCTCTGTCCGATCGTCTACATCGTCGAGAACAACAAGTACGCGATGGGCACCTCCGTGCAGCGCTCCACCGTAGTCACCGACCTGGCCTCCCACTTCGACGCCCACGGCATCGAGAACGAGCAGCTCGACGGCCAGGACTTCTTCACGGTCAAAGACGCGGCCGACCGGATCGTGGCCCGGGTTCGTGAGACGGGCCGCCCCTATGCCGTGGAGGCGATCACGTCCCGCTTCGCCGCCCACGGCGCCGCCGATCTCTTCCAGCCCTACCGGACCAAGGAGGAGATCGAGGCCGCCCGGCAGCGCGACCCCATCCAGATTCTGGAGCGGCACCTGCGCGCGGCCGAACGACTGGATGACGAACGCGTCCAGGCGATCCGCGCGGAGGTCGACGCCGCGGTGGCGGAGGCCCTGCAGTTCGCGGAGACCAGCCCGCCCCCCTCCGCCGACGAACTGAGCCGAGACGTCTACCGCGCTCCCTGACGATGGCACAGGTCACCTATCGCGAGGCCCTCCGCAGCGCATTGATGGAGGCGATGGACCGGGACCGCTCGGTCGTCCTCCTGGGAGAAGACATCGGCGTGTACCAGGGGACGTTTCGGGTCACCGCCGACTTTCTGGCCCGCTACGGTTCCACCCGCGTCATCGACACGCCGATCTCCGAACTGGGGTTCATCGGGGCGGCCGTCGGCATGGCCATGTTGGGGCTGCGCCCGGTCGTCGAGGTGATGACGTGGAACTTCGCCTTTCTCGCCGCCGACCAGATTCTCAACAACGCCGCTAAGGTGCGGTACTTCTCCGGCGGCCAGGTGGACGTCCCCCTGGTCATCCGCGGACCCAACGGGGCCGGCGTGCAACTCTCCGCCCAGCACAGCCAGAGCGTGGAGGCGCTGTACGCTCACTTCCCCGGACTCTGGGTCGTGGCGCCGGCCACTCCCGCGGACGCGCGTGGCCTCTTGCTCACGGCTCTGGGCGGGCGTGACCCTGTCATCTTCCTCGAGAACGCCGCCCTCTACGGGACGAAGGGGGAGGTGCCGGACGGGGACGGGGCGATCCCGTTCGGGCGGGCGGAGATCCTCCGGGCCGGCCGGGACGTGACCATCGCCGCCTATAGCCGCATGGTGCTCACCGCGCTGGCGGCGGCGGAGCAGCTGGCGGGCGAGGGGATCGAGGCGGAGGTTCTCAACCTGCGGACGCTGCGCCCGCTGGACGGCGAGACCCTGCTCGAGTCCGTGCGGCGGACGCACCACGCGGTGGTCGTCCAGGAGCAGTGGAAACCGTACGGGGCGGCCGCCGAGATCGCCGCCGTCATCTACGAGGGGGCCTTCGATTCGCTCGACGCGCCGGTCGAGCGCGTCAGCGGCGCTGACGTGCCCATGCCCTACGCGCGTAACTTGGAGTTGCTGGCCCTTCCCCACGAACGGGACATCACCGCAGCGGTCAAGCGCACCCTCGGCCGGGAGTAACTCTCGATGGCCGAGGTGATCATGCCGAAGATGGGCGACGCCATGACGGAGGGCAAGGTCCTCCGATGGCTGAAGCGCCCCGGCGACCGCGTCGAGCCGGGCGAGGCTCTGGCAGAGATCGAAACCGACAAGGTGAACGTCGAAATGCCGGCCGAGGAGGCCGGGGTGCTGACGCAGATCGTCGTCAGCGCGGGTGGCGTCGCCCCCGTCGGCGGCACTATCGCGATGATCGGCCGGCCGGGTGACGCGCCGGCGACAGCCTCAGCGGCCCCCGCCGCGGCGCCGCCATCCCCCGCCCCCACACAAGCGGCGCCAGGCGCCCCCACCCCCACTCCCTCCCGCGCGCCCAGCGACGACCGGATCAAGGCGTCCCCGCTGGCCCGTCGGATAGCCGCGGAGCAGGGGATCGACCTTTCCCATATCGAGGGCACCGGCCCCGAAGGACGTATTACTAGGGAAGACCTGGAAGCGTTTCTCGCCCATCGGCCCGCGGCCGCCCCACCCGCCGCCGCGCCTGCTCCCCCGACTGCTCCCGCACGACCGGCCGCGGCGCCGACAACCCCGGGCGCCGACGTTACGCTCACTCGGATGCGCCAGACGATCGCCCGGCGTATGAGCGAGAGCAAGCAGCAGGTGCCACACTTCTACGTCACCGTCGAGATCCTCATGGATGAGGCGGCGAAGATGCGGGAGCAGGTCAACAAGGATCTGGGCGGCAAGATCGTGTCCCTCAACGACCTCATCCTCAAGGCCGCTGCCGTGGCGCTGCGCGCGTTCCCCAATCTCAACGCCACCTTCATGGGCGAGACGGTGCGGCGCCACGACGAGATCCACATGGGCTTCGCCGTGGCCCTGCCGGAAGGGTTGATCGTCCCCGTGATCCGCGACTG
>JBOGSD010000047.1:0-31935 GCA_050695215.1 bacterium
GAGGAACGACCGAGAGGGCGAACCCCGGGGAGGGACTATGAACATTGCCTCGTCCGCCGTCAAGAGCCCGCCTGCGCATCAGGAGCTCCTGCCCGCCGTGAGCTGGCGGGGAGAGCTCCTCACGATCCTCTTGTCCGTCTGGACCATCGCCGGCGCGTTCCTCGATGGGTGGGCCCACAGCAAAGTCGTCCAGTTCGAAACTTTCTTCACACCCTGGCACGGCGTCTTCTACAGTGGCTTCGCCGCGCTCTCCCTCTGGATCATCGTGGTCGTCGCCGCCAACATGCGGGAAGGGCGAGCGGGTTGGGCGGCCGTCCCGGTAGGATATCGACTCGGGATAGTCGGCTTGGCCGTCTTCACAGTCGGCACGGTCTTCGACTTCCTGTGGCACGACGTCTTCGGCATCGAGCAGGCCGGTGAGCGTCTGGCCAGCCCGGCGCACCTGCTGCTCTTCATCGGGGGGTTGCTGGCAATTACCAGCCCGCTGCGGGCGGCCTGGGCGGGTATTAGAGGCGACAGCGAAGCGCCTTCGTTGAGGGCGTTTCTCCCAGGGCTGCTCTCCCTGACTTTGGCCACGACGGTGGTGGCCTTCATCCTGGGGCATCTCTGGGGCTTCTACAGCGCCGATTTCCTGGGCCTCCCGCAATACCAGCAGTTCCAGGCTCAGTTCACCGCCTCACCGCAGGCGGTTCGCGACCTGCAGTTTCTCATTCAGGCGCGGGTCGCCGGCGCCATCCTGCTCTCAAACCTGATCCTGCTGGCTCCAGCGCTGCTGATGCTGCGACGATGGCGGGTGCCGCCTGGGAGCATGACCATCCTCTTTGTGACCGTGACCGTCTGGATGGCTGCGCTGCGGGAGTTCAACTATGCGGAGGTGATCGTTGTCGCCTTCCTCGGCGGTGTGGCCGCCGACGGACTGCTGTCTGTCCTGTATCCTCGCTTTACTAGCCCCACAACGCTCCGGGTATTTGCGACAGCCGTCCCGCTCGTCATTTGGACATGCTACTTCCTGGCCGTCCACTTCCGCTGGAGCCTCGCGCTCTCGCCCGAATTGTGGGTCGGCGGGGTCTTCTTCACCGGCGTGAGTGGTCTCGCGCTCAGCCTGTTGATGGAACCTTCCCCCCGGTCCGATGCCGCCTAGTCAGATCGCCCGCTGCGGAGCCGGACGCCATAGCTAGGCCACCTCGACGATCATCTCAATTTCCACGCTGACGCCGAGGGGGAGCGCGCTCATGCCGACGGCGGAACGGGCGTGGCGGCCGCGCTCTCCGTACAGCTGCACCAGCAGGTCGGAAGCCCCGTTCATGACCCCCGGCGTGTCCGTGAAGTCGGGGGCGCTGTTCACCATGCCCAGCAGTTTGACGACCCGTCGCACCCGGTCGAGATCGCCCAGCGCTTCCTTGAGTGTGGCCAGGCAATTCAGGATGACGAGCCGCGCGGCCTCGTAGCCGGTCTCCACATCCATGTCCCGGCCTAACTTCCCCTGGTAGGCGATCGCGCCGTCCTTGACCGGCAGGTGGCCCGCCAGGAAGATCAGGTTCCCGGTGCGCACCGCCCTGACATAGTTGGCGACCGGCTGCTGGAGTGCGGGAAGGGTCAGGCCGAGGTCGCTCAGACGCCGTTCGATCTCACCCATGGCAGCCTCCATCGGGGTGGGGGATGGCGAACAGATGGGGTGATTCGCTCTGGCTAGCGGCTGCCCTTGATCTTCCAGACCAGGATCGACCCCAGCACCGTGTAGACGATGGCCATCGAGAAGATCACCGAGTACCCGGCGCCGGGCTGGGCGCGGTTGAACAGGTCGAGGAGCGGCCCGGCGATCAACGGCGCCGTCACCTGGGGGAGCGTGTTGGCGACGCCCCAGATGCCGAGGTCTCTGGCCGAGGAGTGGCGCGACGGCAGCACGTCGATGGCGAGAGCCCAGTCCACGCTGGTATACGCTCCGGAGCCGAGCCCGAGCAGGATGGCGATGCCGATCAGCGTCTGAAATGGCGGCTGGAAGAGTAAGCCCACCGAGGTCAAGGCGAGGAGGAGCCCGGCGACCGAGACGATGACCTTCCGCCCGATGCGGTCCGACAGCCAGCCGCCGAGCACAGCCGCGCCGACGGCTGCCGCGATGGCGACGCCGCTGAGGGTGCCGGTGGCCCTTGCCGCCTCCTCGCGGGAGAGGCCGAGGGTGTCTTTGAGGTAGAACTGCAGGAAGCCGAGCATCGTGTAGAAACCCAGCATCACCAGGCCGCGGGTGACGAAGAGCCAGGCGAAGTCGGGATAGACCCGCGGGTCGATCCAGAAGGATCGGAAGAAGGTGCGCACCGTCATGGGGGGCCGGTTGGTCATCCGCTCTTCCCGTACCGTCACGGTCATCAGCGCCATGCAGAAGAGGATGACCGCGACGATGGCCCAGTACATGGTCCCCGTCTGTCCCCCGCCGACGAACCGCCCGGCGAGCAGCACCGCGGCGCTCGTGCCGATCATGCTCGTCAGGCCCATCAGCCCCGACGCGACGCCCCGCTGTCCCGAGGGCACCTTGTCCGGGATGAGCCCATGGAACGCCCCCGCCGCGCAGTTGTCCGACGCCTGCACGGCGAGATAGGCGACCAGGAAGACCGCGTAGGTCGCCGCGTCCTTCATCCAGATCAGGGCCAGGCAGTTCGCCAGCGTGCCGGCGATCATAAACGGCCGCCGCCGGCCCATGTGCATGAGGGAGCGGTCGCTCAGCGCGCCGGCAAAGGGCGTGACGACCAGCGCCACCGCCGCGCCGATGCCGAAGAGGAGCCCCAGGGCCGATCCCTTCTGGGTTTCGGGCACAAAGCGGAGTACCTCGGCGGGAATGACGACGGTGAGGAGGGCTCCCCAGTGGAAGCTGGTGGCGAACCAGTAGAGGTTCAGCCAGGTCAGATCCCACAGAGAGAGCCGGGCAGGTTGGCCTTGCTGCGTGAGAGTGAACATCGCGCGTCGCCTCTTGAGTCACGCTACGGCGGGACGCGGGCGGGTGATAGGGCCGGCCATCCTGGCGGTGTGCGTGAGGAGTCCTGGATTTCCGGGCCAGACGTGGGGTTAGGGCCGCGAGGGCTGGCGCCCGACGTCGGGGACGATCCCGCCGCGCAGGATGCCGCTGATCTGCTGGGCGCGCACCAGGGTGGGGCAGTAGTTCGGCAGTCCAAAGGTGGCCGGGTTCACCGGATGGTCGTGTCTAAAGTGCCGGTAGCGCAGGCAGAAGGCGCCCCACGCCGCCTCCCCAGCCGGCAGGTGCCGTTGGAACAACGGGGCCACCCGGGTGAGGAACGACGCGGGGATGGGGATGCGGAAGTAGACGCGTTTATCCAACACGCCGCAAATCTCTTCCACCGCCTGATCGAAGGTCAGCGCCTCCTGCCCCAGGACCACCGTGCGGAGGCTCCCGCCCAACTCGGGGTGGTGGAGGAGATGGCGCACCACCTGGGCGACGTCCCGGGCGTGGATGAAATGGAAGCTGCCGTCGATGCTGAGAAAGCGGACCAGGTTGAACCATTTCACAAACGGCCGCAAATCAGTCGAGAGAAACGAATGGGGCTTCTCCGCGTCTCCTCCGAAGACCAGCGTCGGAGAGAGGACGGTGATCGCCTCGGCCACGGGGACCTCGGGGAGCCGGCGGAGGAGCTCGTACTTGGAGCGGATGTACCGCGTGCCGTACCGGGCGGCTTCGGGGAGGGGCCGGTTCTCTCGGCTGAGCACGCTGGCCGTGGAAAAGTAGAAGACCTGCGCGCAGACCCGAGGATCCAGCAGGTGGAGCAGTTCTAGCGTTCTGGTGACGTTGATCTCGTCCGCCTCGGGGCCGCCCCAGGCCGTCGCGGCAAGGACGGCCACGTGGACGGTCTTGAGCAGGTCGGCGAAACGGGCGATCTCCCGCATGTCGCCCGGCACCACCGTGACGCCGGAGCGCCACCGGGGGTCCAGGCGCACCTTCTGCGGATCCCGGACGAAGAGATAGAGTTCCAGGCCGGGGTCTGCGGCCAGGGCCTCGGTGACGTAGTGCCCAATGCACCCGCTGGCCCCCGTGATGAGGATCCTGCGCAAGATCCGCCTCTCTTCCCTACGGATGTTTCCGCTTTTCTTCCTGGCGGATGGTCCCGCTGAGAGGACTGTACACGAGGGGCTCCCACCGCTCAACAGACCGCCGGGGAAGGGAAGCGGGCGAGCGCCCAGCGAAGATGCCGGCGAGTCCTGACCTCACGACATGACGCGCGCCATCGGCCAGCCCATTCCCCGGGTGGAAGATCCCCGGCTGCTCCGCGGGGAAGGGCGGTTCATCGGTGACCTCCGCCTCCCCGGCGCGCTGGAGGCGGTCGTCGTGCGCAGCCCGCACGCGCACGCCCGGATCGAGCGGATCGACGGCGCGGAGGCCATGCACCTCCCCGGCGTCGCGGCGGTCTTCACCGCGGAAGAGCTGGCCCGAGAGGGCCTGATCGAGGCGTCCCAGGACGCGGGCGCGCGGATGCCGCTGGCGGGGTGGCCGGAGGTATCCTACGTCGGGCAGCCGGTCGCCGTCGTGGTCGCCCTCTCTCGATACGTGGCCGAGGACGCGGCTGACCTGGTGGCGGTCGACTACGCGCCGCTGCCCGTCGTGGCCAGCATCCAAGCCGCTCTTGCCCCGGACGCCCCCATGGTCCACCCCGGTCTCCCCGGAAATGTGGCCGTGCAGAAGGCGGCCACGTACGGAGAGGTCGACGCCGCGTTTCGTGAGGCGGAGATCGTCGTCGAAGAGGAATTCCGCATCCCCCGGGCGGCGGCGCACCCGCTGGAAGGGCGGGGGCTGCTGGCCGTCCCCGACCCGGCGACGCGCGGGCTGACCGTCTGGGCCTCCACGCAGAGGCCGCACAGCCTGCGGGCCGCCCTCGCCCCCTTTCTCGGCCTGCCGGTATGGGCGGTGCGCGTGATCGCCCCGGACGTCGGCGGCGCCTTCGGCTCCAAGACATTCGGCTACCCGGAGGACTTTCTGATCCCCTGGCTCGCCCACAGGGTGGGCCGCCCGGTGCGCTGGTTGGAAGACCGCCGGGAGCACTTCGTCGCCACGCTGCACGGCCGCGAGCAACTGCACCGCGTCCGGCTGGCGGCGCGCCGCGACGGCCGGCTGCTCGCCGTCGACGACGCGTTCTGGATGGACGTGGGCGCCTTTCCCTCCGCGGCGTCCATGATGGAGCGCACGATCGCCACCCTGCCCGGCCCCTACCGGCTGCCCGCGTACCGCGCCACCGCGCACGCGGTGCTCACGCACAAGACCCCGGTCGGTCCCTACCGCGGCGCCGGCCGGCCGCAGGGCAACTACGTCATGGAACGGATGATGGACCGTCTGGCCGAGGCCGTGGGGATGGATCCCGCGGAGGTGCGGCGGATCAATCTGATTCCGTCGTCGGCCATGCCGTACACGACCGGATTGGACCTCGTCTACGACTCCGGGGATTATCCCGCGGCGCTGGACGCCGTCCTCGCGACGGCCGGCTATCGGCAGCGCCGTGAGGAGCAGGCAGCCGCCCGCCGGCAGGGCCGCTACCTGGGGATCGGTCTGGCCGCCTACATCGAGGACACGGGGCGGGCGGGTCCCTACGAGGCCGCGCTCGCCCGCCTTGAACCGGACGGGTCCGTGACTATCGCTAGCGGCGCACCCTCCTCGGGGCAGGGGCATGAGACGACGTTCGCGCAGGTGGCGGCGGAACGGTTAAGCCTGCCCATCGACCGCGTGCGGGTGGCCCTGACCGACACCGCCGAGATCGGGTTGGGGATCGGCGCCTTCGGCAGCCGCAGCGCGGGGATCGCGACCGGCGCCATCTGGGAGGCCGCCGCGGGGTTGGAGCGGCGGCTGAAGGAGGTGGCCGCGGCGCTGCTGGAGGCCGCCATCGATGACTTGGAACTCGTCCCCGGCGGAGCGGTCCAGGTGAAGGGAGTGCCGTCCCGGACGGTCACCTTTGAAGACGTAGCGCGGGTGGGCGCGACGGTCAGCATGGAGCCTCTGCCTCCCGGCGTCCTCCCCGGCCTGGAAGTCAGCGCCACCTTTCGCGGGCGGCCCCAGTACGCCAACGGCGTGCACGTCGCGGTGGTCGAAGTGGATCCAGAGACTGGACAGGTGAGCCTGCGGGCGTACACGGTCGTCCACGACTGCGGCACCCTGCTCAACCCCACCATCGTGACGGGGCAGATCCGCGGCGGCGTCGCCCATGGGGTCAGCACGGTGCTCTTGGAGGAGCTTCGGTACGACGAGGCAGGGCAGCTGCTGAGCGGGACCTATCAGGATTACCTGCTGCCGACCGCCTCCGACCTGCCGCCGATCACGGTGGAGCACCTGGAGTATCCGTCGCCGTTCACCCCGACGGGCGCGAAAGGAGCGGGGGAAGGCGGGACGATCCCAGCCCTGGCCTGCGTGGCCAACGCGATCGAAGACGCTCTCAGGCCGCTGGGGGCGCGGATCCGCGAACTGCCGGTGACACCCGAGCGGGTGCGCGCCCTGTTGCGGGATACGCCATTTCCACCGTAGAAGCCCCTGTCTCGATTCAGCGGAGGTGCCGATGGCGGTCGATGGCGTGGTGTTGGTCACCGGTGTGAACGGCTTCATCGGCACCCGCCTGGCGGAACGGCTGCTCGCCGACGGCACGCCCGTCCGCGGGATGGATGTCCAGAGCCGGGAGGACGGACCGCGGGTGGAGTTCGTGCGCGGCGACGTGACCCGGCCCGAGACGCTGGACGGCGCACTCGCCGGCTGCCGCCTGGTCTTTCACTGCGTCCGCTGGACTGGGCGGCCCTGGACGTGGGAGGCCGCGCGGGCGGTGGAAGTGGACGGCGCGCGGAACCTGTTTCAGGCCTGCCTGCGCGCGCGGGTGTCGCGCGTGATTTGCCTCAGCAGCCTGGCCGTGTACGGTCCGACCCATGAAAGCCTCATCACGGAGGAGACGGCCCTGTGGCCGGTGGGCGTCTACGGCGCGACGAAGGTAGAGGCCGAGCGGGTCGGAGTCCGCGCGGTGGAGTCGGGCCTGGACCTGGTCACCCTGCGGTCGGGCCAGGTGTACGGGCCCGGCGCACCCGGAGGGACGCTGAGCGTCGTGCGGAGACTCCTGGCGGGCTGGCCGGTGCTCGTGGACGGTGGGCGGGGCATGCATCACCCTGTCTTCGTGTCGAACCTGATCGATGCCATGGTTGCCGCCGCCACGCGCGAGTCCATCGCGGGAGAGACCTTCAATGTCGCCGACGGGGACCTCTCCTGGCGCGAGTTCTGCGGCCACTATGCGCGGATGACCCGCCGTCCGCTGCGCTCGGCGCCCGCGGCGGCGTTCTGGCTCTGGGGCGCCGCCGCCGAGCTCGCCGGAAAGATGAGTGGACGGCCTCCCAGGCTCCAGCGCGCGGATCTGGGGTACCTGACGCGGCACACGCGTTGCAGCACGGGCAAAGCGCGCGCGCGGCTAGGATGGTCGCCCGCCCGCCCAGTGGCGGAGGCGATGGAGGAGACGGAACGCTGGCTGCGGGCGAAGGGGCTCATCGGCACGTGACCCCTGTCCCTCCCGGGCCGGCCCTGATCACCGGCGCCAGCGGGTTCATCGGCAGCCACGTGGCGGAGCGGCTCGTGCGCGAGGGAGTCCAGGTGCGGGGTCTGGTCAGGAGCGAGGCGAAGGGGGCTGCGCTCGGGGCACTGGGGGTCGCGCCCGCGCTGGGCGATCTGACCGACGCGGCCAGCCTCGCGAAGGCGGTCCATGACTGCCGCCTGGTCATCCACTGCGCCGCGTGGATGGGCCGTCCCTGGTCGCTGCGCGCGGCGGAAGCCGTGAACGTGCACGGGACGAGGGCCTTGCTCGACGCCGCCCAGCGTGCCGGCGTGGCCCGGTTCATCCATCTCAGCAGCATCACGGTCTATGGGCCGACGACCGCGCCCGTCATCGACGAAGAGACCCCTCTCTGGCCGTTGGGACTCTACCGGTCGACGAAGATCGGCGCCGAGCGCGAAGTGGAGGACGCACTTCGCCGCGGGCTGGCCACCGTGGTCCTGCGTCCCGGCCAGGTCTTCGGCGAACGGGATGGGGGCGTCACGCGCATCGCCCTCCGCCGCCTGTCCGGCGGGCGACCGCTCCTCGTCGACGGTGGGGACGGGTTCTGCCATCCCATCTACGTCGAGAATCTGGTGGACGGGATCCTGACCGCGGCGACCGCGCCGGAGGCCCCCGGGAGGATCTTCAACCTGGCCGACGCCGATCTGCCCTGGCGCGAATTCTTTGGTTTCTACGCCGCGATGGTGGGCCGCCCGCTGCGCTCCTATCCATCTTGGGTCGTGCGCCTGGGCACCGGCGTCATGGAAAGTGTCGCCGCGATCACGCGCCGGCCCGCGCGGGCGATTCCAGCCGAATTGGGATACCTGCTCCGCCAGTCCCGGTACGACACCGTGCGGGCGCGCTCGATCCTGGGATGGGTCCCCCGGGTTTCCCTGGTGGAGGCGATGGCGCGCACGGAAGCGTGGCTGCGCGCGGCGGGTCATGCCTGATCTCTTCCTGGCCTGGCTGGTTCCGGCAGCGGCGTACCTCTGTGGGTCCATCCTGCCCGCTGAGGTGCTGGCGCGGGGGCGCGGCGTCGACCTGAGGCGGATCCAGCGAAACCCCGGCACCATGGAGATCTACCGGCAGTTCGGCCTGCGGCCCGCGCTGCTGGTCTACGCCCTGGACGTGGCGAAAGGGGTGCTGCCGCTGCTCCTGGGATCGCTCCTGCGCGTACCCGCGTGGTCCTTCGCGCTGGCGGGCGTCGCGTCGGTGGTCGGGCATAACTGGTCGATCTTCTACCGGTTCTGGGGCGGACGCGGCCTCGCCACCGCGTCGGGCGCGCTGTTCTACCTGCTGCCCGTGCCGTTCTTCCTCGGGCTGGCGCCGAGCCTCTATGCGTGGTGGCGCACGAAGTTTACACCCGCTAGCGGCATCATCGGGCTTCCGCTCATTAGCGGGATCGCCTGGGTCCTGGAGCCGGACCCGTATCGTCGCGCGGTGCCCATCGCTCTGGCGCTCATCCTCTTCCTCCAGACGTTGGTGGTGCTGGGGGGGCCGGCTACCTGGTTTCGCAAGGCCAAGGGTCCTTAGGGGAGAAGCGCCAGGGGCCGGATCGGGCTCGCCGTTCCCCCCCGGATTTTCAGCGGCAGGCAAATGAAGATGAATTCTACGCCGCGGGCTGCGGAGAGAGGGGCCAGGTTCAGGTTTTCGATGATGTAGACGCCGTGGCGCACGAGCAGCACGACGTGCCCCGGCAGCGACACCTTCAGGCGGTCATCGACATAGCCGGGAAGGTCCCAGGCCACGTTGTCCGCCCCTACCGCCAGCACCCCGCGCCCGGCCAGCCACTCGGAGGCCTCCCCAGAGATGCCCGGACCGTTGAGATAGCGGTCGGGCGTTCCCCAGGCCAGGTCGTTGCCGGTGCGCACCAGCACCACGTCGCCCGCGCCGATCTCCGTATGCTGCGCCTGCTGCGCCTCTTCGAGGTCGGCGGCGCTCACCAGCGTCCGCTCCGCCAGCGGGTCACCCCGCAGGGCCGCGAGGTCGAGCATCACGCCGCGGGCGATGATCGGTGGCACCGTGTCGATGCCGAGACGGGTGAACCCGGTGGGCGTTTGCACCTCCGGCGTGACACGCACCCCCCCGAAGAGGGTCATGTCCACGGCCTGATGGGAGAGCGCGTCGATGTGCGTGCCCGCGTGCTCCGCGGTGAAGATCATCCCCGCAGCGCTCGTCCGCGCCTCCTCGAAGCCGGGCTCGTGGCGCCGGTGCAGCACAAAGAGCGTCCCGGGCCGGTGAGGCGGATGCACCGGATCCCCGAACTGGCGTGGGTGCTCCAGGTCGAAGACCCGCGCGGCGCGCAGCGCCGCCGCCAGGTCCGTCACCCGCGGCTGTCCGCTCATCCAGAACCGGCGCGGTCCGTCACCGCGCGAAACTCCTCGAGTGCCCGCTCGATGAACCGGTCGGCGCTCCCCATGTAGGCGGAGGGGTCGAAGACCCGCGCGATCTCCTGCGCTGAAAGGACGCTGCGGATCTGCTCATCGGACGCGGCCACCTCCGACAGCGGTGTGCCGTCCGCCGCGGTCCGGTCCGAGGCTCGCTGGACGAGCCGGTACGCTTGCTCCCGCCCGAGGCGTGGGGCCAGGGCCATCATCAGCGCCTCGGCCAGGATCAACCCCCTCGTCAGATCCAGGTTGGCGCGCATGCGCGCCGGATCGACCTCCAACCCGTCCACGGCCCGGTGCACCGACTCGACCGCCCCAGCGGTGAGGCGGAAGAGCCTGGGGAGGGCATCCCACTCCGCCTGCCAGCCGCCGGCGGCCCGCTCGTGCTCTTGGGCGAGCCCGCCCAGCACCGTCGGTACGATGCCGATGGCCAGCCGGGCGGCGGCGGCCGTCATCGCATCCACAGGGTTGCGCTTGTGCGGCATCGTCGATGATCGGCCCGCGGCCCCGGCCGCGCGAGTAGAAGCCTCGCCGACCTCGGTCTGGCTGAGCAGGGCCAGGTCGGTGGCAATCTTCGCCATGGCGCCGGCGGCGATGCCCAAGGCGGCGGCGATCTCGGCGATCCGGTCTCGCTCGGCGGGCCAGGGCAGGTCGGGGGCGGCCAGCTCGAGCTCGGAAGCCAGCAGGTCCATCACCCGAGCGCCCTCAGTGCCCAGCGAGGCGAGCGTCCCCGCCGCGCCCCCCAACTGCACGACCAGGGCGCGCTCTCGTAGGTCGCGTAGCCGTCGCACCACCCGGGTGGTCAGCCCCAGCCAGCGCGCCGCCTTCAGGCCGAAGGGAATCGGCACCGCATGCTGCAAGAGGGTGCGGCCGGCCATGGGAGTGCGGCGGTGCCGATCGGCCAGGGCCGCGCACCCACGGGCGACGTCGAGGAGGCGCCCGATCAGGAGGTCCAGCCCATCCCGCATCTGCAGCATCATTCCGGTGTCGATGGCGTCCTGGCTCGTAGCGCCCCAGTGGACGAACCCGCGTCCCTCCTCATCGACGAGCGCGGTGAGCATGCGCACAAGCGGGATGGCCGGTGTGCCGGTGACCGCACCTTCCCGATACAGCGCCGCGAGGTCGAACAGCTCGGCGCGGCAGCGGGCGGCGATCGCCTCCGCCGCCGCCATCGGGATCACTCCGGCGGACGCTTCGGCGCGGGCGAGGGCCGCCTCGAAGTCGAGCATCCGTTGTACGGCGGTGGCGCTGGAAAAGCAGGCCGCCATCTCCGGCGCCGTGAACATGGCCTCGGAGAGGTCCATCAGGTCGCTCCCATCGCCCCGGCCGGCCGGGCCGAGCGCGCCAGGAGGTCGCGCAGCGCCGCCAGCTCCGTCCCATCCGGACGCGGAGTCTCTTCCACGTTGGGGCCGAAGCGGACCGGCCATCCCGTCTCCTGCCGGATCTCGTCCGCCGTCGCTCCGGGGTGGATCGAGCCGACGACGAGCTCTTTGCTCTCGGGGTCCGGCCGGAGGAGGCAGCGATCGGTGACGATCAGGGTGGGGCCGGCGGTGCGGATGCCCAAGCGCAGCCGGTGGTCGCCTCCCGTGCCGAAGCCGAAGGAAGTGATGAAGTCGACCCGTGGGACGAAGGAGCGTCGCGACTGCGGCACGATCACGAACACCTGGCCGCAGAGGCTCGCGATCTCGGGTGCGCCGCCTCCCCCGGGCAGGCGCACCTTCGGGCTGGCGTATTCGCCGATCACGGTGGTGTTGATGTTGGCGAACCGGTCGATCTGCGCCGCGCCGAGAAAGCCCACCGAGATGCGCCCCCCCTGCAGCCAGTAAGCAAAGGTCTCCGGCACCGACACGGTGGTGAGGGCGGTCTCGCACAACTCTGGATCACCGATGGAGAGCGGCAGGACCTGCGGCTTCGCCCCGATCGTCCCGGACTCATAGATGAGGGTGATGCCGGGCGCGTGCAGCAGGCGGGCGAGGTTGCAGGCCGCCGAGGGCAGCCCGATGCCGACGAAGCAGACGTCGCCGTCCTTCAACGCGCGCGCCGCGGCCACCGTCATCATCTCCGACGGCGTGTAGTCCACGGCCTCCCCTGCGCTCAGGCGCCCACTCCGGCGCGGCCCGACGCGTCGGCGGAGCCGCCCTCGAGCACGTGCCGGCGCATCCAGGTGAGGAAGGCATCCCGGTCGCGGGAGATGGACTCCCAAGCGGTATAGAAGGGGTTGTCCCGGCCGTAGTAGCCGTGGGTGTAGGAGGGCCGCGCGCCGCCCGGCGCTGCGGCGATGGCGTCGATCGTCCAGGCCGGCAGCACCACCGAATTGGGACTGGGCGCGCGGAGGTCGTCCACGATCTCCTCCACGGTCACCACCGCCCGAGCGGCCGCCAGCACGACGTCCTTCTGCACGCCGACGATCCCTTCGATCAAGACGTTCCCAGTCCGATCGGCGCGCTGCGCGTGGATGATCGCCACATCCGGGCGGATCGCCGGGATGGCGGCGAGCGGCTCCCCGGTGAAGGGGCAGTCAATGAAACGGATGCCTGCGTTGACGCTGGCCAGGTCGGTGCCCACATACCCGCGGAAGATCGCACAGGGGAGCCCGGCGGCGCCCGCCGCGTAGGCGTGCGCGATCCCCGCGTGGCTGTGCTCTTCCAATTCCAGCGGCTGGGGCCAGCCGTGCTCAACCGCGTCCCGAAACCGGTAGAGGGACCCGACGCCGGGGTTGCCGCCCCAGGAGAAGACCAGCCGGCGCGCGCAGCCCATCCCAATGAGCTGATCGTAGATGAGGTCCGGGGTCATGCGGACGAGCGTGAGGTACCGCCTGCCCTGCCGGATGACCTCGTGCGCGGCCGCGAAGGGGATGAGGTGCGTGAACCCCTCCATGGCGACGGTGTCGCCGTCGCGGACATGGCGGCTGATCGCGTCGGCGAGTGAGAGGAACCGGGCAACCCGCGGCGCTCCCACGGACCGTTCAGGGGTCAAAGAAGACGGTTTCTCCCTCACCCTGGAGGATGATGTCGAAGCGATAGACGATCCAGCCGTCGGCCGCCGTCCGCCTGGCCAGCAGCGTCGGCCGCCGCTCGTCGGGCAACCGGCGCAGCACCGGATCCGCGGCGTTGGCCGCTTCATCCTCGAAGTACAGGCGCGTCACCAGCTGATCGAGGACGCCGCGGGCGAGGACGAAGACGTTGACGTGCGGCGCCTGAACGGTCTGCGCCGCGAAGGGCACCGGCCCGGGCTTGATGGTCTCGAATCGGAAGAATCCCGCCGCGTCGGTCCCGGCCCGCCCGAAGCCGGTGAAGGCCGGATCCAGGTCCACCGCGCGCCGCTGGTCCGCCGGGTGGTGATAGCGCCCCCGGGCGTTCGCCTGCCAGATCTCCACCATCGCGTCGCTCACCGGGGCCCGTTCCCCATCATAGACGTGCCCTTCGATGCGAATCCGCTCGCCCTCGGTCTCGGGGCGGACGAGCACCGCCAACCCCTCGCGGAGCAGACCGTGAAAGAACGGGCCGACCGTCTGCGATGGGGTGGGACCGGGCGCGCTCATCGCCGCGCGGGGTCGCGCCTCTCGAGGGGCTGGGGCGTCGCGTCCGAGCCGCGCAGGACGATGTCGAAGCGGTAGCCGAGCGCCCAGGCCGGTCTGGTCACGTCATGCGCGTAGCGGGCAATCATCCGTTCGCGCGCCGCGTCCGTCGGCACCGCATGAAAGATGGGGTCCAGTTCATGAAGGGGGTCCCCGGGGAAGTACATCTGCGTCACCAACCGCGACAGCCAGGACTCCCCGAAAAGCGAGAAGTGGATGTGCGCCGGCCGCCACCCGTTCTCATGATTCTCCCACGGATAGGCGCCCGGTTTGACGGAGGTGAACCTGTAGACGCCGTTGGCGTCCGTGAGACAGAGGCCGAAGCCGAGGAAGTTGGGATCGAGCGGCGCGTGGTGTTGGTCGACGCGGTGGCGGTAGCGGCCGGCGGCGTTGGCCTGCCAGATCTCCACCAGCGTGTTGGGCACCGGCCGGCCGCCTTCGTCGAGGACGCGGCCGGTGACGATGATCCGCTCGCCGATGGCCTCGCCGTCCGTCCCCATGTTCCTCGTGAGGTCACTGTCTTCCGCGGTGGCGGCGCTGAGCACGGGGCCCGGCCCCGTCTGCTCCGACAGCGTGCGCGGCAGCGGGATGAGCGGACGGCGGGGCGAGCGCCGCACGGTGGAGCGGTACGCTTCGTGGAGGTAGGGTGGAAACGTCGCCGGATCGCGGCCGCCGGCCCTGATCATGGTTCCGCCCCCCGCCCCTCGCCGGCGGCGGAATCCCCCAAGATGTCCTTGGCCATCGCGATCGCGCTGTTGGCGGCCGGGATGCCCGCGTAAATCGCTACGTGCAGCAGGACCTCCACGACGTCTTTCGCTGTGACGCCGAGGTTGCGGCTGGCGCGCAGGTGGAGGGCCAGCTCCTCCCGCCCCAGCGCGGCCAGGATGGCGATCGTCACCAGGCTGCGCGAGCGGCGATCCAGGTCGGGGCGGGCCCAGACTGTGCCCCAGGCCACCTCGGTGATGAACCGCTGGAACTCGGCGTCGATCTCGGTCTGTTGGGCCTGGGCCCTCGCCACGTGCTCAGCGCCCAGCACCTCACTGCGGATCCTTCTGCCGACCTCGAACCGCGACTCCATCGGCTCCCCCGACCGCTCTGCCTCTACCGATCAGGCGGCCACGAAGGACTGTTCTGTGCGCGCGCCATCGCCTCCTGGACTGTCAGGCCGGAGTGTCCGGCCTTCTGCGCCGCCGCAGCAGATAGTCCCAGGCCTGCGCCGCGGAATAGACGTGCCTCCGTTTGGCCAGCGCTTCCTCGTCACTCGACCAGGTCCGCAGTTCGCCTGCGGCCATCGCCAGCAGCTGCTTCCGGCAGGCGCGCTCGAGGAAGATCGCGGCCATCACTCCGTCCTGCGCATCCTCCCCCACCGTGACGATGCCGTGGTGGACGAGCAGGACGGCGTTGCGCGATCCGATGGAGTCCGCGACCGCTTGACCCAACGCGCGCGTCAGGATGAGGTCGCCGGTCTTACTGAACCTCGCGATGTCGGGAGGGACAAACAGCGTGCCTTCGTGCGACATGGGGCGGAGGGGCTGCTGGAGCGACGCGAAGGCCACCGCGTGGGTGGCGTGGGTGTGGACGACGCAGCCCACCTCCGGCCGCGCGCGCATGATCTCGGTGTGGATCGGAAACTCGACGTGGCGGCGGCCCTCACCGTCCAGGACCTCACCGTCCCACCCCACCAGGATGACACGCTCCGGCGTGATCTCCTCGAATCCCCAGCCGGACGCCTTCATCCAGACACCACGGCCGTCGGGGTCGCGCACCGACGCGTGTCCCCAGATCAGGTCGCCGTGATCTTCACCGCCGAGCACCTGGGACGCCTGGGCGACCAGTGCCCGGACCGCGTCCGTCCCGGCCCGAGTCATGGCGTCATGGAATGGCGTCCGGATCGGAGGCGCCCACGGCGGTGGGTCGGCGATAGAAGGTCTCCTCCATCCGGGACTCGGCTCCGGCGCGCCGCAGCGCCGTCTCATATTCCTGGCGCAGGTGCGGATCTTCGTCCCAATAGGGGATGGCGTTTCCCCCTTCATCCAGGTTCAGCGCGTTCTTGTCGAGCACGTCCTCACCGGGCCGGCCGGGCTCGCGGCCCGTTCCCCGGCCGAATGGGCCGAACCAGGCCATCAGACGCAGGGGCTCGCGGGCGACGCCGAAGTGCTGGTGGAACCCCTGCCCGCCCATCGGCGCCGCGGATACCATCCCCACAGGCTCGTAGTCCTGGCGCACCACTCGGTCCGCCTGCCCGCTCTCCCATGGCCGCGTCCCCACATCGCGCGGCCAGGCGTAGGTGTAGCCCTTCCCGCTGAGGCAGATCAGCACCGCCGCGGATTCGTGCGAGTGCGCCTTGGAGTACCGTCCGGTCTCGTGCTGGCCGATCCAGAGGTAGAAGACGTTGCGGTCGAGGGCGGGTTCGAGGCGCCGGAAGCCGGGCGAGCGGCGGTTGTCCAGCGGCAGGGGGGTCCGCACCGCGTCGGGCACGATGTTCGTGCGCACCATCGCCAGGCCGCGGTGCGGATCGGGCTCGATGTCCTGGAGATTCGCCTTGAAGTAGCCGGCGCCGCCCTCATAACGGTCGCGGAAGACGTAGGGACAATTGAAGACGAAGTCGGAGTTGCCATAGAGGTTCATCACCGTGGGTGCCGTCGTCCCGACGAGCAGGAGGGCGGGCCCGGACGACATCGCGTTGATCAAGCGGTGGTGGGTATTCAACGGGATGGTGAAGAGCGATCCCGGCTGCCACTCGAAGATCTCCGGCCGCTCTCCGTCCTCCGCCCAGACCTCGGCGGCGCCACGCCCCTCGACGACGAAGACCACCTCTTCGTAGAGGTGGCGCTCCGGCCGCAACGCCTCCGCCGGAGGTATTTCGGCCAGGTACATCCCCCAGAGCCCTTCCGTCCCGTAAAGCTGGATGAACGCGCCGTTCCCTCCGATGCGGGCCCATGCGCCCAACTCGAGGTCTTGCACGCGGCGCACGCCGATGCCCCGGTGGATCGGGACGTGCTGCGCTTCCATAAAAATGTCATAGGGCGCGCGGGGCCGCCGCCATTTCCCGTACCCGGCCCGCCGGTAGCCTTCCGGTTCGCGCCATTCCTTCGCCATAGCCGCGACTCCGCTCCCTATGTGAAGAGGCCCCACAGCCGGCCCGGCGCGAACGGAATGTGCAGCAGCCTGATGAAGAGCTGGGAGAAGATCAGCCACGCCAGCGCAGAGAGGACCAGGGACCGCAGCCATCCTTCTCTGGCCTGGCCGGTGAGATAGACGAAGGTGAACACGGGGGCGGCGACGGGGAAGCCCAGCGCGATGATCCCCAGGAAGAAGGCGGCGATCCAGGTGAAGATCGCGATCGTCCGGCGCGTGGTCACGGCCGTGTTGGTGTCCCCGGAGAGCGCTACGTCCATCTGTGGCCCCGCCGGCTCCGCCTCCGCTCGGCGCCGCACGCTGAGGACGGCTTCGCTGAGGGCCAACAACAGCAGTGGCACGCCGATCACGCGGGGGTAGAGGGCGGTCTTGATGGCCCATCCTCGCGTCTCCAGGAGGGCCCACGCCGCGAGCGCGGCGATGGCCACCGCGAAGACGACCTGTCCCTTAGGCCGCATGGACCTGCTCGCGCGCTGAACGGCCCCGCCGCTCTTGGATGATCGGGCGCAGCACGACCGCCGCCGACAGCAGCAGGAGGATGATCACGGTGGGACGGCCCAGCCAGCTGAGGCCGTACCGCGCCGTGGAGATCCAGAGATAGCGCTCCACGATATCCCCGAGGACGAGTCCCAACACCAACGGGGCGCGGGGCCAGCGGTGGCGGACCATCACATAGCCGAGGGCGCCGAAGGCGAGGGTGACGACCAGATCGCCGGTGTTGTTGTTGGTGGTATAGGACCCGACGAAGATCAGCAGCAGCATGAAGGGGATCAGGATCATCCCCCGGATGTGCGTGAGCCGCGCGAGCTGGTTGAGCAGGAGGAAGCACGCGGCCACCGTGACGATGTTGGCCAGCACGATGGTCCAGACCATGGAGAAGGTCACGGTCAGATGCCTGGTCAGCATGTCGGGCCCGGGGACCAGGCCCAGCAGGAAGAATCCCCCCAGAAGGATGGCCATGGAGGAACTGCCGGGCACGCCGAACGCGACCGTGGGGATGAGGTCGCCGCCTTCCTTGGAGTTGTTCGCCGCCCCCGGACCGATGACGCCGCGCACGTCGCCCTTGCCGAAGCGGGCACGGTCGACCGGGTCTTTGGCGCTCTGCACCGCGTGGGCATACGCCATCCACTGGCCGACAGCGCCGCCGAGGCCCGGGAGGATCCCGATCCAGGTGCCGACCAGGCTGCAGCGCAGGGTCAGCCAGAAGTGGTGGAAGGTATCCTTGACGCCCTGGAACACGCCGCTGATGCGCTGGACGGATGCGTCCCCGGCGATGGCGGTGCGCCGCACCGCCAGATCCACGATCTCGGGGATGGCGAAGAACCCGACCAGCGCCGGCACCAGGTTCAGACCCTCCCATAGGTAGAGCTGGCCCATCGTGTAGCGCAGGTTGCCGGCCTGTGGATCCTGCCCCACCGACGAGAGGAACAGCCCGAGGCACCCGGCCAGGAACCCCCGCAGGAGTGACCGGCCGCCCCCTCCGCTGAGCGAGGCGATGGAGGCGATGCCCAGGATGGCCACCATGAACAGTTCGGGAGAGCCAAATGCCAGGACCAGGGGGCGCACCACCGGGATGGCCAACGCCAGGGCGGCGGCGCCGATGAGCGCGCCGATGAGCGAACTGGTCAGCGCGGCGCCGAGCGCCCGCCCCGCTTCCCCCCGCTTGGCCATGGCGTGGCCGTCGAGGATCGTGGCGGCGGTCGTGCCTTCGCCGGGCACGCCGAAGAGGATGGAGGTGATGTCCCCCGTCGTGGCGACGACCGAATGCATCCCCAGGAGAAAGGCGAAAGCCCCCACCGGCTGCATCGTGTAGATGAAAGGCAGCATCAGCGCGAGGGTCGTCCCCCCGCCCAGGCCGGGCAGCAACCCTACCCAGAATCCCGCGACGATGCCGATGAGCATGAAGCTCAGGGCATCCCACTGCAAGACTGCGACGAGCGCCCCGAGGAGGGCGTCGATCATGTCGTGCCCGTCAGCCGCCCGTCAGTTGAACTGGAAGAACTGCCGGAAGACCCTCACGACGTCAGAGGGCGCGGTCAGCACCTCCCGGATCGTGCGCAGGGCCTGATCACCGGTGACGAGGTTGATCTCGAACCCGGCACGCTCGGCCTCCGTCTCGAAGTCTTTGTCCGCCGTCATCCGGCGGAATGCTTCTCGGAAGGCGTTCACAAACTCCGGCGGTGTCCCCGGGGGCATCACGAATGGGCGCCCGATCACCTCGGGCACCGACCGCAGGCGCATCACCTGCTTGCTGAGGGGATTCGCTGTCAGGTCCTCATCCAAGGGGAGCGCCGCGATGGCCGGGACCGAGGCGTGTCCACGCACGAGCGGGCGGACGAGGCCGCGGTCGATGAAGGGCTTGATCGAGGAGTAGGAGCCCGCGCGCGCGTCCACCTCCCGCCGCTCGATGGCCAGCATGATCTCCGAGCTGGAAGGATAGCCGCTGATGATGCGGAGCTTGAAGCCGGCGAAGGCCTTGAGGAGCAGGGGGAAGTCGTAAGTGCTGGCCCCCGGCCCGGTGGCGCCGACAATCAGCTCCGGGTTGGCCGCGCGCAGATCTGTCGCCTGCCGGTAGGGGAGGTCGGCGCGGATGGCCAGGATGGTCGTTTCGCTGGCCGGGCTCCCGACCCAGGCGAACTTGGTCATGTCAAACCTGATCCCGTCCACCCCCACCAGTTGCCCGAGAATCAGGTTGCGGTTGAAGAGCGCCAGCGTCAGGCCGTCCGGCTTGGCCACGCTGTAGACGTGGTTGGCGGCGATGATGCTGTTCGCGCCCGGCATGTTCTGGACGATGATCGCCGGGGCGCCCGCCAGATACTTGCCCAGGTGACGCGCGACGATGCGCGAGATCAAGTCATAGCCGCCGCCCGGTGGATAGCCCACGACGATCGTGACCGTCTTGCCCGCAAACGACGGCGCCTGGGCCTGGACCGGGAGTATGGCCACGACTGCCAGCAGCATTGCCAGCACGATCACACGGATGCCCCTCACGTCGAACCCCTCCCCGCGGTTGTCTTGGGATTGTGCCCAACCGGCTAATTACCGCCGCGGCGGGCGTCTTTCCTGCCTTGCAGCCCCCGCCCCGTTGGCGGTGAAGCGCACGGCGTGTACCCTGGGGACAGAACCGTTACATGGAGGCCGGCGCCGGAGGCGCCAGGCGAGTCAATGGAGGCGGCCATGGAAAAGACGGTCCAGCGGATGCCCGAGGAATGGGGACGCACCGGCTACAAGGCGTTCTTGGAGTCGGAGCAACTGCCCGTGATCGAGGGCTACGCCGTGGACGACCTGGCGACGGTCGAGGTGGTCTCCTGGCCGCGGGTGGGGGCGCGCGGCGCCTACATCCAGTTGCTGGGCACCGAGGACACCGACAACGCCTACGTGCTGGAGATCCCCCGGGCCGGCTCGACCGCCCCCGAACGCCATCTCTTCGAGGAAGTCTTCTACGTCGTACGGGGACGCGGGTCGTGCGAGGTGTGGACGCAGGCCGGCGCCCGCCAGGTCTTTGAGTGGCAGCCGGGGAGCCTCTTCGCCGTGCCGCTCAATTCCTTCCACCGGCTGCACAACGGATCGGGGCAGGAGCCCGCCCGCCTCCTCGCGGTGACGACGGCGCCCCTGATGATGAGCCTGCTGCGCAACCTCGACTTTATCTTCAACTGTCCCTTTGACTTCGCCGATCGCTTCCAGGGCCAGGCGGATTACTTCAGCGGAGAGGGACCGGTCTATCTCCGGCCGGACAGTTCGCAGCGGATCTGGGAGACGAACTTCATCGCCGACATCACCAACCTGCCGCTCTACGAATGGCGCGAGCGGGGCGCCGGGGGCCGGCACATGAAGTTCGAGCTGGCGAACAACATGCTGGTCGCGCACGTCTCCGATTTTCCGATTGGGACCTACAAGAAGGCGCATCGCCACGGCCCGGGCGCGCACGTCGTGATCCTGGACGGCCAGGGGTTCTCGCTGATGTGGCGGGACCGGGACGAGCGATTCGAGGACATCCGCTGGAGGCCGGGGACCATGCTGGTGCCGCCGGGGATGTGGTGGCACCAGCACTTCAACACCGGCGCCACGGGCGCGCGGTACCTAGCCATTCGCTGGGGCAGCACGAAGTGGAAGCTCACGCGCTACCTCGACCATCAGGGCATCGACAAGAGCGCCAAGGCCGGCGGCAACCAGATCGAGTACGAGGATCAGGATCCCCGCGTCCACCGCCTGTTCGTGGAGCGCTGCCGGGCCAATGGGGTCGAGGTGAAGATGGACGAGTTCCTGGCGACGGCCTCCGAGGTGGACTGACGGGTGCACGAGGGCGACGAGGACCACATCCATCTGGAGGGGGACGAGGGCGCCGTCGTCTACGTCGGCGACCGGGTGGCGCTCGTCAGCGTCGGTGTGGACATCGGCACCTCCACATCCCATCTGCTGTTTTCGCGGCTGACGCTGGAACGGCAGGGCCGCCGCCTCAGTAGCCGCTACGTCGTCACGGCACGGGAGATCCTCTCTCGATCGCCGGTGATCTTCACCCCCTATCTACCCTCCGGTCAGATCGACGCCCCCGCGCTCGGCGCCTTCATTGATACGGCTTACGCGGAGGCAGGCGTGCGGCGGGAGCAGGTGGACGCGGGGGCGCTGATCACCACCGGCGAGGCGGCGCGGCGGGAGAACGCGCGGGCGGTC
Organism: bacterium; assembly: GCA_050695215.1. GTDB lineage: Bacteria > Sysuimicrobiota > Sysuimicrobiia > Sysuimicrobiales > Humicultoraceae > JACQGZ01. The sequence goes on from JBOGSD010000047.1 coordinate 21,321, forward strand.
GGCGAGCTGTTCGCGGAGGAGGGCGGGAAGTTCGTCGTCGCCACGGCGGGGCCGAATCTGGAAAGCCTGCTCGCCGCCCACGGCTCCGGCGCGGTGGAACTGTCGCTGACACATGACGCAGCGCTGCTCAACGTCGACATGGGCGGGGGGACGACGAAGTTCGCGGTCTGCGTCCAGGGAGAGGTGCGGGAGACCGCGGCGATCCACCTCGGCGCGCGGCTCTTCGCCTGGGATGCTGACGGCCGTCTTACCCGGCTCGAAGATGCCGGCCGGCGGCTGGCGGGCGCGGCCGGCGTCGCTCGCCCCCTCGGTCTCGGCGGCCGTCTCGCCCCAGAGGACCTCGACCGGCTCGCCGCCCACATGGCCGACACCGTGCTGCGGATCGCGGCGGGCGCGCGGGACACCGATCGCTGGATCACGCCGCCGCTGCGGACTCCCCTCGCCTTCCGCCGCGTCGTCTTCTCGGGAGGCGTGGCGGAGTATGTCCACGGACGCGAGGAGCGCGACTTCGGCGATCTCGGCCCGCGTCTCGCCGAGGCCTTGCGCCGTCGCGCCCAGGAGCGAGGTCTCGAGCTGCTGGAGCCCAAGGAGGCCATCCGCGCCACCTGCATCGGCGCCTCGCAGTACACGGTGCAGCTGAGCGGGGACACCATCTTCCTCTCCGACCCCGGCGTCTTGCCGCTGCGCAGCGTCCCCGTGGTGAGCCTCCGGCGCGTGGGTCGTTCGGCGGCGTCGATCGCCGAGACGGCGCGGCGCGGTATCGCCCGGCTCGACCTGGACGGATCCTCTGACCAGGATGGCCGCTTCGCGCTCGCGCTGCACTGGCAGCACGGCGCCGATTACGCGTCGCTGCGGGAGCTGTGCGCCGGCATCGTCTCCGCGCTGCCCGAGGCGGAGGACGGACACCCGCTGCTGGTCGTGGTCGACGCCGACGTCGCCGGTCTGGTCGGCGCCCTGCTCAGGCAGGAGTTCGGCGTCCGCGGCGCCATCGTCTGCATCGACCAGGTGCAGCTGCGCGAGTTCGACTACATCGACATCGGCCGCCCCCTCCCCGACCAGGGGGTCGTGCCGGTCGTCGTCAAGAGCCTCGTCTTTCGCTAACTACGGGTGTGAGGTCTGCGTAAACCATTCGGTCGGGATCTCGCGCCCGGCCCCTTGTGCCTTCGCCTGCTCGTAGACAACCCTGCCCACGGCCGCAAACTCGATTCCCAACCCCCAGGTCTTGTCCATCAGGGTGATCTGCTCGGGTCGCGTCCGCCCCGGCACGTTGCCGACGAGAAGATCCGAGAGCAGATGGATCTTGGCCCGGAACTCGTCGAAACGGCGGGCCTCCACGTCATCACGCAGGTCCCGGTCGGAGAGGATGCGCTCCAGCGCCGGGTTGGGTGTGCGGTGGGTCATGTACTGGTCGGGGGTGGCCGACGCGATGATCAGGTCGGCACGGCTCCACGCTTCCTCGTCACTCTCGACCGTGGCAATGGAGGTCAGATGCATCCCCGGGCGAATGTGCGCGCCGGCGACCACGGAACGCTGGGAGTTGGTCGCCGTGGCGACGATATCCGCATCCTCTAAGGCTTCCTCAGCGCTTCCCGTTGCCCTCGCCTCAATCCCCAGGCGGTCCCGCAGCCGGCTGGCCAGGGCCTGGCGGTGCTCGGGCGTGGGGCTGTAGATGCGAAGGGTCTCCAGCGGCCTCGCGGCTGCGAGAGCCCAGGCGGCCGTTTCGGCCTGCCACCCCGAGCCGAACAGCGCGGCCACGCGGGCATCCTGCCGGGCCAGATGCCTGACCCCCACGCCCGTCGTCGCGGCGACGCGCATACGCTGCAGGTGCCCGTCGGTGATGATGGCCAGGAGCTCCAGGGTCTCGGTGCTGTACAGGAAGACGAGGCCCACATAGCGGCTCCCGGGTGCCGCGGGAACCTTCACCCGGCGGGGGACGCCGTCCACCACCGGGTAGGTGATGAGGTCGGAGTTGATCCGCTGCGCCACGACGCCCAGCCGCTCTAACCCGCCTTCGACGGTCTTGAAGGAATAGTAGCCCCGCGGATGGGACGAGCCGAGAAAGCTGTCGCGGCGGGGCGCGTTCACGGCCACCCCGCGCGCGAGATCCTTGTACGCTTCTTCGATGGCGTCGATGGCAGCCTGCATGGTGAGGAGCCGGCCCACATCCTCGTCATTCAAGACCAGCGTCACGTCTCGTCCTGAGCCCCCTCTGTCTCTCCCTCGACCGGTCCTGCGCGAGAGTTACCAGAAAGTATACGACAGGGGCCGGCAAAGACCCGGCGAAGGCACTCCCGCCTACAATGGGACGCTTCAATCTCCGGCGTACCTTCGCCCTGACCGTGGGGGTGCGGGACTTCCTCCGAGAGCGGCTCACCCTCGCTCAGGCGGAAGAGCAGATCACACGAGGCCTCGACCGGCGCGAGCGCAATTGCATTGAGCTCATCCGGACGCGGGTCTTTGACGATCCAGACAGTCCTTACCGGCCCCTCTTTGCGCACGCGGGGTGCGCTTTCTCTGACTTCCAGGCCTCTGTGCAGCGTCACGGCGTGGACGGAGCCCTGGAACGCCTCGCCGCCGCCGGCGTCTATCTGACCTCGGATGAGTTTAAGGGAAAGAAAGAGGTCGTCCGCGGAGGGACCTCCTTCCGCGTCTCGCCTGAGCTCTTCCTACGTCAGGCACCCGCGTCGGGATTCATCGGGGTGAGCAGCGGCACCAGGAACCAGCCCGTCAGCACCTTCATCCCCCTCGACTGGATCGCCGTGCGCACACCCGTTGCCGCAGTGTTCTTTGCCGCGCACGATCTCTCTTCGCGCGCGCATGCCATCTATGACGGCATCCTTCCCGCGGCCCCGGGGATGAACAACCTGCTGATCTATGGCAAACTGGGCATCCCTCTCGATCGCTGGTTCTCCCATCCGATCTCAGTGCACAGCCGGACGGAGAGGACCTACTACTACCTGCTCAACCAGCTGATCATCATGACCGGAAGACTGAACGGCGCGAGGTTCCCCTGGCCGGAGTTCGTCAACATCTCTGAACTCCGCCGCATCGTCCGGTGGGTTCAAGAGACGAATCGTGGGGGGAGGGGGTGTTGCATCACCACGGCTGCCAGCAACGCGGCCAGGATCGCCCGTCTGGCTTCGGAGATGAGCATATCGTTAGATGGCACAACGTTCATTGCCGTGGGCGAACCGTACACCGAATCCAAACGTGAGGTGATCGAGCGCGCCGGGGCGAGAGCCGTGACGCGCTATGCCTATGGGGGAGGCGTAAACGTTGGGTACGCGTGCGCCGATCCGCGGCACACAGACGACGTCCACGTCAACGAGTACTTTCTAGCGCTCCTGGCGCATCCCACGCCCCTCCCCGGCGACGGCCCGCCCATCCACCCTCTGCTCTGCACGACGTTGAGCCCTCTCGCTCCTCGCCTGCTTGTCAATGTGCAGGGTGGCGACTACGCAGCGCTGGAGCGAAGAGCCTGCGGCTGCGCGCTGGGTGGGGTCGGCCTTACCCTGCACGTCCACCGTATTCGCAGCTTCGAGAAGTTCACGAGCGAGGGCTTGAACTACTTCTACGGCGATCTCTTTGAGCTGTTCGAGAAAACCATCCCCGCCGAATTCGGGGGAGGCCCCGGCGACTATCAACTTGTGGAAGAAGAGGATCAGGGCGGGCAGACGCGGCTAACGCTGCTCGTGCATCCCGCCGTAGGGAACCTGGACGAACAGCATCTGATCGCCCGGCTTCGGGACGCACTGGCCGGAAGGTCACGTGGCCATCAGTTCATGACCAGGGTCTGGGAGGGCGTGGGAACGCTCAGGGTGAGGCGGCAGGCCCCCTACGCCAGCCCGCGCGGCAAGATCTTACCGCTGCACTTCCCTCGTTGATTCCCTTGGTCCACATCAACGCGATTGCATGACGACGTCCACGAGGGCCGGTTTGCGCTCACGGGTGACGTAACGGACGGCCCGCTCCAGCGCCGGCCTCAGATCCGTAGGTTCCTCCACTGCTCCCCAGGCTTCTATTCCAAACGACCGCGCCATGGCCGCGAATTCCACCGCTGGATCCGCCATCGCCTGGCCGATGTGCGCGTTCTCGACGGGACGCCCGCGGGCGCGGGCCATCAGGACCTGGTGCTCCTCGTCGTTGAAGTAGGACCGGTTGTTGAACATCACGATGAGCAGCGGGATGCGGTGGTGGGCGGCGGTCCAGAGCGCGGACGGCGTGTAGAGCAAATCGCCGTCGGGCTGGATGTCGATGCACAGCCGGGTGTCGCTGAGGGCGAGGGCGGCGCCGACAGAGTGGCCGATCCCATAGCCGACCCCGCCCCCCATGTGGGCGCCGATATAGGGGGTAGTGGTGTTCCAGTCCCACAGCCGGCGCGTCCAACCGCGGAGGCTGCGGTTGACCAGCATCCAGTCTTCATCCTTGACGACATCCCAGAGATCCAGCGCCAGCCGCGGCAGCGAGATGGGCTTCTCGTCGCGGGCACGCTCGGCAGCCTCGCGCCAGCGGTCTCGGAGGGCGCGATGCTTCTGCTCCAGGTGCGCCCGGCGACGGTCCACGCGCGCCCTCAGGACGCCGTCCTTGCTGACCGTCCGGGCGCAGAGGTCGGCCAGCGCGGGGATGGCCAGGGAGGTGTCCGCGGCGATCGACAGGTCGACGGCCTGCAACCGCCCCTGCTCCTGCGCCCAGCTGCGGACCATGAAGTCAGTGAATGAGATCTGCGCGATCCGGGTGTCCGGCCGGAGTTGTGAGCGGGCGAGCCGCGACGTCCGGTCGGTCGTGGCGGTCGCCTTCTGAATGTCGACGACGTCCAGCGCCAGCACCAGGTCAGCCTCGGGCAGCAGTTCCGCCTCCGCGCCGGTCAGGTCGAGCGGGTGCGTGTTGGGGAAGTTGAAGCGGCTGCCCAGGTCGATCACCGGCAGGGCGAGCGTCTCAGCCAGCCGCACGAGCGCCGGGACCGCCTCGGGAGTGCGCCCCACGTAGTCGGCAAAGGCCACGGGGGATTCCGCTTCGAGCAGCCAGCGCGCAACGGTCTTCAGCGCAGTTGGGTCAGCCTGGGCGCGGGTCGGGGGCGCGTAGCGGGCGATGTCGGGAATCGGCAGGGGCGATTGTAGCCGCTCTTCCTGCAGCGCGGCGTCGAAGCAGAGATAGATCGGGCCCTGCGGCTCGGTGATGGCGATGCGGTAGCCGCGGATAAAGGATTCGATGATCCCCTGCAGGCTGGCCGGCTGGTCGTCCCACTTCACGTAGTCGCGCACCGCGTTGCCCTGAACCAAAGCGGTGTGGATCCAATCGATCCCCGGGCGGCGCGTCTCCACCGCCATCGGTCCGGTCCCGCCCATCACCAGGACGGGGGCGCGGTCGAGCCACGCCGTGTAGACTGCCATGGCGGCGTGGAGGAGGCCGACGACGTTGTGGACGATCGCGGCCATCGGGCGGCCCTTCGCCTTGCCGTATCCCTGCGCCACCGCCACGGCGATCTCCTCGTGGTTGCAGAGGATGATCTGGGGCATGCGGTTGCCGCCGTAGTTGACGATGGAGTCGTGCAAGCCGCGGAAGGTTGCCCCCGGATTGAGGGCGGCGTACTCGATCTCATACGTCCGCATCAGATCGACGATGAGGTCCGATCCGTACTCCGCGCGGCCTGACGTTGGAGGTGCGACTGCCGTCCCCGCGGGGTCGTTCCGTCTTGCCCGATCGGCCATCGTCTCCTCCTGAATCGGTGAGCGCCTCTACGTGAGACGCCGCAGATCTTCGCGCGTCAGTCCCTGGATCAGCTCAGCGACGCGGCCGGTCAGCGGGAGCGTGACGCCGATTTCGTCGGCGATCTCCATCGCCTGGGCCAGGTCTTTGTGCGGCCAGCTGAGGTTGTGGAGGTGCAGCTCACGCAGCGCGTAGCTGTCGGCGCTGCCCTCCTGCAGCGCCGGGCGCAGCCGCCCCGGGGGCACTCCCAGGCGCGCGCCGAAGGTCAGGGCCTCGTAGGCGGCGACGATGCCGGCCCAGAGCAACAGATTGTTCGTCAGTTTGGCGACCTGACCCGCGCCGACTTCCTCGCCGAGGTGCACCACCTTCCGCCCGAAGGCCTGCAACACTGGGCGGCATCGCTCGAAGACATCCGCCGGCCCGCCGACAAAGACGGTGAGGGTTCCAGATTCTGCGGCGCGCTGCCCGAGGGCGACCGGCGCGTCGAGGACCGGGACGCCACGAGCCGCCGCGACGACGGCCAGTTCGCGACAGGTCGAAGGCTTCACCGTGCTGGAGATGATGAGGACGGTCCCGGGGCGTGCGGCGGCGACGATACCGCCCGATTCCAGCGCCGCCGCTTTCACCTGCGCGTCGTCCGCCACCATCAGCAGGACCGCGTCGGAATCGCGGGCCACCGTCCCGAGGGGATCGACCGGCTGCCCGCCGGCCTCAACCAGCGCCGCACGGCGCTCTGGATCCAGATCGTAGCCGGAGACCTCGAAGCCGGCACGCCCGAGGTGGCGGGCCATCGGCAGGCCCATCCGGCCGAGGCCAACGACGCCGACACGGCGGATGATGGCCGGCGGCATTTAGGCGCCGTTTCCGGCGGGACGGATGGCGATGCAGCGGTCCGGCCGGAACGACACGGACACGCGGTCGCCGCGGCGGAGACGCACCGATGGATGAACGCGTGCGCGCAGTACCACGCCGTTCACGGCGAGCCGGCAGTCGATGGACTCGCCGAGGAAGACCGCCTGCTCCACGGTCGCCTCCCATCCTTCTCCCGACCGCGCGCCGTCCTCCACCTCCACGTCCTCGGGTCGGATCGACACCAGCACCTCCGTCCCGGGAGTCGCGTCGGCGGGAGGAAGACAGCGAATGGGCCCATGGGCGGTGTCCACCATGACCAGACCGTCGCCGGCCGGACCGGCGACGCGCCCCGGCAGGAAGTTCGTCGACCCGATGAAGTCGGCCACGAACTGGCTGGCCGGGCGCTCGTAGATCTCGCGTGGAGGGCCGATCTGGATGATCTGCCCGTCGTGCATCACGGCGACGACGTTGGACATCGAGAGCGCCTCCACCTGATCGTGCGTGACGTAGATCGTCGTGATCTTGAGCCCGCGCTGCAACTGGCGCAATTCCAACCGCATCTGCTCGCGCAGTTTCGCGTCCAGGTTGGACAGAGGCTCGTCGAGCAGCAGGAGCTTCGGTTCGCGCGCCAGCGCGCGGGCCAGCGCGAGCCGTTGCTGCTGGCCGCCGCTCAGATTGGTGGCCGGGCGATCTTCCAGACCATCTAGGCGCACAGTGGCCAGGGCCTCAGCGACCCGCCGTCTGACCTGGGGGCCGGAGAGGCGGGTGCGCCCGACCCGCAACGGAAAGGCGGCGTTGTCGAAGACGGTCATGTGTGGCCAGATGGCATAGGATTGGAAGACCATGCCGATGTCTCGCCGGTTGGGAGGCACGAAGACGCCGCTCCGGGCGGAGTATACCGCGATCCCGGCCAGACCAATCTCTCCGCTATCCGGCCGTTCCAGACCGGCGATACAGCGCAGGGTGGTCGTCTTGCCGCATCCGGATGGGCCGAGCAGGGTGAAGAATCGTCCCTCATCGACCTCGAAGCTGACGTGGTCGCAGGCGAGGACCGGGCCGCGCGGGGAGGGGAAGACCTTGACCAGTTCCTGGACCCGCACCACGGCTACGCCTCTTGCCGCAGCCCGTACCGCTGGCTCAGCCGCCGGGAGACAAGCGCCAGGAGGAAGAGGAACCCCACCAGCATCAGGCCCAGCGCCGACAGTTCCTGCGCGTGGCCGGTCTGCCACAGATCGAAGATGTACACGGAGAGGACCTCCGCCCCCGGCCCCCAGAGCAAGATGCTACTTGAAAGTTCCCGGATCGAGACGATGACGATGTAGATCCACCCGGCCAGCAGCCCCGGCCGCAGCAGCGGCAGGACGATGGCGACGAAGGTCCGCCACCAGGAGGCGCCGCTGGTCTCGGCGGCCTCTTCCAGTTCACGGTGGATCTGCACCAGCGACGACGAGGAGGTGCGCATCCCGTAGGGCAGGTAGCGGGTGACGTAGGCGACGAGGAGGATCCAGATGGTCCCGTAGATGGGGATAGGGATGGTGAGGTACACCCAGATCAGCGCGACGCCCATGACGATCCCGGGGAAGATCAGCGGGAGAGAGACCAGGTTGTCCAGCACCCAGCGCCCCCGCAGGCGGGTGCGCACGGTGATCCACGCGATCACCGAGGTGGCGAACATGACGATCGTGGCGCTGCCAAGAGACAGGGCGAAACTGTTGATCACCGCGCGCGCCGTCTTGGGCAGACCGAAGAGGAAGGTGTAGTTGTCGAGCGTCAGCATCGAGAGCGCCTGCCGCGACGGCTTCATATAGAAAGGAAGGACGGAATTCCAGACCAATACGAATAGCGGCAGCGCCACCATCACCCCGAGATACGCGACGATCACCGCCGACGCGAGATAGCGCCAAGGGCCGAGGTCGACGACGCGCGGGCGGAACCCCTTGCCCGTCACCGTCGCGTAGCGGTTCGCCTCGCGGGTGACACGCCCGTAGAGATAGACCCCGCCGATGGTGAGGAGCAGGAGGTTGGTCGAGTACGCTCCGGCCAGGCCAAAGTCGGAGGGGTAGGCCTTGATCGCCAGGTAGATCTTCGACGTGAAGACGTGGATGCCGGCGGGCAGCCCGATGATCGCCGGGACTTCGAAGGTCTCCAGGCCGCGCAGGAAGAGCAGCAGGCAGACGCTCAGGATCGTCGGGACGTTGAGCCGCAGCGTGACGTGCGCGAAGGTGCGCAGGAGGCCGGACCCCGACATGAGGGCGGCTTCTTCCAGCGCGGGGTCCATCGAGCGGAAGGCCGCCGACATGAGCAGGTAGACAATGGGGGACCAGTGCAGGGCTTCTACCCAGATCATGCCACCCATGGAGTAGACGTCGAAGGGTGCGGCGGCGAGCCCGAAGAGGCGCATCAGCCACTGGTTGACCAGCCCGATGCGGGGGCTGAGGAGGAAGATCCAGCTGAGCGTAAAGAGAATCCCCGGGATGATCAACGGGATGAGGCTTACCGCGAAGAACAGCCCGCGCAGCGGCGTGTTGGTGCGCTCCGTGATCCAGGCCAGCACCGTGCCGATGGCGAAGGCCAGCGCCATCGTCCCCAGCGCGAAGACGACCGAGTTCACCATGATGGGCAGGGCCGAGCGGTCGGTGTAGGCCCGCACGTAGTTCTGCAGGGTCAGCACGCCGGGCTGGCCGCCGACCGTCGGGGTGAAGAAACTCCCCCAGAGCAGAAAGATGAAGGGCAGCAGGGTGAGGTAGGCGACGGCGAGCGCCACCGCCACCGGCAGCAGGTCCTGGACAGACAACCGCAGCCGCGGCGGGCGGAGGAGCCTGCCCGATGCGGGTGCGGCCTCGGCCATCTTCGGCTCCGTTCGGGCGCGGCTAGCGCCGCCGGATGATCAATTCCTGCCAGATCGCGTCGTAGCGAGCGAACTTCTCCAGGAACGTGTTCGGGTCGATGACCCGGTAGGCGAAGCCCTGGTTCAGGTACGGGGGGTTCGCGGCCACCAGCGGGTGCGCCGGGATGCGTCCCAGTTTCACCAGTTCCTCCTGCCCTTCCCGAGAGAGGAGGAAATCGATGAAGAGCATGGCCGCGTGCGGATGGGGTGCGTTCTTGGGCAGCCCGATCACGTGCGGGATCGCGACCACCGGCTGAAGCGGTCTCCACTCGATCGGCGCCCGCCGCGACTTCAGCCGCTCGGCGCGGTGGTTGTAGATCGTCGGCGACATCGGTACCTCGCCGGCGACGATCAGTTCGGCCAGCAGAGTGTGGCCCGTGCGCACCAGCGGGTTCTGCGCGCTGAGGCGGCGGAAGAACTCCATCGCCCGGGCCTCGCCCCATAGTTCCAGGAGCGTCCCCAGCCAGACCTGGTCGGTGGCCTCGATGCCGATCTTGCCGCGCCACCTGGCGTCCACCAGGTCTTCGTAGGTGCGCGGCGAGTCGGCGTCGGAGACCAGGTTCGTGTTCCAGGCCGCCACCAGCATGTTGTAACGGGTCGCCACCCAGTACCCGCTGGCGTCCTTCCCCTGGCGGGGATAGGTGCCTGCCCGCGGAGTGAAGTAGTTCTGGCCGTACCCCTCCTTGATCATCTTGGCCACGTCGATGCCGGTGCCCTCGAAGACATCGGGCAGGTACTTCCGCCCGCGGTACTCGGTAATCAGTTTTTGGGCGACGTCTTCCCCGGGCGCGCGGTAGATCTCGCCCCGGATGAAGGGGTATTTCTTTCTGAACGCATCGAGAATCGGCGTGGACTCTTCGAGGTCCATCGAGGTGTAGATCATCAAGAATCCTTCGCGTCGGGCCCCCGCTTCGAGCACGGCCTGCCGGTCCGTCGCTTTGTACAACGCCGCCTGAGCCACCACCGACGGCGGCGCCGACGGTCCGGCCCCTGCGGGCGCCGACCAGAGTGCGAGAGCCACCAGCAGCACCGCGGCTACAACCCGCCAACTGCTCCGCGCGGTCATCCTTCGGACCCCCTTCCTGGGTCTGGCTCTCGTTGCGTTCCCCGTTGGTGCGGCGCTCCCCTCCCAGGCATCGGCCGCTCGGGCGGCGCTTTACAGTTCCGTGG
>JBOGSD010000048.1:0-40031 GCA_050695215.1 bacterium
TTTGCCGTCGGCGGATCCGCCCAGGTCCCCCCAGCGGACCTGACTCGCGTGGATCGCTTCCTCGTCTTCCTGCCCCTGGGAGTGTTCACGGCGCTCTTCCGCCCGCTCCCGGGTGAGGTGAGCCATACCTTTGGCCTGGTCGCCGGCCTGGAGAATTCCGTCCTTTTGGTCCTCGCCGCCCTTGCCCTCACCAGGCTGCGCCTCTTCCACTTCCGCGATCCGGTCCTGCTGTGGGGGGTGCTGTTTGTGGGGATCTGGGCGATCCTCTATGCCCTCATCTCGTACCAGAACCTGGGCGCCGCTGCCCGCTTCAAGGTGCAGATCCTCCCGGTCCTGCTTGGGTTGATCGCAGCGGTGATGGTGCCGCGGCCCACCGTGGTGCCCTCCGCCTCTCACTAACGCGCATGTGTGGCATCGCTGGGTGGGTCACGAACCAGACCTGGGCCGCAGACAGCCAGCGGGCCCTGGAGCGCATGACCCGCGCCCTGGCCCACCGGGGACCCGACGACGAAGGCTTCTGGCTGGACGAAGGTGCGGGGGTGGCCCTGGGGCACCGGCGGCTCTCCATCATCGACCTCAGCCCCGAGGGTCGGCAGCCGATGGTGTCGGCCTCTGGTCGTTACGTCATCATTTTTAATGGCGAAGTCTACAACTTCATGCACCTGCGGCGGCAACTGGAAGAGGCGGGCGATCGGTTCCGCAGCCGATCGGACACTGAGGTCATGTTGGCCGCAGTGAGCCGCTGGGGGGTGGAAGACGCCGTTCGCGCTTTCAACGGCATGTTTGCGTTAGCCCTCTGGGATCGCCAGGAACGTGTCCTGCACCTGGTGCGGGACCGCGTGGGCAAGAAACCCCTCTACTACGGATGGACAGGTGGATACTTCCTCTTTGGTTCCGAGCTGAAGGCCCTCCGCCAGCACCCCGCATTTCGTGGCACGGTCGACCGGCGGGCTCTGGCGCTCTATTTGCGGTACGGCCACGTTCCCGCACCGGCCACGATCTACCAGGGGGTCGCCAAGCTCCCGCCGGGGACGATCCTCACGCTGTCCCTTCGGGATCCAGCCCATCCGCCGGCCCCCCGGCCCTACTGGTCGATGTCTGCCGTGGTCGAGCGCGGTCTGCGGGACCCCTTCGTCGGATCGGAGCTGGAGGCTGTGCAGGCTCTGGAGGACCTGCTCCGTGACGCGGTAGGCCTGCGCATGGTGGCGGATGTCCCCTTGGGCGCCTTTCTCTCCGGGGGCATCGACTCCCCCACGGTGGTGGCGCTGATGCAGGCCCAAAGTCCGCAGCCCGTGCGAACATTCTCGATTGGGTTCCACGAGGCCGGCTACGACGAAGCGTCCGGAGCCCGGGCCCTCGCCCGCCACCTGGGGACCGACCACACAGAACTCTATGTCACGCCCCGGGAGGCGTTGGACGTGATCCCGTCCCTCCCCGGCATCTATGACGAGCCGTTTGGGGACTCGTCGCAGATCCCCACCTGCCTCGTCTCCCGGTTGGCCCGCCGCCACGTCACGGTGAGCCTGACGGGCGATGGCGGCGACGAGTTCTTCGGGGGATACGACCGGTATGCGGCGACAGAGGCGCTGTGGCACACAACCCGGCATTGGCCCGCGGTCGTCCGTCGCTTCGCCGCTACCTTGCTCACGATCGCGCCGCCGCGGACCTGGCAGTCATTCTTCACCCGGCTCGGGCGGATGGGTCCGCCGGGGATCCATCGACACGACGCGGGTGAACGACTCCACCGCCTGGCCCACATGATGACTGGGAGGTCGCCGGAGGAGATCTATGGCATCGTGGTGTCCCCGTGGGCAGACGAAGTGATTGCTGTGGGGACCGACGGGCCTGCCGAGCGATCCCCCGTGTTGCCGGCGGCCTTTCCCGACCTCTTGGCGTGGATGATGTACCTGGACGCGATGACCTACCTGCCGGATGATCTCCTCGTCAAGGTCGACCGCGCCAGCATGGCGATCGGGCTCGAGGTGCGCGCGCCCTTTCTCGACCACCGGATCATCGAATTCGCGTGGCGCCTGCCCCGCGGCCTGAAGGTGCGGCAGCGCCAGGGGAAGTGGATTGTCCGCCAGGTGCTGGCCCGCCATGTGCCGGCGGCGTTGACCGCCCGGGCGAAGAAAGGATTCGGTGTGCCGGTGGGAGACTGGCTGCGCGGTCCGCTGCGCCCGTGGGTGGAGGAGCTGCTGAACGAGTCCCGTCTGCGCAGCGAAGGTTTCCTTCGCCCCGCACCGATTCGCCGGGTCTGGCGGGAACACCTCAATGGTTCGCACAACTGGGACGCGCGGCTCTGGCACGCCCTGATGTTTCAGGCGTGGTTCGCCGAGCAGCGCGCGCTGGTGCCAACGCCGGGATGACCGCGGGCGGCCGGGTGATCGTGCGGGTGATCACCAGGCTCAACATCGGGGGCCCGGCACGCCACACGATCCTTCTGGCCGATCGACTGGCCGCCTACGGCTGGACAACTCGCCTGGTGACGGGACAGATTGACCCGCACGAGGGGGATCTTGGAGATCTGGCCGCTGCCCATGGGATCACGCTGGACCGCGTGGCGTCGCTGCGCAACGGCGCCAGTCCTCTGTCCGATCTGGCCTCCTGCCTGTGGCTCTACCGGTTCTTCCGCCGGGAGCGGCCGGCGATCGTCCATCTGCATCTGCTCAAGGCGCGCCTCCTGGGGGGAGTGGCCGCGCGCCTGGCCGGCGTCCCACTCGTGGTGGAGACCTTCCACGGCACGCTGTTCGTCGGGTATTACCGGCCGGCGATCAGCCGCCTCCTGGTGTGGGTGGAGCGCGGGCTGGCCGGGCTGATGGACGCCGTTGTCGCCGTGAGCGATGCCGTGGCGGCGGACCTACAGCACCGTCGCATCGCGCCGCCCGAGAAGATCCGCGTGATCCCGCTGGGGCTGGAGTTGGATCGATTCCTGGAAGCGACGGGCGATGGCGCTGTGCGCGGGAGCCTGGGGCTACCGGCGGACGTTCCCCTCGTTGGCACCGTCGGCCGGCTGGTGCCGATCAAGGGTCTGCGTTACTTCGTCGAAGCCGCCGCCGCGATCGCCGGCCGTATCCCTGGGGCTCAGTTCGTCATCGTCGGTGACGGGCCCGAGCGCGCGGCGCTGCTCAAGCAAGTGGAGCGGGCTGGGCTGATCGGGCAGGTTCACTTCCTGGGATGGCGAAAAGACGTCGAACGGATCTACTCGGATCTCGACGTCGTCATGCTCACCTCGCTCAACGAGGGTACGCCCGTGTCACTGATCGAAGCCATGGCCGCCGGCCGCGCCGTCATTGCCACGCGGGTCGGCGGCGTCCCAGATGTGGTGCAGGACGGCGTGACCGGTGTGCTGGTCCCGCCGCGCGATCCACAGGCCCTTGCGGCCGCGACGCTCCGTCTGCTCGGCGACACGGACGCCCGAACTCGGCTGGGGGAGGACGCCCGCCGCGCCGTGGTCGCCCGCTACCCTGCGGAGCGACTGGCGCAAGACATGGACGACTTCTACCGCACGCTGCTGGCGGCCCGGCTCGCGCCCCGGTCGGTGGATGTATGAAGGCGCTCGTCACCGGCGGGGCCGGGTTCATCGGTTCCCATCTCGCCGAGGCCCTCCTGGCCCGCGACCAGGAGGTGCTGGTGCTGGACAACCTCAGCAGCGGCCGTCTCGACAACATCCTGGCGATGCAGCTCCACCCGGCCTTCCGTTTCGTCCTCGGGTCGATCCTGGACGAACGCGCCGTCAACGACCTGGCGGCGCGCTGCGACGTGATCTACCATCTGGGCGCAGCGGTGGGGGTGCGGTTGATCGTGGAGCACCCCGTCGATACCATCGAGACCAACGTCAAAGGCACGGAGGTCGTCCTGGAGGCCGCGCTGCGCCACGGGCGCAAGACCTTCATCTCGTCGTCGTCAGAGGTCTACGGCAAAGAGGTCCCCGGGCTCGGCAAGTTCCGGGAGTCCGATGACCTGACCTTCGGGACTTCGCTGCGCTTCAGTTACGCTAGCGCCAAGGCCCTCGACGAGTACCTGGCGCGCGCCTATCACCGGGAGAAAGGGCTGCCCGTGGTCATCGCCCGCTTCTTCAATACGGTGGGCCCGCGCCAATCCGCCGCCTACGGCATGGTGGTGCCGCGGCTGGTGGAACAGGCCCTGCTGGGACGGCCGTTGACCGTGCACGGCGACGGAGAGCAGCTGCGCACCTTCACCTGGGTAGGAGACGCGGTGGCGGCCGCCGTCGCCTTGATGGAGACCCCGGCGGCGGTGGGGGAGATCTTCAACATCGGCAGCGACGAAGCGATCACGATCAACGACCTGGCGCGGCGCATCGTCCGGCTGGCAGAGAGCCGCTCCGAGATCACCCACGTCCCGTACGAAGAGGTCTTCGGGGCGGGGTTTGAAGACCCGCGCTCACGCGTGCCGGATATCTCGCGGCTGCGCCAGACCGTCGGCTACCGGCCCACGCTCAGCCTGGACGAAATTCTCGAACGCGTCATCACCCACACCCGGTCCCGGCTCTCCGGAGGAGATGCCTTTGCGGACGCACCCGCGGGTCGTCGATAACCTCCGGCAGCGCATCCTCACCCGCTCGGCCGTCGTCGGCGTCATCGGCCTGGGCTACGTGGGGCTGCCTCTCTGCGTCGAGTTCGCCCGCGCCGGCTTTCGCGTCGTCGGGTTGGACCTCGATCCGGTACGCGTCGCCAGCGTCAACCTGGGCGACTCCTACATCTCCGACGTACCGTCAGAGCACCTCCGTCCGTTTGCGGCCGACGGCCGGCTGCGCGCCACCGAGGAGTATGACAGCCTCGCCGAGGTGGACGTCGTGGTGATCTGCGTACAGACGCCCTTCACCGCGACCAAAGAGCCCGACTTGCGTTTCGTGATGCACGCCCTGGAGGAGATCACGCGGCGGCTGCGCCCCGGGCACCTGATCGTCCTCCAGTCCACGACCTACCCTGGGACCACCGAGGAGGTCGCCCTGCCCCTCCTCGCCGGTTCAGGGCTGACCGTGGGGCAGGACTACTTCCTGGCCTTCTCTCCCGAGCGTGTCGATCCCGGCAACGCGCGCTTCGGCACGGCGGACATTCCCAAGGTCGTGGGCGGCGTCACGCCGGACTGCACCCAGTTGACGCGTTTGCTCTTTGAGCAGATCGTGGCCCAAGTGCACCCGGTTGGGTCGGCGCGCGTGGCGGAGATGACCAAACTCCTTGAAAACATCTACCGCAGCGTGAACATCGCGCTGGTCAACGAACTGGCCATCCTCTGTGAGCGCATGGGGATGGACGTCTGGGAGATCATCGACGCCGCCGCCACCAAGCCCTTCGGCTTCATGCGCTTCCTCCCCGGACCCGGCGTGGGCGGCCACTGCATCCCGGTCGATCCCTACTACCTGTCCTGGAAGGCCAAGGCCTACGACTTCAACACCAAGTTCGTCGCCCTGGCCGCCGAGATCAACGAGAACATGCCCTACTACGTGGCCTCCCGCGTGATCGAGGCGATCAACCTGCACGCCGGACGCAGCGTCGCGGGCGCGCGGATCCTCGCCCTGGGGGTGAGCTACAAGCGCGACGTCGGGGACGTGCGCGAGTCGCCGGCGCTGAAGGTGTTGGAGGCGCTGCGCCGCCGGGGGGCCCTGGTCAGCTATCACGACGCCCACGTGCCCGACCTGCGGCTGGGCACCGATCTGCTGCGCTCGAGCGAGCTCACCGACGAGGCGCTCGCCGGCGCCGACTGCGTGCTCATCCTCACCGATCACAGCGGCGTGGACTACCAGCGGGTGGCGGGAGTGTCTCGCCTCGTCTTCGACACCCGCAACGCGACCCGCGCCGTCGCCTCTCCCGCCGCCCGGATCATCCGGTTGTGATCGGTCTGCCCGGCAGCGGCCTCCCGGCCGCGGTCTTGATTCTTGGCGCCGCCGCCGCCGTGTCTCTCGCGCTGACCGCCCTGCTGCGCAGCGTCCTGCTGCGTCTGGGGTCGGTGGACTATCCGCGGGAGGACCGCTGGCACCGCCGTCCCGTGGCCCGCCCCGGAGGCCCCGCGCTCTTTCTAGCCTGGATGTTCCTGCTGGCGCTGTTCCTCCCGCCCGAGGCGCGGCCGCGCCTGCTCCCCGTGGCCGCGGCGGCCGCCGCCGTCTTCCTCCTCGGCCTGATCGATGATGTGGCCCGCCTGGGGACTCTGCCCAAACTGCTGCTCCTCATCGTGGTGGCCTGCCTGCCGCCGGTCCTGGGGCTGCGTTTCGAGCTCTTCCCGCCCGCCATCGGCGTCCCGCTGACGATCTTCTGGGTGCTCGGCATCACGAACGCCTTCAACTGGCTGGACAACATCGACGGGCTGGCCGCGGGCATCGCCGCGATTGCGGGAGTGATCCTGCTGGCGCAGTTCCTGCTGGCCGGCGATCCCATCCTCGCCGCCGCCGCCGCGCTCACCGCGGGAGTGGCGCTGGGGTTTCTCACCTTCAACGTCTCCCCCGCGCGCATCTTCATGGGGGATTCGGGGAGCAGCTTCCTGGGCTTTCTCCTCGCGGTCCTCCCTGTGGTCGGCTCGGCGCGGGCGGTCGGCAACGTCGTGACCACGTTGGTCGTGCCGGTCCTCATTCTCAGCGTCCCCATCTTCGACACCGCCCTGGTCACCTTGATGCGGCTGCGCGGGGGTCGGCCGCTGCTGCGCGGCGGCACCGATCACCCCTCCCACCGCCTGGTGGCCCTGGGACTCTCCGAGCGGCGCGCGGTGCTGAACCTCTACACGCTGGCCGCCCTCGCCGGCGGGGTCGGACTGGCGGCCTCGCGGCTCGATCTGCTCTCCGCGCTGGTCCTCACCGCGGTCGCCCTGACCCTCTTCACCGCGCTGGGATTCGTCCTCAGCCGCGTGCGCGTCGCCGCGCGCGAGGAGGGAGGCTTCGGTGGAGGAGAGGTGGCGCTGGTGTCGGTGATGGACAAACGCCGCATCCTGGAGATGCTGGTGGACGTCGTGCTAATCCTCGCCGCCTACCTCGGCGCGAACCTGCTGCGCTTCGAAGGCCGCCTGCCCACGCCGATGACCGCCGTCCTGCCGCTGGTCCTGCCGGCGCTGGTGGCGATCAAGATGTCCGTCCTCTATCTGATGGGGGTCTACCGGGGGCAGTGGCGCTACGTCGGCTTTCTGGACATCATGGTGCTGGCCCGCGCGGTGACGCTGGCCTCCCTGGTGGCGGTGACGGTACTGGTGTTGACGACCCGCCTGGTCAACATCTCCCGCGCCGCCCTCATCTTGGACTGGCTGCTGACCTTGGGGTTCCTGGGCGGCGCTCGCTTCTCCATCCGCCTGCTGCAGGAGATGCTCGCGGCGCAACGCAGCGCCGGCCGGCCGGTCTTGATTTTCGGGGCAGGGGAGGGCGGCCTGCTCCTGCTTAGCGAGCTGCGCAACAATCCGGCGCACGGCGTCCGACCGGTGGGCTTCCTCGACGACGATCCGGGCAAGCACGGGGCGCAGCTGCGGGGGCTGCCGGTGCTGGGGGGACGGCGGGACATCCCCGGACTGGTGCGCCGGTTGCAGATCGTCGAGGTGCTGATTGCCGCGCCCAGCATGGGCCGGAGCGATCGCGAGGCGGTGCAGATCATCTGCGCCGAAGCCGGCGTGACCTGCCGCGCCATGTCCCCGCTGCTCTCGTGAGCCCTGAGCGTCTCACCCCTGTCTAGGCATGGCGGTGGGGGTCGGCCTGGGGCTGTCCCTCGATCCTGGGGACCTCGCCGCTCTGCGCGAGCGGATGCGCGCCATCGAAGGATGGCTGCGCGACGACGAGGCCGCCTTCCTCTACGCGGCCGCCCGGTCCGGTCCGGGACGGGGGGCCATCGTCGAAGTCGGCTCCTGGAAAGGCCGGTCCACGGTGGCGCTGGCGGCGGGCGCGAAAGCGGCGGGGCGGGAACAGGTGCACGCCGTGGATCCGCACCGGGGCAGCAGAGAACACGGACCGGCCCAGACGTTTCCCGCCTTCACGCAGACCCTGCGCCAGGCCGGCGTCGACGACTGGGTCGTCCCGCTGGTCATGCCGTCGGAGGCTGCGGCGGCGCAGTGGACCCAGCCGCTGCGGCTGCTCTGGATCGACGGCGCGCACGAGTACGAGCACGTCTGGCGGGACGTCGACCTGTGGAGTCCTCACCTGATCGAGGGGGGAATCATCGCGCTGCACGATACGATCGGGTGGTTCTCCGGGCCGCGGCGCGTGGCCGCCCAGCTGCTGCGCTCAGGGGACTACCGGAGGTGTGGGATCGTGGGGATCACGACCTACGGTCAGCGAGTCCGCGCGATCGGGCCTACGGAGCGCGTGCGCAACTACCTGACCCTGGGCCGGCGGGCAGTGCTGGAACTGGCTGGCCGACGGTGACAGGGCCCCGGCGGCCACGACGGTGGTGGCGGTGAAGGCGATCATCCCCGTCGGCGGTCTGGGCACGCGGCTGCACCCGCACACCCTGACCCGTCCCAAAGTCCTGCTGCACGTCGCCGGCAAGCCGATCCTCGCCCACATCCTGGACGAACTGATCGCCGCCGGCATCGGGGAGGTGGTGCTGGTCACCGGCCACCTCGGCGCGCAGATTCAGGAGTGGGTGCGGACCCATTACGACATCCCCGCGACTTTCGTAGAGCAACGCGAACCCCTCGGCAACGGGCATGCCGTGTACATGGCCCGGGAGCATCTCGACGGCCGACCGGTGCTCATCCTCTTCGGGGACACGATCATCCGGGCCCATCTCCCTGACCTGCTGGCCCGGCCGGAATCGAGCGCTGGCGTCAAAGAAGTCCCCGATCCGCGGCGCTTCGGCGTCGCCGAGGTGGACGCGGACGGCTATATCACGCGGCTGGTGGAGAAACCGGAGCGCCCCGCCAGCAACCTGGCCGTGGTGGGGTGCTATCTGATCCGCGACTCGCGGCTGCTGGCGGCCTCTTTGGTGCGTTTGGTGGAGGAAGACCGCCGGGCCCGCGGTGAGTACTGGCTGGCCGACGCCCTGCAGCTGATGATGGATGCGGGCGAGCGGATGCGCACCTTCTCTATCGCCCACTGGCACGACTGCGGTACGGTGGAGGCCCTCCTGATGGCCAACCGCGAGCTGCTGGCCTTCGCCGCCCCGCCGCTTCCCGAGCAGGGGGACGCCGTCTTCATTCCGCCGGTGGCCGTGGACCCGCAGGCCCGGATCACGGGCTCGGTGGTCGGCCCGTACGTTTCTGTCGGCGCCGGCGCGGTAATCAGCGGCGCCGTGGTGCGCGACGCCATCGTCCACCCTGGCGCGGTGATCGAGGGCGCCCTCGTGGCCGGTGCCGTGATCGGCGAAGGCGCGCGGGTGGCCGGTTGGTCGTAAGGCGACAGCATCCTGCGCCGTCACGCTTGACCGTGCAGGCGCCGCCCGCGCCGGAAGCGGGTCATGTTGATTCTGGCAAACCGACAATGGCCGGGGCGGGAGCGCGCTATTTCGGACGCGTGAACCAGAGAGCGTACCCGCTGCCGTGCCACGCGACTGAAACCAATTCCCACCCCTGGGCGCTCAGGTCGTTTGCCTTCGAGAGGAGCTGAGGCGAGCCAGGGAGCTCTTGCCCATCCTCGAGTACACGGGTAGGGCTAAGGGCGACCAGGAACTTTACGTCCCAATTTTGCCTCGGAGCACTCGCCCCTTGTCCTTGTGTCGTCCATACGACCACCCCCAATAAAGCAACGACTAAGACTAGCCATAGATACAATCCGTTCTTCATGCCCACCCTCCGCTGTTCTTGGTGTTGGGGATGATTCAATAGACTCGGAACTCTACCTGTCAAGAGAATTGCCTGTGAGAATGACCCACTACGCGCGATAGCGTGCTAGATTCACTTCTGGTCTTCTCTATCGCCTGGAGTATCCGGAATTTTGAGTCACATCGGCGCGTTGACGGGCCCTTCCTAACCCCATAGAATTAACTCTTAGTCTGCCTCTACGACAACTCGAAAGCGAGCATCCGGATGGCATCCAGCAAGACGACAACCCCACCGCGCCGTTGGCGCCTCGTTGACGCCGACGGGAGGGTACTGGGCCGCCTCGCCACCCAGGTTGCCGTCATCCTGCGGGGGAAGGACAAGCCCACCTACACCCCCCATCTCGACGGCGGGGACTTCGTGGTGGTCATCAACGCGGCGAAGGTGCGCCTGACGGGACGGAAGCTGCAGCAGAAGCGTGCCTACCGGCACTCCGGCTACCCGGGGGGCCTCCGCAGCGTCACCTACGAGCACCTGATGCAGACCCATCCCGACCGCGCCGTGGAAGCTGCCGTGCGGGGGATGCTCCCCAAGAACCGGCTGGGCCGCGCCCTGTTCCGAAAGTTGAAAGTCTACGCCGGACCGACCCACCCGCATACCGCGCAGCGTCCGGTGGCGGTGAAGTGAGCTCAGAGGAAAGGCAGGGAGTGGACTAGTGGCAGAGACACCGATTGCCCACGCGGCGGGTAGCCGCAAAGAGGCGCGCGCCCGCGTCTGGCTACGGGCGGGGAACGGACAGATCAGCGTGAACGACCGCGAACTGGCTCGCTACTTCACGACGGCGGCGTTGCAGGGGGCGGTGCGCGCGCCCCTACTGGCCACCGAGATGGCTGAGCGGTTCGACGTGCTCGTTCACGTCGACGGCGGCGGCGTGCGGGGCCAGGCCGAGGCGGTGCGCCACGCCCTCACCCGCGCGCTGGTGGCGGTCGACGAAGGGCTGCGGCCGGTGCTGCGCAAGGAAGGGTTTCTCACCCGCGATCCCCGCATGAAGGAAAGCAAGAAGTACGGGCGCAAGCGGGCGCGCAAGGGCTTCCAGTACAGCAAGCGCTAGCTCGCGGGGTCTGTCCCGCCTGGAGGGTGGACCTCCGTCCACCCTTCATCTATTTGCGGGCCGCGCGGGGGCGGCCCGCACCCAACTGATCAGAGGGGCCGCGCGGGGGGGGCCCGCACCCAACTGATCAGAGGGGCCGCGCGGGGGGCGGCCCGGCCCCCAATTGATGAGTCCGGTGGGAGGAGAGGCGTGGCGGTCCGGGTGGTGATTCTTGGCGCGGGCGGGCGGGACTTCCACAACTTCAACGTCTACTTCCGCGACCGCCCCGAGTACGAGGTCGTGGCGTTCACGGCCACGCAGATCCCCGACATCGAAGGCCGCACCTACCCGTCAGCCCTGGCGGGGGCGCGCTACGCGGCCGGAATCCCCATCGTGGCCGAGGAGGAGCTCGAGACGCTCCTCCTCGATCGCCGCGTCGACCAGGCCATCTTCGCCTACAGCGACGTCTCCCACGAGCAGGTGATGCACCTCGCCTCGCGGGTTCTCGCGGCCGGAGCGGGCTTCCGGCTGCTGGGGCCGCAGGAGACGATGCTCTCAGCGGCCGTTCCGGTGGTGGCAGTGGGAGCGGTGCGCACGGGGAGCGGGAAGAGCCAGACCACCCGGCGCGTGGCGGCGCTGCTGTCGGCGATGGGGCGGCGAGTCGTGGTCATCCGCCATCCCATGGCCTATCGTGATCTGACCGCCCAACGCGCCCAGCGCTTCGCCACCCTGGACGACCTCGACCGCGCTGCCGTGACCATCGAGGAGCGGGAGGAGTTCGAGCCTCACCTCGCCGCGGGGACGGTGGTCTTCGCCGGGGTGGATTACGAGCCCATCCTGCGCCAGGCGGAGGGGGAGGCGGAGGTGATCGTCTGGGACGGGGGCAACAACGACTTCCCCTTCATCCGACCCGACCTCTTCATCGTCCTCGCCGACCCGCACCGGCCCGGCCACGAGCTGCGCTATCATCCTGGCGAGACCAACCTGCGCCTGGCGGACGTGATCGTGATCAATAAGGTCGACTCCGCCCCACCAGAGCACGTCCGGCAGATCCGGCGGAACGTCGCCGCGGTCAATCCCCGCGCCGTCATCGTTGAGGCCGCCTCCCCGATCAGCGTGGACCGGCCCGACCTGCTGGCCGGGCGGCGCGCCGTGGTGGTGGAAGATGGTCCTACGGTGACGCACGGGGAGATGCCGCACGGCGCCGGCTTCCTGGCGGCGCAGCGGGCGGGGGCGCAGGTCGTGGACCCGCGCGCCTTTGCGGTCGGGTCGATCCGCGGCCTCTACCGCACCTACCCGCACCTGGGGCCGGTGCTCCCGGCGATGGGCTATGGGTCCGACCAGGTGAGAGAGCTGGAGGAAACCCTGCGCCAGGCGGAGGCGGATGTCGTCGTCATCGGCACGCCGGTGGACCTGCGCCGACTGATGGCCCTCGACCTCCCCGCGGTGCGGGTCACTTACGAGTTGGAGGAACGCACCACCCCGGCGCTGCCGGAACTGCTGGCCGACTGGTGGGCGCAGCGGGAGGGAAGGAGCCGATCAGAATGAGCCTCCGCGGGCGCGATCTGATTTCGATGGACGACGTCACCGCCGAAGAGCTGCGGGCAGTGCTGGAACGGGCCGCGGCGATGAAGCGCGCCGGAGGGGCCGACCCCACCCGGCCGCTGGCCGGCCGCGTGCTGGCGATGATCTTTGAGAAACCCTCTCTGCGGACGCGGGTGACCTTCGAGACGGGGATGGTCCATCTCGGGGGCGCCGCCATCTATCTGGCGCCGGCCGACGCCCAGTTGGGCGCCCGCGAGACGATTCCCGACGCGGCGCGCAACCTGGCGCGGTGGGTGGACGCGATCATGGCCCGCACCTTCGCGCACGACACCGTGGTCCAGCTGGCCGAATTCGCCTCCGTCCCGGTCATCAATGGCCTCTCCGATCTCGAGCACCCCTGCCAGACCCTGGCCGACCTGCTCACCCTCACCGAGCGTCTCGGCGACGTCCGGAGGCGGACCCTGGCCTGGGTGGGGGACGGCAATAATGTCTGCCATTCTCTCCTGCTCGGCGCCGCGAAGATGGGGTTGGCCATGCGCGTGGCCACCCCCGCGGGATTTGCGCCCAACGCCACGATCATCGAACGCGCCCGTGCCCTGGCGCGCGCGTCCGGCGCTACCATCGAGCTGACGGAGGATCCCAACGAGGCCGTCTCGGGTGCGGACGCGATCTACACGGACGTCTGGGCCAGCATGGGACAAGAGCAGGAGAAGGCCGAGCGGGCGCGCCGCTTTCGTGCCTATCAGGTGAATGCCGCCCTGGTGGCGCGCGCCGGCCCGCGGGCCATCGTGCTGCACTGCCTGCCGGCGCACCGGGGAGAGGAGATCACTGACGACGTCCTCGACGGGCCTCAGTCCGCCGTCCTCGACCAGGCGGAGAACCGCCTCCATGCGCAAAAGGCGCTGCTGGCGATGATATTCTCTTAAGGGAGGGACCCTCTGCCGGACTGATGCCAAACGCCCGCGACCTGCTCGACATCCTGGACATCCTGCTCGTCACCATCCTCGTCTACCAGATCCTGCTCTTCATCCGCGGGACCCGGGCGGTGCAGTTGGTCCTCGGCTTGATCGGCTTGCTGCTCCTGTACGCGCTCAGCCTGCGGCTCGGCCTGAGTACGGTGGCCTGGCTGCTGGCGCAACTGGGGATCGTCATCCCCATCGCCTTCCTCATCCTTTTCCAGCCCGAACTGCGCCGGATCCTGGAACAACTCGGCCGTGGCGCGCCCCTCGCCGGCGCCTTTGCCAGCCCGCTGGGGCGGGAGGAAGCGATCCGGCTGATCGGCGACGTCGCCCGCGCGGCGCGCGTCCTCGCCATCCGCAAGACCGGGGCGCTGATGGTGCTCGAGCGCACCACCGGCCTCAGCGATGTCGTCGAGACCGGCATCAAGGTGGACGCGACGGTGTCTGTGCCTCTGCTGCTGACCATCTTCCATCCCAATACGCCTCTGCACGACGGCGCCGTGATCATCCAGGGGAAGCGCGCCCTCGCCGCGGCCTGCCTGCTGCCCCTCAGCGAGAACCCCACGTTGAGCAAGACGCTGGGCACGCGCCACCGCGCCGCCCTGGGCATCACCGAGCAGACCGACGCCGTGGCGATCGTCGTCTCCGAGGAGACCGGCATCATCTCGGCGGCGGCCGACGGCGTGCTGCGCCGGGGTCTCTCCGAAGAGGAACTGAAGATCTACCTGCTCGGCCTCTTCGGTCCGACGCCTCCCCGGCCGCTGCAGTGGCGCCCGTGGCGACGGGCTCCCACGGGGGAGTCGCGCAACCTGCCCACCCGAGGGCCGGGAAACTTGCCCACGCGGGGGCCGGGAAACTTGCCCACTGGGGGCCGGGAAACTTGACGGAGGGGCGGTGAGCGTGCGCGCCCGCCTGCGTGCGCTTTTCACCGAGCGCGCCTTCCTGGTACTGCTCTCCCTGGCCATCGCCACCACCCTGTGGTGGTTCGTCCGGGACGGCGGCCGCTGAGCCGTGCCCCGGCTCTTCGGCACCGACGGCATCCGCGGGGTCGCCAACCGTGACCTCACCCCGGAACTGGCCATGGCGGTGGGGCGCGGGCTCGTGGCCACGCTGGGACGGGGCGGCCCCTACCTGATCGCCCGCGACACGCGTCTCTCGGGGGAAATGCTGGAGGCCGCCCTCGTCGCCGGCATCTGCGCCGGCGGCGGCGACGTCGAACGGGCCGGCATCTTGCCCACGCCGGCGGTGGCCTACCTGGTACGCCGGCTGGCGCGCCCCTGCGGCGTCGTCCTCTCCGCCTCCCACAACCCGATCGAGGACAACGGGATCAAAGTCTTTGGGCCGGACGGGTTCAAACTGCCGGATGATGTGGAGGACCGCATCGAGGCCGCCGCGCGCGAGGACGGCCCCCGTCCGGTCGGCGCCGGGGTGGGCCGGGTGGCCAGGCTGGACAATGCGGAAGATCTCTATCTCGAGAACCTGATCGGGTTGGGGCTGCGCCCCCGCCCCGGCCTGCGCGTGGCGGTGGACTGCGCCTATGGCGCGGCCTACCGGGTGGCGCCCCGCCTCTGGCAGGCCCTCGGCGCGCAGGTCGTCCCGCTGCACGACACCCCCGACGGCGGGCGGATCAACGTCGCCTGCGGCTCGACCCATCCCGGCCTCCTGGCCGCGGCGGTGCGCGCCCACGACGCCGAGGTGGGCTTTGCCCACGATGGCGACGCCGACCGGGTGATCGCCGTGGATGAGCGCGGAGAGGTCAGGGACGGCGATCTGATCATGGCGGTCCTCGCCCAGGATCTGGCGGCCGGCGGACGCCTGCGCAACGGCCTGGTGGTGGCCACGGTGATGAGCAACCTGGGGCTGGAGCAGGCCCTCGCCGCGGAGGGCATCCGCCTCGAGCGCGCCCGGGTCGGGGACCGCTACGTGCTGGAGATGATGCAGGCGCTTGGCGCGACGCTCGGCGGCGAGCAATCGGGACACGTCATCTTCCTCGACGAGGCCACGACCGGGGATGGCCTGCTGACCGCGCTGCACCTGGCCGACGTGATGCGCCGAAGCGGCGCCGCCCTCTCGGCGCTGGCAGGGGGGTTTCAGCGATTGCCGCAGGTCCTGCACAACGTGGTCGTCGCCGACCGAAATCGTTGGGAATCGGACCGCGACGTCCGAGCCGCCATCGCGGCGGCGGAAGCGCGGCTGGCCGACCGGGGGCGGCTTCTGGTGCGCGCCAGCGGCACCGAGCCCCTCGTCCGCGTGATGGTGGAGGCCCGCGACGCCGCAGAGGCGGAGGCGGTGGCCTCGTCGGTGGCTCAGGTCATCGCGGCGCGGTTCGGACTGAGCGTGGCCGGCGGCGCCGGTGGGTAAGGTCTCCACGATGCCGGTCGGTCTGCGGCCAGCCGCCGTCGATGTCCTCGGCCTGCCCGTCCACCCGCTGTCGGAGACCGAGGCGATCGAGCGACTCGGCGAGGCGATTGCTCGTCGAGACCCCACGATCGTTGTCTCACTCAATGGGGCGCTCCTCCGACGCGCGCTGACGGATCCCGAGGTGGCCGCTACGGTGCGCGCGGGGACGCTCGTCATTCCCGATGGGGTGGGGGTGCTCGTGGCCGCCTGGATTCTGGGGATCCCTCCGATCCGGCGCCTGACCGGCGTGGACCTGGCGGACGCGCTTTGTACCGCCGCCGCCGTACGGGGGTGGCGTCTCTTCCTCCTCGGGGCCGCGCCGGGCGTAGCGGACGACGCCGCGGTTCGCCTGCGGGAGCGGCATCCCGCTCTGGAGATCGTCGGAGCGGCGCACGGCTTCTATACAGAAGGCGAAGAACCTGCGCTCCTCGAGCGGATCCGGCGGAGCGGAGCGGACGTCTTGCTGGTCGCCTTTGGCGCCCCGCGGCAGGAGATGTGGCTGCGCGCGCACGCGCCGACCGTCGGCGTGCCGGTGATGATGGGGGTGGGGGGGACCCTGGATGTGCTGGCCGGGCGGGCGCGGCGGGCGCCCCGTTGGGTGCAGGCTCTCGGCCTCGAGTGGTTCTACCGCCTGGCGCGCGAGCCGTGGCGCTGGAGCGTGGTGCGCACCATCCCGCCCCTCTTTCTGATCGCGCTGCGGGAGAGGATTCGGCGGGGGTGGGGCGAACGGGGAACACGGACGACCGGAAGGGGGTGAGCGCGTGCCGGCAGGCGCGCCGAGGCCAGAAGATATCTCGTGCCACAAGCGCCTGAACCTGCTTCTCGGGACGAGCGTCCCGGGCGCAGGTTGACGAGGGAGGGGACCTCGGAACTCTTCGGCGGGTGACCCTAGGCCTGGTCCGGGCCTGCACGATCCTCCGCTCCTACTGCCACGGAGACCGGAGGCAAAGGGAGGCGACAAACCCCGGCGGCGACGCCGGCCCAACCGCCCCCCGGGACATCAGCGGCGACGATCGACAACCTGCGTATGTCCCAAGTGGGCACCCGCATTTCGGAGGGTCATCCATGTGTGGGATCATCGGCTACGTTGGCTACCGTGACGCGCTCCCCGTCCTGCTGGACGGGCTGCGCCGGCTGGAATACCGCGGCTACGACTCCGCGGGAGTGGCGGTGCTAGAGGACGGGGAGATCGCCGTGCGCAAGACCGCCGGCAAACTCTCCCGGCTGGCGGACATGATGGCTCTGTCGCCCGTGCGCGGGCAGATCGGCATCGGGCATACGCGCTGGGCCACCCACGGCGTTCCCACCGACGAGAACGCCCATCCTCACACCGATTGCTCCGGCGCCCTCGTCGTCATCCACAACGGCATCATCGAGAACTTCCTGGCCCTGCGCGAGCGCCTCGCGCGGGCCGGCCACCGCTTCCGCTCCGACACCGACACCGAAGTGATCGCGCACCTGATCGAGGAGGCCTACGCGGGCGCCGACGGCGCGCCGGACAGGCTGGAGTCGGCCGTGCGCCGCGCCATCGCTCAGACGACAGGGGCCTACGCCATCGTGGTCATGGCACGCGACCACCCCGACCGCATCGTCGCTGTGCGCCAGATCAGCCCGCTGATCGTGGGCCGCGGCCGCGGCGAGACCATCCTGGCCTCCGACGTCCCCGCCCTGCTGCCTTACACGCGGGAGGTGGTGGTGATCGAAGACGGGGAGATGGCGATCCTCACCCCCGAGGGCGTGACTATCACCGACCTGGACGGCGCGCCGCGGGAGCGCCCCTCCTTGCATATCGACTGGGACGCCGAGATGGCGGAGAAGGGCGGGTTTCCCCACTTCATGCTCAAGGAGATCCACGAGCAGCCGCGCGCCCTCTCGGACACGATGATGGGCCGCCTAGACGTGGAGGGCCGCGTGGAACTGGAAGGGGTCCGGCCGCCGGACGGGTTTGTGGAGGGGCTGCAGCAGGTCTGGATCACCGCCTGCGGCACGGCCTACCACGCCGGGCTGGTGGGGCGGTGGCTGATCGAGCATCTGGCGCGCATCCCCACGGAGGTAGAGCTGGCCAGCGAATTCCGCTACCGCGATCCGCTCGTCGCCGAGCGTACCTGGGGCATCGCGATCAGCCAGTCAGGAGAGACCGCCGACACTCTCGCCGCTGCCCGGGAAGCGCGTCGGCGGGGGGCGCGCCTGCTGGCCATCACCAACGTCGTCGGCAGCACGCTGTCCCGCGAGGCGAACGACCTGCTCTACATCCGCGCCGGCCCGGAAATCGCCGTCGCCAGCAGCAAGGCCTACCTGACGATGCTGGCGGCGCAGGTGATGCTGGCCATCGACCTGGCCGCCCGCCGGGGCACGGCCTCGCCGGCGGAGCTGGACGCCCTTCTCGCCGGGCTGCGCGCGCTGCCGGCGAAACTCCAGGCTGCGCTGGAGCTCGAGACGGAGGTCGCCGCACTGGCCCGGCGCCACCGCGATGTCGAGCACGTCTTTTTCATCGGCCGCGGGCTCGACTATCCCGTAGCGATGGAAGGGTCGCTCAAATTGAAGGAAATCTCCTACGTCCACTCCGAGGCCCTGGCCGCCGGTGAACTGAAGCACGGGACCCTGGCCCTCGTCACGCCCGGCACCCCCGTCGTTGCCCTGGTCACGCAGCGCCATGTGTATGAGAAGACCGTGTCGAACATCCAGGAAGTGAAGGCGCGCGGCGCGGAGGTCATTGCGGTGGCCTACGAGGACGACGAGGAGATCGGCCGCCATGCCGACAGGGTCATCGGCATCCCGCGCACGCACGATCTGCTGGCGCCGCTCGTCGCGATCGTGCCGCTGCAGCTGTTGGCCTATCACGTCGCCCGGGCGCGCGGCCACGACATCGACCAGCCGCGTAACCTAGCCAAAAGCGTTACGGTAGAGTGAGATCGGATCAAATGAGGCCGGTCTATCCGGCCGGCTAAGTCGCGAAGAGAGTCACCGTGGAGTGATGCCGGCATGAGTGCAGGACCCGGCCCCGGAACGGGCCCCGCTGGCCTCGACGAGGAACTGCTGCGCATCCTGGCCTGTCCGCTGGACAAGGCCCCAGTGGAATTGCGCGGCGACCGGATCGTCTGTACGCAGTGCGGCCGCCGCTACCCCGTACGCGACGGCATCCCCATCATGCTGATCGAAGAGGCGGAGCTGCCGTGATGGAGATCGTCGGTGTCGGCATCGACGTGGTGGAGGTCGAGCGTCTCCGTGCCGCGATGGCCCGCTGGGGCGACCGGTTGCTCCGCCGCCTCTTCACCGAGGGCGAGCTTGCGCACGCGCATACGTCTCAGACCCGCCCGGTGCGTCTGGCCGCCCGCTTCGCCGCCAAGGAGGCGGTGATGAAGGCCCTCGGAGTGGGGCAGATGGCGGTGGGGTGGCGGGAG
This sequence comes from bacterium, assembly GCA_050695215.1. Lineage (GTDB taxonomy): Bacteria > Sysuimicrobiota > Sysuimicrobiia > Sysuimicrobiales > Humicultoraceae > JACQGZ01. The sequence goes on from JBOGSD010000048.1 coordinate 19,080, forward strand.
ATCGAGATCGACTCCGATCAGGACGGCAAACCGCACGTGCTGCTGCACGGCGAAGCCCGCCGCACCGCCGAAGCCAGGGGCGTCGCTGAGGTCGTCGTGTCGCTGACCCACACGTCTTCGCTGGCTGCCGCCAGCGCGATTGCGCTGAAACGATAAGGCGGAGACTCGGACCTTCGCAAACCGAACTACTAGCTCACGGTTTGCGTCCGGTCCGAGTCTCCGCCCCTGGGCAAAACCGTGATCCTGTCGTTCGGTTTCGGAAGGTGCGTGTCGCGGCCTTGCCGTTCTAGAAAGTAGAAGAGGGGCGCCCGCTTTCTCCGGCTTTTCACCGTCTTCAACCGCGTCGCCGGGTCCTACCGCCGCTGAGGCTGATCTCGGGAGTTACCCCCCGAGAAGACCTTCCGGGCTCTCGACGTCCACGTGCGCGGTGTTTGAGTCGGCTACTTTGCCGTTAGGCTCGCGCCCCTCTAGCTGTGATGCTACGCGTGGTCACCTAGACCGTCAATCCCGAACCTCCGTTCATCGTTGTGGGCGCTGTGGATAGTGTGGGCATGATCTTAGGGGGACGCCGGAACCGTCGTCAAACCGAAGTACAGGATCACGGTTTGCCTCAGGTCCCGGCGTCCCCCTGGATCAGGACGCCAAGGTCGAGGCAGGCATCAGACGAAACCGTGATCCAGTAGTTCGGTTTCGGAGGGTGCCTGCCTCGACCAGAATGCCTCCTCAAGGAGAGATTCGCAGATCTGGGGAAACCCATGAGGATGCAGCTCGTCACCGGCGCAGAGATGGCCGAACTGGATCGCCAGGCGGAGGAGGAGTTCGGCCTCCCGCGCGCCCTGCTCATGGAGAACGCCGGGCGCCGTACCGCCGACGTCGTCCACAGCTTCGTGGCGCCCGGGGGGCGCCGCTGTGTCGTGCTGGCGGGCAAGGGGAGCAACGGCGGCGATGGTCTGGTGGCGGCCCGCCATCTCACCGCGCGGGGATGGCACGCCGACGTCCTCCTCCTGGCCCGCGAAGACGAGGTGCGCGGAGAGCCCCGCCGGAACCTCAGCCTGGCCCGCGAGGCCGGCGTAGAGGTCACGTCGATCACGAGCATGGCTGCGGCTGCGGCGCGCCGGCATCTGGGCGGCGCCGATGTGATCGTCGATGCCCTGTTCGGCACCGGGTTCACGGGAAAGCCGATGGGGCTGGCGGCGCAGATGATCGAGGCGGCCAATGCGGCGCCGGCGCCCGTCGTCGCCGTGGACCTGCCCTCCGGGATGGATGCCGATACCGGCGCCACCCCCGGCGCAGCAGTCCGCGCCACCGCCACCGTGACCATGGGGTTGCCCAAGGTCGGCCTGCTCCTCTATCCGGGAGCGGCCCACGCCGGCCGCATCTATGTGGCCGACATCGGCTATCCCCCCGCCCTGCTGGAGCGTCTCAAGGTGGGCGCGGCGGCGGTCACCCCCCAGATGGCGCGCACCGCGCTCCCCGCGCGTCCCCCTGACGCGCACAAGGGGACGTTCGGCCACGTGCTCGTCTGCGCTGGATCGGTGGGTTTCACCGGCGCCCCCTCGCTGTGCGCGCTGGGGGCGCTACGGGCCGGGGCCGGCCTGGTCAGCCTGGGCGTCGGGGAGTCCATCTATCCGATCGTGGCCGCGCGTGAGGTGGAGGCGATGCCCCATCCTCTCCCAGACGCTGAGGGCGCGCTCGCTGAGGCGGCCTGGAGCCGGCTCGCCGAACTGGCGGCGGAGGCCGACGCGGTGGCGGTCGGTCCCGGGCTGGGCAGGGGGCCCGGCGTCGCTCTGCTGATCCAGCGGCTGCTGGCCGACGGCCGTGTCCCCCTCGTCTTGGACGCGGACGCCCTGAACGTGCTGGCCGGCAAGGAAGAGGCGCTGACGCGGAGCCGCGCCCAGAAGATCCTCACACCCCACCCGGGGGAAATGGGGCGGCTGTTGGGGCGGTCCACGGCGGATGTGCAGCGCGACCGGCTGGGCGCGGCCCGAGAGGCCGCGGCGCGCTTTGGAGCGATCGTCGTGCTCAAGGGGGCGCGCACCGTGGTGGCGCCGCCTCAGGGAGCCGCGCTGATTGTCCCCGCCGGCAACCCGGGCATGGCGACCGGAGGCATGGGGGACGTCCTCACCGGCGTGATCGCGTCCTATCTGGCCCAGAAGACGCCGCCTCTGGTCGCGGCGTGGCTGGGCGCCTACCTGCACGCGGTGGCGGGAGACCTGGTGGCGGAACGGCTCGGTCCCGCCGGTCTGCTGGCCCGCGAGGTCGCCGATGCTATCCCGCGCGCACGCCAGGCGGTCTTGACCGAACCCCTCGCCGGCCCCATCCAGCTGCTGCCGTGACCGTTCCCCCGCCGGAGATGCGTCCCTGGGCGGAGGTGGACCTCGACGCCATTGCGGAGAACCTCGATGCCGTCGCCGCCCTGGTCGCTCCGGCACAGGTGCTCGCCGTGGTCAAAGCAGACGGATACGGTCACGGCGCCGTGGCGGTGGCGCGCGCGGTTGAGGAGGCAGGCGCGGCCATGCTGGGGACGGCGACGGTGGCGGAAGGACTCCTGCTGCGGCGCGCAGGGATCCGCGCGCCGGTCCTCGTGTTGGGCCCTGCCCACGGCGAAGAGGCCGCCGCCGGTGCCGCCGGTCTGGCCATCACCGTGTACGACGAGGCCGGTCTCTCGGGTGCCGCCGCGGCGGGCGGAGGGGGAGAGGCGGCCGGAGTCCATCTCAAATTCGATACCGGCATGACCCGTCTCGGGTTCCCTCCTGAGCGCGCCGCGGAGGCTGCCGAGCGGGCGCTCGCTCTGGGACTCCAAGTGGAAGGGGTCTTTACCCACTTGGCTGCGGCCGAGGGCGATGCCGCCTTCACTCACCATCAACTGGAACGATTCGCTCCGGCCGCAGCGGCGGTGCGCGCGCGATTCCCCCGGGCGGTCCGTCACGCCGCCGCGACCGCGGGCCTGCTGGCCCATCCGGCGTCGCGCCTGGACATGGTCCGCCTCGGGTTGGGCCTCTACGGCCTGCTCCCGGCCCCGCACCTGGCTGGGGCCATCGCTCTGCGCCCGGCGATGGCGTTGTGGGGGAAGGTGGCGCAGGTGCGTCAGGTCTCCCCAGGAGCGACCGTCGGATACGGGAGGACGTTCACGGCAGCGGAGCCGGCGTGGATCGCCACCGTCACGATTGGCTACGGCGACGGGTATCCGCGGGTCCTCAGCGGCAAGGGCTCCCTGCTGGCGGCGGGGCGCCGGGTTCCGGTGGTCGGGCGCGTGAGCATGGAATATGTCACGGTGAACCTCGGCGGGGGATCGGCGGCGGCGCTGGGGCCGGGCGACCCCGTCCTGGTCTTCGGACCCGGGCTGCCCATCGAAGAGGTGGCGGACGGGGCGTCGACGATCTCCTACGAGATCCTCACCTCCATCGCCCCGCGCGTGCGGCGCATCTACCGCCGCGGCGATCGCGAGGTCGGGCGGCGAGATCTGCTCATCGCGGAAGGCATCGCCGCCCCCCACCCGACGGCGGAGACCTCGCGGCGGTGACGGATGCCGGGCCGGGGGGCCGATCGCGTCACGCATCGCCTTTCAAGGCGAGCCCGGGGCCTACAGCGACGAGGCCCTGGCCGCGGCGTTCGGCGAGGTGGATCGCCTGCCGCAGCGCACCCTGGCCGGCGTCTTCGCCGCGGTGGAATCCGGTCAGGCCACCCGCGGGATCGTCCCCGTGGAGAACTCCTACGCGGGGTCCATCAACGAGACGTACGACCTGCTGCTCACCTCGCCCTTGGTCATCGCCGGGGAGCTCACCCACCCCGTGAACCATTGCCTGCTGGCGCTGCCCGGGGAGACGCCGGCGACGGTGACGCGGGTGCTTTCCCATCCGCAGGCGCTGGCGCAGTGCGCCGCCTTCATCGACACACGCGGGTGGCAGACGGTGCCGGAGTACGATACCGCGGGCAGCGCCCGGCGCGTGGCGGAAGAGCGCCTCGCCGGCAGCGCGGCCATCGCCAGCCGGAGGGCGGCGGAGCTCTACGGGCTGGCCGTTCTGGCCGAGGGGATCCAGACCGCGCCGCGCAATCTGACCCGGTTTCTGCTGCTGGCCCGCGAGCCCGCGCCGCCGTCCGTGCCCGCCAAAACGTCACTGGTGTTCGGGACGGCCAACGCGCCTGGCGCGCTGTGGCGCGCCCTCGGCGTCTTTGCCGGACGGGCCTTGAACCTCTCCAAACTGGAGTCCCGTCCCGCCCGCGATCTGGCCGCCGCGGATTCCGCCTGGGAGTACATCTTCTACGTCGATATCGACGCGCACACGGCCGAACCGGCCATGGCGGCGGCGCTGACTGAATTGCGAGCGGTGGCCACCTTCGTCCGCGTCCTCGGCGCCTACCCCCGCGCCCTCGCCTGATATGCAGCTCGGTCATCTCCCCCGCATTCCCCTGGCCGTCCGACCCACGCCGATCCAGGAGGCCGCCCGGCTCTCGGGCTACCTCGGCGGGCCCCGCATCCTGATCAAGCGGGATGACCTCACCGGACTGGCCCTCGGCGGCAACAAAGCGCGCAAACTGGAGCTGCTCCTGGGAGAGGCGCGGGCGCAGGGGGCGGACGTGATCATCACCGTGGGCGCGGCCCAGTCCAATCACGCCCGCATAACGGCCGCGGCGGCACGGCTGCTGGGGTGGGAGGCGATCCTGGTCCTCACCGGTGAGGAACCGGCCGAAGCGCAGGGCAACCTCCTGCTCGACCGGATCCTGGGCGCCGAGGTGCGGTTCATCAACACCACGGAAGAGTACGTCTTGATGGGGATCGTCCAGGATCTGGCGCGGGAATTGACCGGCCGGGGGCGGCGTCCCTACGTCATTCCGCGCGGCGGATCGACCGGACTCGGCGCGGCCGCGTACCTCGAAGCCGGGTTGGAAGCCTTCGGCCAGTTGAACGCGTTGGGGGTTCGGGCCGACGCCATCGTGCACGCCAGCACCTCCGGGGGGACGCAGTCGGGATTGCTCACCGCCGCGAAGTGGAGCCGCGCCGGCGTCTCCGTGACAGGGATCAGCGCGGGTCCTCCCGCGGCCACGGTGACCCAGCGGGTCACGGGGATCGTGCGGGATCTCGGGCGTCTGCTGGACACCGAGTGGGAGGTGCACCCCGACGACGTCCTCGTCTATGATGACTACGTCGGGGAGGGGTACGGCATCCCCACTGTGGGCACAATCGAAGCGATCAAAATGGTCGCGCGCACGGAGGGGATTCTGCTCGATCCTGTCTACACCGGCAAGGCGATGGCGGGCCTGATCGACCTGGTCCGCCGCGGCACGCTGGCGCGCGGCCACACCGTCCTCTTCTGGCACACCGGCGGGGTGCCCGCGCTCTTCGCCCACGCGCAGACCCTGGGGGCGTCGGATTGAGGATGAGATCGCGCCGCCGCGCCTGCCGCGGCTTCTTCGGTGCGGCCGTGCTGGCCGCCGCGGTGCTGCTGGCCGCGCCGCCGGCCCGCGCCCAGGACGACCCACAGTTGCTGCGGGCGGTCGCCGGTTTCTTCCGGGGCGCGGAGGTGCTGCGGGTGGACGCGGTGCCCGACCTGTATGAGGGCGGCTATGCCCGGATCAGTTTCTACGCCCGGCGCGCCCGCGTGGCCAGCGGCGGGCTGGTGATCGACGAGGCCTGGACCCGGCTGCGCGGCGTCACCCTGAACGTGGCCGCCCTGCGTCAGGGATCCTTCCGCGTCGAGTCGGCCCGGTCGACCGCGATCTACCTCCGCGTCAGCCTGCGCAGCCTGGAGCAGTACTTCGCCGCCCACGCCTACGAGGACATCCGCCTCTGGTCCGACGGGGCGGCCCTCTACGGCACCGGCACCGTGCCCCTGCTCAACCGGCCCACGCGCGTGGAGATGAAAGGCGCCTTCGCCGTGGAGGGGACGAAAGATCTGTACTTCCAGGTCGAGAGCCTGCGGGTGAACGGATTCCCCGTCCCCGCCGCGCTGCTGCGGCTGCTGGAGAAGCAGTTCAATCCCATCCTCACCCAGCAGGACTGGCCGGTCATCTACACCTTCCGCTCTGTGCGGCTTACCCGCGAGGAAGTCATCGTCAGCAGCGAAGCCGATCCGGCCGTGTGCGGGTTCTGCGCGGACACGCGTCCATGAAGCCACGCCGATGAGCCGCCCCCGGATCGCCGTCACCTGGCCACGGCAGGCGCCGCGCACGCCCGCGCATTATCTCGACGTGATCAGCTCGGCGGGCGGCGACCCCGTCCTCCTCATGCCGCAGACCGATCTGGCGCCGCTGGCCAGCGTGGACGGGATCCTGCTCGCCGGCGGGCTCGACGTGCACCCCAACCTCTACCACCAGGAGATCGATGTGCGCGTCGCCGAGACGGTGGAGATCGACGGCGAGCGCGACCGCCTGGAAATCCTGGTCGTCGGGGCGGCCGTGGCTCGCGACCTGCCGGTCTTCGGCATCTGCCGCGGCCACCAGACGCTGAACGTCGCTCTCGGCGGCACCCTGGTGCAGGATCTCTCGCTGCGCGGCGTCGATGTCCTGGCGCACTACCAGAAACGGCAGCGCCCGGAGCCGCCCGAGTCGGCACCGGTCCACCGCGTGCGGATCGCGCCGGACTCCCGACTGGCGGCCATCCTGGGGGTGAGCGAAGCGGCCGTGAACTCCTTCCACCACCAGGTGGTGGATCGTCCCGCCGCGGGATTGCGGGTCGTCGCCACGTCCGAGGACGGCCTGATCGAGGCCCTCGAAGCGGTGGACGGCCGGTTTCTTCTGAGCGTCCAGTGGCACCCCGAGCGGATGGCGCGCACCGATGAGCGCCAGGCCGCCCTCTTTGCCGCGTTTATCGAGGCCGCCCGCGCCCGCTCCCGCACCGGCGATTCGCTGACCCGGTGAGGATCTTCAGGCTGCGCTAGCCGCGCTGCCGCTCCTTCCGCGGTGGGCTATGATGAACATGATGGATTCTCCCCGCGGTGCATCGCCCTTCCGCGTATTGGCCGAGACGTTGGACGCCGTCGCCGGGACGTCGAGCAAACTCGAGAAGGCCGACCGGCTGGCACGGTACTTCCACGCGCTTGATGACGACGATCTGCGCACTGCCGCGACCTTCCTGACCGGCGCCGCGTTTCCCGCGGGGGATCCCCGCCAGCTCACCGTCGGCGCATCTGCCCTGGTGGAGGTCATCCAGCACCTCTCCGGCAAGGATGACGCCTGGCTGCACGACGCCTACCTGCGCTACGGTGATCTCGGCGACGTGGCCGGAGAGGCCTTGGCCGCCCCGCGCGCGCCGCGGCCGCCGGGCCCGCCGTTGACGCTGGGCGGGGTCCGCGACGCGTTCACGCGCATCGCCTCTGCCTCGGGCAAAGGCTCGCGCGCCGCCAAGACGGCTGGGCTGTCCGAGCTGCTCGCCGCGGCCTCGCCGCTGGAGGCCAAGTATCTGGTGCGCATCATCACCACGGACCTGCGGGTGGGGCTCAAGGCCGGGCTGCTCGAAGAAGCGATCGCCGCGGCCTTCGCGCCGGACGCCGACGGCGGCAAATCGAACCGCCGCGCGTTGCTGCCGCTGGTGCGCCAGGCCAACATGCTGATCAGCCATGCCGGCGAGGTCGCCGTCATGGCGCGGCGCGGGCGGCTCGCGGAGGCGCGGCTGCAGCTGCATCGCCCGTTTCACTTCATGCTGGCCGAGACCATCTTCACGCCGGAGGAGGCGTTCACGCCGTTGCGCGGTGAGGGCGCGGCTCCCGCGCTGCTGGTGGAGGACAAGTACGATGGCATCCGCGCGCAGGTGCACGTGGCCGGGGACCGCCTCGCCATCTACTCCCGCACGCTCGACGATATCGGCGGCGCGTTCCCCGATCTGCACGACGATCTCCGCGCGCTCGGCCGGCAATACATCGTCGACGGGGAGATCCTGGCGTGGCGAGGAGAGCAGGCGCTGGCGTTCTCTCTCCTGCAGCAGCGGCTGCGGCGCAAAGATCCCGGCCGCCTCGTCGATCAGATCCCCGTGACACTGATGGTCTTCGACCTGCTGCACCTGGACGGGGATGAATTGCTGGATCAGCCGCTGCGCGATCGCCGGGAGCGGTTGGAGCGGCTCCCCTTCGGCGGGCGCGTCCGCCCCTCGCTGGCGACGATCGCCGCCGGTCCCTCCGACCTCGGCCGGCGTTTCCGCGAGGCGCGCAACCGCGGCAACGAAGGGCTGGTGGTGAAGCGGCTCGATGCTCCCTACCAGCCCGGCCGGCGCGGCCGCCTGTGGATGAAACTCAAAGAGGAGCTGGCCACGCTTGATGTGGTGGTGGTCGCCGCCGAGCACGGTCACGGTAAGCGGGCCGCGGTCCTCTCCGACGTCACGTTCGCGGTGCGGGAGGGGGAGCGGCTGGCCACCGTGGGCAAGGCCTACTCCGGCCTGACCGACAAGGAGATCGCGGAGTTGACGGGCTGGTTCCAGGAGCACACGATCCGCGACCTGGGGCGGGTGAAAGTGGTGCGCCCGGAGATCGTCCTGGAGGTCGCCTTCGACGCGGTGATGCGGAGCGACCGGCACGACTCCGGGTTCGCCCTGCGCTTCCCGCGCATCAAGCGCTGGCGCACCGACAAGAGCGCCGACGAGATCAACACCCTTGACGACGTCCGGCTGATTTATGAGCGGCAGATCGTCAAGCCCACGCCCGACGCAGTCGCCCCGCTCGGGGCGGGAGGGAGTTGAGCACGGTGGTCACGTCACGAGGCGGCCTCCCCTGGCGGCTGAGCCTCCCTGTCATCCTCGCGATGGTCGGCCTGGCGATGGCCGCGTCGGGCCCGGCAGGCGGGGCAGCCCCATCCCCGAGCGCGCCGCCCGGTGCCCCGGCGGGGCGGGTGGTGCACCGCATCGACGTGGAAGGCGTGATCGCGCCGGCCACCGCCCGCTACATCCTGCGGGCGATCCGCCAGGGGGAGGAGGCGCGCGCCGAGGCGCTGCTGATCCGGCTCGATACTCCCGGCGGCCTGGTCAAATCGATGGACGACATCACCAAGGCCATGCTCAACGCCACGGTGCCGATCATCGTCTACGTGGCCCCCGAAGGGGCGCGCGCCGCCTCGGCAGGGGTCTTCATCACCTACGCGGCGCACGTCGCCGCGATGGCGCCGGCCACACGCATCGGCGCCGCGCACCCCGTCTCCATCGGCGGCGGGGAAGGCGAGGGGGAAGGGCAGCAGCAAGACAAGACCCTGCTGGAGAAGGTGACCAACGACGCGGTCGGCAATATCCGCGGCATCGCCCGGCGCCGCGGCCGCAACGCCGACTGGGCGGAGCGGGCCGTGCGCGAGAGCGTCGTGGCCACGGCCGAAGAGGCGCTCCGGCTGCGCGTGATCGACCTGATCGCCACGAACACCGACAATCTGCTGCGCGCCGTGAACGGGCGGACCGTGACGATGGTGGACGGACCGCGCCGGTTGGCCACGGCGGGCGCGCGCATCGAAACCGTCGGGCAGGACGTCACCGAGCAATTCCTGCGCCTCCTCGCCGATCCCAACATCGGGTTCATCCTGCTGAACATCGGCATCATCGGCATCCTGGCCGAACTCTACAACCCGGGGTTGATCCTGCCCGGGGTGGTCGGCGGCATCGCGCTCATCCTGGGGCTCGCCTCCTTCGCCATCCTGGAGGTCAATGCGGCGGGGCTGCTGTTGATCGCCCTGGCCGTCGTGATGTTCATCGCCGACATCAAGGTGCCGGGTCACGGTGTCCTCACCTTCGGCGGCGTCGTCTCCTTCGTCTTCGGCGCCATCCTGCTGACCTCGCGCCAGGCGCCGTTTCTGCGCATCTCGCTGCAGCTGATCCTGGGAGTCGCCGCGGCGCTGGCCGCGTTCTTCCTCTTTGCCGTCGGCGCGGGCATGCGCGCGCAGCGGGCCGCGGTGCGCAGCGGCACCGAAGGGTTGATGGGCGCCACCGGCGTGGCCCGCACCGCGCTGGAGCCGGAGGGAATGGTCTACGTGCAGGGGGAGATCTGGACGGCGCGCGCCGAGGCCGGCGCCATCGGCGAGGGCGCCCGCGTGCAGGTCGTGGGGCTGGAGGGTCTGCGGCTGCGCGTGCGTCCTGTCGAATAAGAGCCCATGGGCGATCTGCGCCTCAGCCTGAAGGGTGTGTGGTTCACATGACCCTGATCACATGGAGCGAAGCGGAAACACTAGAGCTGGGCCGCCGCCTCGGACGCTCCCTGCGCCGCGGAGACACCGTGGGGCTGGGGGGCGAACTGGGCACGGGCAAGACCGTGCTGGCCCGGGGCATCGCCGAGGGGTTGAACGCCTCAGGGTACGTGGCCAGTCCTACCTTCACGCTGATCCGCGAGTACGGGGGTCCGATGCCGATGTTTCACGTGGATCTCTTTCGCCTCGACGCTGCCGAGGCGGCGGAACTCGGCCTCGAGGAGCTCTTCGAGCGTGGCGTCACCGTGATCGAGTGGGCGGAGAAAGTTCCTCAGTTTCTGCGGCCGCCGCTGCTCCACGTGGAGATGGCCTTCGGCGGAGATCCCGACGAGCGGACCATCGGTTTGACCGCTGAGGGCGAAGGCCCCGCTGCCGCCGTGGCCGCCGTCTCCAGCCCGCGCACCCGGGCGCCCGCCTAATCCCCGGTGCGCGTCCTCGGCCTGGAGACCGCCACCTCCTACGGCAGCGTCGCCGTCGTCGGGGCGGAGGGGCTGCTTGCGGAGGTGACGGCGCTGGTGCCGATGCGCCACCTGGAGTGGCTCCTGCCCGCGGTGGAACGGTTGCTGGTAGAGGCCGGCCTCCAGCGCGGGGACATCGAAGGGCTGGCTGTCTCCAGCGGCCCGGGCGGATTCACGGGCCTCCGCATCGCCATCGCCTCTGCCGCGGCGTGGGCGCGGGCGGCCGGGATCCCGGTCATCGGCGTCTCCACCCTGGAGGGCCTCGCCGCAACCGCGCCGGGTCCGGGCTTGATCGCGCCCATCCTCGACGCCAAGCGGGGCGAGGTCGCGGCGGCGCTCTTCCGCTACGAGGAGGATCTCACCCTCACGCGGCTGGCGGACGACACCGTGCTACCACCGGAGCGGCTGGCGGAGGTCATCCCGCCTGAGCAGCCGGTGCTGCTGCTGGGCGATGGCCTGGCGCGCTGGAGGGAATCCATTCACCGCGCCCTCCCCGCCGCTCGGGCGGCGCCTCCCCCTGCCGGCGTGCCGCGGGCGGCCGTCGTGGCCTCCCTGGGCCGCGCGCGGCTGCTGGCCGGGCGGCGTGACGATCCTTACCGCCTGGCGCCCCGTTATGGCCGCAGTCCCGCGGTGACAGCGATAGGGTAGAATGGGCTAGCGCCGTGGTTAAGGAAATCACCCGCATCGATATCGCGCCGATGTCCGCCGCGGATATCTCCGCGGTGCTGGAGATCGAGCGCCGTTCGTTTCCCACGCCGTGGCCGCGGGACGCCTATGTCCACGAGTTGGAAAACAACCGCACCGCCATCTACATGGTGGGGCGCCGCGACGGCATCGTCGTGGGCTATGCCGGGATGTGGGTGGTCCTCGACGAGGCCCATATCACCACGATCGCCGTCGACCCGCCCCAGCGCGGCCAGGGGATCGGGGAGGCCCTCCTCATCGCGATGATCGAGCGGGCCCGGGAGCGCGGGTCGCGGTGGATCCAGCTGGAGGTGCGCCGCTCCAATACCGTCGCCCAGGCCCTCTACCGCAAGTACGGGTTCCGGGACGTCGGGGTCCGGCGCAGCTACTACAACGACAACAGCGAAGACGCCATCGTCATGTGGACGGGGAACATCTGGGAGCAGGCCTTCAGGGACCGGTTCGAGGAACTGAGGACCGCGTTTTACCGCTCCCGCTAGCGTCCGTGCTGCTGCTGGGGATCGAGACCTCCTGCGACGAGACCGCGGCCGCCGTCGTCGGCGCCGACTTCCGCCTGCATAGCAACGTCATCGCCTCGCAGGCCGATCTCTTCCAGCGGTTCGGCGGGGTCGTGCCGGAACTGGCATCGCGCCGGCACATCGAACGCCTGCTGCCGGTGATCGACGACGCGCTGGAGCAGTGCGGGGTCGGTCTCGACGCGATCGACGCGGTCGCCGTCACGCGCGGCCCGGGTCTGGTGGGCAGCCTGACGGTCGGCGTCGCCGCGGCGAAGGCGCTGGCCTATGTCCGCGGCCTCCCGCTGCTCGGCGTCAACCACCTGGAGGGGCACATCTACGCCAACCGGCTCGACCGCGAGGCGTGGCGGCTGCCCGCGGTGGTGCTCATCGTCTCTGGAGCCCACACCGACCTCATCCTGATGCAGGAAGAGGGGCGCTATGAGATCCTGGGACGCACGCGAGATGATGCGGCCGGTGAAGCGTTCGACAAAGTGGGGCGGATGATGGGGCTCGGCTATCCGGGGGGACCGCCGCTGGACCGCCTTGCCGAGGAGGGCGACCCCGACCGCGTCACGTTCCCCCGTCCCTTCGCCGGCGGCGGGTACGAGTTCTCGTTCAGCGGGCTCAAGACCGCCGCCCTCCGCGCTTGGCGCGGGGAGACCCCGACGGAGCCATTCGTCAGGAATTTCGCCGCCAGTTTTCGCCGCGCCATCGTCGAAACCCTGGTGGCCAAACTCTTCCGAGCGGTCGAGGAGTATGGCCCGCGCAGCGTCATGCTCGCCGGGGGCGTCGCCGCCAACCGGCTGCTCCGGCGCCGCGCCGAGGCAGAGGCGGCGGCCCGGGCGGTCCCGCTGCTGGTCCCGCCCCCGATTCTCTGCACCGACAACGCCGGGATGATCGGCGCCGCCGGGGCGGCCCGCCTGGCCAGGGGGGAGCGGGACGGCCTGAACCTGCGCGCCGCCGCGGATCTTCCCCTGGCCTGATTCCTGCCTCAAGAAGTACTCACAACAGAAGGATAGCCCCAGTGTTCCGCGTTCCCCGGAGGAACCTGTTTCAGGGACAGACTAATGTTCGTCTTCCCCTGGGGCCAACCAGCCTGTGGATAATGTGCACAAACCTGTGGGCAAGGCCCGAATCAGCGGTTTCTCCGCCGGCCTGGGCCGCACCCGGGGGGAGGGTGATCGTTCGATCGTTCACGTCCTGGCACTGCATCCCCCGTATCTTCCCCAGACGGTCCGGTCAAACTGGGTCTTGAAACGGCGGCCCCCCCTGCCTACGATAGCAGGTGGATTAGCACTCCATCGGTGAGAGTGCTAATCGACTACTTCGACGCCGGGCCAATTCCGGCCCGGGTCCAGTCCAGGAGGGACGTCAATGAAGCTCAAGCCACTCGGCGACCGCGTGGTCGTCAAACCGCTGGAGGAGGAGGAACGCACCAAAGGTGGGATCGTCCTCCCCGACACGGCCAAGGAAAAGCCCCAGCAGGGCGAAGTCATGGCTGTCGGCCCCGGAGAATGGGATGACGAGGGGGAGAAGCGCCGCCCGCTCGACGTCAAGGTGGGCGACCGGGTGCTCTTCGCCAAGTACGCCGGCACCGAATGGAAGCACGAGGACGACGAATACCTGATCCTCCGCCAGTCCGACATCCTTGCCGTGGTCGAGCGCACCCCGGCGAAGGCCAAGGCCTAACACGCGCCCGAGCGCCACAGACTCCCACGGAGGTGACCGGTAGTGCCGAAGATGCTGTCGTTCAGTGAGGACGCGCGGCGGGCGATGGAGCGGGGCGTCAACAAGCTCGCCAACGCCGTGCGCATCACGCTGGGCCCCAAAGGCCGCAACGTGGTGCTGGAAAAGAAGTTCGGAGCGCCCACGATTACGCATGACGGCGTGACGGTGGCCAAGGAGATCGAACTGGAAGACCCCTTCGAGAACGCGGGCGCTCAGCTGGTGCGCGAAGTGGCCACCAAGACCGAGGACGTCGCCGGCGACGGCACCACCACCGCCACCATCCTGGCCCACGCGATGATCCGCGACGGGCTGAAGATGGTCGCCGCCGGCGCCAACCCCATGGCGCTCAAGCGCGGCATCGATCGGGCCGTGGAGAGTGTGGTGGAAGAGATCAAGAGCAAGGCCCGCCCCCTGGAGACCCGCGAGGACATCGCCCACGTCGCCAGCATCTCCGCCAACGACCCCGCCATCGGCAAGATCATCGCCGACGCCATGGACAAAGTGGGCAAGGACGGCGTCATCACCGTCGAGGAGTCCAAGGGGATCGAGACCACGGTGGAGTTCACCGAGGGGATGATGTTCGACAAGGGCTACGTCTCCCCATACTTCATCACCGATCCCGAGAAGATGGAGGCGACGGTCGAGGACCCGCTGATCCTGATCACCGACAAGAAGATCAGTGCGGTGAAAGATCTGCTCCCAGTCCTGGAGAAGGTCGTGCAGGTGGGGCAGCCGCTGCTGATCATCGCCGAGGACCTGGAAGGCGAGGCCCTCGCTACCCTGGTCGTGAACAAGCTCCGCGGCACGCTGGCCATCGTGGCGGTAAAGGCGCCGGCGTTCGGCGACCGCCGCAAGGCCATCCTGCAGGACATCGCCATCCTCACCGGCGGCCAGGTGATCAGCGATGAAGTCGGCCTCAAGCTGGAGAACACTACGGTCGGCCAGCTAGGCAAGGCCCGCCAGGTGAAGGTGCGCAAGGAAGAGGCGATTATCGTCGGCGGCGGCGGCAGCCCGGATGACATCAAGAATCGGGTCGCCCAGCTGCGCAAGCAGATCGAGGAGACCGACTCCGACTACGACAAGGAGAAGCTGCAGGAGCGCGCCGGCAAGCTCACCGGCGGCGTGGCCGTGATCAAGGTAGGGGCGCCGTCCGAGGCGGAGCTGAAGTATCGCAAGACGCGCACCGAGGACGCCCTCCGCGCCACCCGATCGGCCGTGGAAGAGGGCATCGTCTCCGGCGGCGGGGTGGTCCTGATCACCGCGGCCAAGGGGCTGGCCAAGACCGACGCCCAGGGCGACGAGGCGATGGGCGTGGGCATCGTCAAGCGGGCTCTCGAGGAGCCCGCCCGCCAGCTGGCGCTCAACGCCGGCCAGGAGGGCTCGATCATCGTCGAGCAGATGCGGGAGCAACCCGCCGGGCACGGCTACGACGTCATGTCCGGACGGTTCGTCGAGATGATGAAGGCCGGCATCGTCGACCCGGCCAAAGTGGTGCGGTCGGCGCTGCAGAACGCCGCCAGCGTGGCCAGCCTGCTGCTGACCACGGAGGCGATGGTCGTGGACAAGCCGGAGGAGGACAAGAACGGCGCCGGCATGCCCCCGATGCCGCCGATGTAGCGATTTCGATCACGGACCTGCTTCCAGAGGCCTCCCGACGTGGGAGGCCTCTCCGTTTCCCGCTCTCGCGCCGCACGTGGGTGAGCTGGTTCGGCTCGCCTGGTGGCACAATTTCGACATCGGACGTGCAGGTAGCGTACGGAAGCGTGCGAACTTCACCACCTGATGCCGCGCGGACTCGACTACCTCGGGCTGATCCGCAGCGGCCTGCCCGCGAGGGCGACCCGGCCCAAGAAGGTCGTTGTCGTCGGCGCGGGGATGGCCGGCCTGGTCGCGGCGGCTGAACTCCTGCGCGCCGGGCATGATCCGCTGATCCTGGAGGCCCAACACCGCGTGGGCGGCCGTGTCCAGACCCTGCGCGATCCGTTTGCGCCCGGGCTCTACGCCGAAGCCGGCGCCATGCGCATCCCCCGGAGTCACACGCTGACTCTGGCGTATGTGGAGAAGTTCGCTCTGCCGGTGGCGCCGTTTGCGATGAACAATCCCCGCGGCTATTACCATCTGCAGGGGCAGCGGATACGCATCGGAGAGGCCGACGCCGACCCCGGACGCCTCACCCTCGGCCTTGGCGACCAACACGCCGATCGCACCGTGACCCAGCTCTGGACGACCTGCCTGCAACCGATCATCCGCAGAATTGAGGAAGATGGCGACGCCGTCTGGCCCGAGCTCGCCAGTCAGTACGACCAGTATTCCGTGCGTGAATTCCTGGAGCTGAACGAGTGGCCTGAGGAAGCCGTGGAGCTATTCGGCCTGTTGTGGAACCAGGAAGCGCTGATGAATTCTTCCTTCCTGGAACTGCTGCGGGAAGAGGCGGGCCGCTTCTACACGGACATGCTCCAGATCGAAGGGGGGATGGACCGGCTCCCTACGGCCTTCCTCCCAACGCTCGCCGACCGGATTCACTTCAGCGCCCGGATGACCGCCATCGACCAGACACTCCACGAGGTGATCGTGCATTACCGGACCCCGGCGGGCCATGCGCAGGCTCGGGGGGAGTTCGCCATTCTCACCGTGCCGTTTGCGGTGATGCGCCACGTCGAAGCGATCAAGCCTTTCTCGCGACCCAAGCAGCGGGCCGTCCGGCAGCTGCACTACGACGCTTCGGCCAAGATCTTCTTCCAGTGCCGGACCCGCTTCTGGGAGGAAGACGAAGGAATCTTCGGCGGGGGGAGCGTGACCGATCTGCCCATTAGAAACCTCTACTATCCCGAGCACGGGCGTGATACCGGGAGGGGGGTGCTGCTGGCCAGCTATACTTGGTCGGAGGACGCCCATCGGTGGGGCTCCCTGGCGCCCGAGGACCGCATCGTGCAGGCCCTCGAAAATGTCGCCCACATCCACCCCCAGGTCCTCGAGACCTTCGAATTCGGCACTTCCAAGATGTGGCACCATGACGAGTTCGCCGGGGGAGCGTTCGCCTTGTTCGATCCCGGCCAGCAGACGCTGTTGCACGATGCCATCATCGCCCCCGAGGGGCGCATCCACTTCGCCGGGGAGCACGCCTCCCTTACGCACGCCTGGATCCAGGGCGCGATTGAGTCCGGCCTTCGGGCCGCCCACGAAGTGCACCAGGCCCCTCCACCTCCATGATCTCCCGTCGGGAGTTTCTCAGTGGGCTGCTGGCCGCCGGCGGCGGGGCGTTGCTGCCCGAGGCCGCAGCGGCTGTGCTGGAGGGGCTGCAGCCGCCGATGGTGCGCGGCGCGGCGCCGCGCCGGGTGATCGTCGTCGGCGGAGGGCTGGCCGGCCTCGCCGCCGCCTGGGAGCTGCAGCGGCGGGGGATCGCGGTGCGGGTGCTGGAGGCCCGTGACCGCCTGGGGGGCCGCACCCACACGCTCCGTGGTTACTTCGCCGGCGGGCAGTACGCCGAGCTCGGCGGCGAGTACGTGGACACCAACCACTCGACCGTCCTGGCTTACATGAAGGAATTCGGCATTCCCACGCGCCGCGTGCCCAAGGGGCGCGAGGCGCTGTACTTCAACGGGCAGTTCAGGGACGCTGACGATATCGGCGCTTTCGGTCCGCGTGTCGAGGCGGACATCGATCGCTTCGACGGACAGTCGGCCTGGCTGGGGACGCAGATCCCCGATCCGCGCCGCCCCTGGAGGGCGCTTGATCCTACTCGCCTGGATCGGATCAGCCTCGACGAGTGGATGGACCGGCCGAACCTCGTCCCCTTCGTCAAGGCGTACTATAGCGCCTGGCTCTCCGGATGCTACGCGACCGACCTGTCCGACCTCTCGCTGCTCATGTACGCTCGCGACGTCAAACTCGTCGAGCACGTTCCTGAGGAAGGATTCCTCGCTTTCCGGATCGGCGGCGGCGCAGACGCCCTGGCGACCGCCTTTGGCAAGCCGTTGGGCGACCGCGTGGAACTGGAGGCGGAGGTCGAGGCTGTGGAGCACGATCCCGCCGGCGTACGCGTGCGCTACCGCCGCCGCGGCCGCGTACTGGTCGCCGAGGGCGGTTACGCGGTTCTGGCCGTGCCCACACCGATCCTGCGCCAGATCGAGATCCGGCCGGGGCTGTACCCGCCGAAACGCGAGGCGGTCGAGGGCATGGCGTACGGGGGGCTGGCCAAGGTCTTGCTGCAGTACCGGCGGCGCTTCTGGCTGCGGCGCGGCTTCAGCGGCTTCACGATTACCGACCTGCCGATTCACTGCACCTGGGACACCACCGGCAACCAGCCCGGCCGCCGCGGCATCCTCACCTGCTTCCTCGGCGGCACGGACGCTGAGCAGTTGGGGCGGATGCGACCAGACGAGCGCATCGCTTCGGCCCTCGCCCAGGTGGAACGGATTTATCCTAGTTCGCGGCCACTCTTCGAGCAGGGCGCCAGCATCTACTGGAACGATCAACGCTACACCCGGGGCAGCTACTCTCACTACCGTCCCGGTACGATGACCGCCTTCGGTCCGGTGATCGCCTTGCCGGAGGGACGGTTGCACTTCGCCGGCGAGCACACCGACGTCGTCCAGGGATTCATGGAGGGCGCCCTGGCCAGCGGCAGGCGCGCGGCCGGCGAGATCGCGAGGCGGGCGCAGGGGCGGGGAGATCGCGTGGCGATGTGGTCGCTGGACCAGCACCTCCGCCGCCTCGAACGCGCGTCGCTCTCCGGGGTGATGGGAGGCTAGCCATGGAGATCACGGTTTCAGACCAGAAGGTGTTCCTGATCGAGCCCCAGGTCCCGTTTGAATCGGCCCGCGAGAAGGCGTGGGATCAGAAGATGGCCGCCTTCGGCTCGCTGTCGCGGCTCCTGCTGCGCCCGAAGGCTGACGAGATCAAGGTCGCCTCGATCGAGAAACGCTTCGAGCCGCTCTGGGAGATCAAAGCGCACAAACGCATCGTCTTCGACCGGGGGCGGGAATATCGCGTGCCGGTGGGGGACGGCACGGTGAAGGCGGTGACGGTGGCCGGCACCGATTACACGGCCGCCGACGGCCCGCCGCGCCATTTCATCGTCCGGGGCATGGAGCACTGCGAGGACGACGTCCGGATGGAGCGGTTGATCGACGGCCTGAGTGGGGCGGAAGTGCAGGCTCCCGAAGTCGCCGCCGCGGGCCGCGAGGAGATCACCGACCTCTCGACCTTTGCGCCCGCGGACGCGATCGTCGTGCCACCCGAGGTCAAGGCCTCCGCGGTGGTCCAGCGCGTCGTCACGCAGCTGATGACCCCCTATGAAGCCGACCAGGTCTTCGAGGAAGGGATCGAGATCGAGGGGCTGCACATGCTTTACCATCCCGTCTATGCCTTCGAGTACGTTTGGGAGGCGCGGAGCAAGAAGGCGGTCGTGGAGTTTGACGCCGTCACCGGCAAGGTGAATACGGACGGCCGAGCCTTCCAGCAGCAAATGCGACGCATCTTCAACCGCGACGTGCTTTTCGACGTGGGCGGCGAAGCGGTCAACCTGGTGGTCCCCGGCGGGGCGATCGCTCTGAAGATCGGTAAGGCGGTCGTCGACCACCGGAAGAAGCAAGGCTAGCGGGCGAGGGGAGGGGAAGGCCCGTTCCGGGTGGAGCAGCTCGCCGCTGCCCGGCCGGCCCTCCCGCGAGAGAAACCCCGCCGGCAGGCTCGGCGGACGGCAGGAAATCGGCGTCGCTGGCGGAACAGTCTGGAGACGCGTCATCGAGGAGGCGGGAGAATGCAGCAGCCGAGCATGCAGCCGATGAGCAACGAGAACAAGCTCCTGGCAGCCCTGGGGTATCCTATCGGCATTATCGCCGTCGTCGTCCTGCTCACGGACATGAAGAACAACCGCTTCATGAAGTTCCATGCCGTCCAGTCGCTCCTCTTCATCCTCGCCTTCGTTGTCGTGTATGTAGGCTCTCTCATCCTCACGGCCATTGTCCCGCCGCTGTTTCTTGTCGCCATGCTCGTCTGGATTGGCTGGCTGATTCTGTCGATCTACTACGCGGTGCAGGCGTACAACGGCAAGATGTTCTCGATCCCCGTGGTCGGCCCGTACGCGGCCAAGTACGCCGGAGGCGCCTAAACCTCACCAGTCCAACCGTGCGACGCCGTTGGGGAGGGAGGCGGAAGCCTCCCTCTCTTCGTTAGCGCGCTAGGCAGCCGCAGTCGGCGGGAGACAGAGTGTGTCGTTACCTGGGCAGGAGCGCCGTCACCAGTGCGCCAACCCCGGCCATGATCAGGTTCACCACATCGTTGGTCATCCAAGCCACGCCGCCTGCCAAGCGCCGCACCGCGCCGCAGGTGCACTGTGCCGTCTCACCCTCTTCCCCACACGCCGGGCAGCGGTACCGCGCCTGCAGCGTGGCCCCGAGCAGGCTGTCGGCGACCATCGCCGCGGTCCCGCCTGCGGCCGCCGCGAGGAATCCCGGACCGGCTGGGGGAGGGAGGAAGAACCGTCCAAGGAGGGCGGTCGCCGCGGCGCCGCCAATCCCGCAGATCGTCCCGAGCAGCGTGATCCCCCCCGACCGGCCACGCGGCACGACGGTTCCGGTGGTGATCAGGCGAGGCGGCCTCGAGGTGAGCAGCCCGATTTCGGTGGCGAGGGTGTCCGCGGCAGAAGCGGCGATCGCGCCCGTGGCCCCCGCCAGCGCCCACGGGAGCTTGAACGCCGCGGCCGCCACGGCGAGGCTTGCCGGAATCAGGCCATTCGCCAAAACCTGAGCGGCCGACCGTCCCCGCCGGTGCTCAGGCTGAATTTTCTCACCGCGGCGATAGCGCGTCGCCACCCCGGTCAGGGCGAACGCTCCGATGAGCGTCAGGGCCAGACCCCATCCTCCGCCGGCGAACACCGCTGTTCCGATCGCCACCGCGGCTAGCGCCCCGCCGGTAGTGAGAAGCCCCATCAGGCGCGCTGCAGCGCTCGCCGCCGTGGCGAGGCCCAGGCCGATGACCATTGGAATCACGAGGCGGGTTTCCAAGACTACGGGGACAGTTCCTGTTTCGGTCCAGGTATGGTGAAGGCTGCGTAGCCATTGACACCCTTAGCGTGGGGTGGTAAATATAGTAGTTGCCTCGGGGCACCAAATCCCCGCTGAACCTTGAAAACTGCATAGTGGTAAGGAGCCGCATCGAATCCCCGGATCCTTTGAGTGAACGGCTTGTCCGTTCACCACGAAGAGTCCGACGGAGAGTTTGATCCTGGCTCAGGACGAACGCTGGCGGCGTGCCTCAAACATGCAAGTCGAGCGAGGGTTGGCTGGTCCGCAAGGATCGGTTCAACTCTAGCGGCGAACGGGTGAGTAACACGTGGGCAATCTGCCCCGCAGACGGGGACAACCTCGGGAAACCGGGGCTAATACCCGATACCCTCGCCGGGAGGCATCTCCTGG